>NZ_UGOZ01000001.1:2750000-2825000 GCF_900452865.1 Legionella taurinensis
CCTGTATTTTTATTCTTATTCTATATGGGGATGATTATTTTTTATTCAAGTCAGGCGCACTTTAGCAATGCGTCGTTTTCCAACCTGAATAATACAAGCCTCGCCCTTTGCCATGGTTTTCGTCGAATCGCTGACTTTTTCGCCGTCAATTTTAACGGCACCCTGACTCACCATACGCATGGCTTCCGAGGTGCTTTTGGTTAAATCAAGTTGTTTTAACAGTTGGGCAATGCTGATGGGTTCACTGATGGTCAACTCCTGCTCCAGCAGATCCTCCGGTATTTCCCCTTTTTGAAATCGCTCGATGAATGCCTGATGTGCTCTCTCGGCAGCGGCCTTATCATGAAAGCGGGCAATGATTTCTTTAGCCAGCTCAATTTTTACATCGCGCGGGTTGTAGCCCTCCGCCACTGATTTTTTCAGCCCCTCCACTTCAGAGATGGGTCTGAAACTTAATAAATCAAGGTAGCGCCACATTAGTTCATCACTGATGGACATGATTTTGCCAAACATACTGTCTGCGCTTTCTGCAATACCAATGTAATTGTTCAGTGACTTCGACATCTTCTTAACGCCATCCAATCCCTCAATCAGAGGCAGCATCATAATGACCTGCGGTTCATGTCCGTAATGCTTTTGTAACTCCCGTCCCATTAATAAGTTAAATTTCTGGTCTGTTCCGCCTAACTCAACATCCGCTTTTAACTCCACGGAGTCATACCCTTGTATAAGAGGATATAGGAATTCATGAATCGCGATAGGCTGCCCTGAGGTATAGCGCTTGTTGAAATCATCACGTTCCAGCATTCTTGCCACGGTATGGGTTGCTGCCAGACGAATTAAATCCGCCGCATTCAATTGACCAAGCCACTGGGAATTGAAAGCAATCGTGGTTTTTTGCGGATCAAGGATTTTAAAAACCTGATGCTGATAGGTCTCGGCATTCACCAGCACTTCTTCGCGGGTCAGCGGCATGCGTGTCACATTCTTACCGGTGGGGTCGCCAATCATGGCAGTAAAATCCCCAATCAGAAAAATCACATCATGTCCCATGTGTTGAAATTGACGCAACTTGTTTAGCAGGACGGTATGCCCGAGGTGCAAATCGGGTGCGGTGGGATCAAACCCCGCTTTAATACGCAAAGGACGATTTTTGAGTAATTTCTTTTCAAGCTCCTGTTCCGGGAGAATTTCCTCACACCCTCTTTTCAGCTCATTGTAAGCGGAATCTGCGATTATCATGCGTGTAAAACCTTTTTTAATGATTGACCTAACTTCTTGCAGCGAGTATCTTAGCCCGGTTATTCTGTTCTCGCTAGAGGACAGTACAAAGAATAAGCAAAAAAGCATGAACGCTTTAGGATGGTAATGACTAGTAACGGCTGATTCGTCAATCACTGGACACGATTGGGATACCTTATTACTTAAGCGGTCAGAGCCAAAGAAGACTGTAACACGTTTATTTTAATTAACAGATTCTCCTGGGATGACAGTAGTAAAGGCGAAACATGGATCACAGACCCAATGTCTCATTAAATAGTCCGGAAAAACCATCTAAATTGCTGGCGCTGATTGCTTTGGTAATCGCTTTTGCCTTGCCTTTTATTCTGGTCAAGTCATTCCCTCATAAACAGAAGACACGGTTTACCAACCGCAGTGTCGCGCTCCCCCATGCAGGGCAGGAGGCACCGCCTCAGACAGTCAAAGCCAAGACCGGTCCCACGTCCGTTGGCACCGTCGCCGTCGCCGCCGCAAAAAAACAAAAACAACCCCAGGCAGTAAAAACCGCCGCTCCGGTTATCGCTAAAAAGAAAATCGTCAACGGCAAGGAATGGAAAATCATTAAGGCCCGTCCGGGTGATTCGTTAGCCAGCGTCTTTAATCGAGTCGGGTTAAGTGCAAAAACTTTAGGCATCATTATTAAAGACAATCCTCATGCCAAAGCACTGTCGAAACTTAAACCGAACGAAGAAATTCAATTTCTGGTCAACAAGCAGGTGCTGGAAAAAATGATCCTGCCCTTTACCAGTACCCAATACATGGTCGTTTACCGTGACGGAGCGCATTACAAGAGCAAAATCAATTCACGAAAGATGAACAGCCATAGCCATTTCCTGACGGCAACGGTGAAAGGCTCGCTGTACGGCACCGCCAAACGCAACAACATCCCCTACAAGCTGATTCAGCAGATGACCGATATTTTTACCTGGGATATCGATTTTGCCCGCGATGTGAGAGCCGGCGATCGCTTTACCATTATATACAAAGCTTATTACATTGAAGATAAACTGGTCGGCACCGGCGATATTCTGGCTGTTTCGTACAAAAATGGCGGCCGCACGTTTCAGGCCATCCGTCACACCAGCCGCGATGGCCGTACAGACTATTACACGCCGCAGGGTACCAGCCTCAAAAAGGCCTTTAATCGCTACCCTATCCGCTTCAGTCATATCAGCTCGACATTCAGCCTGTCGCGTTACCATCCCATACTTCATTATCGACGTGCCCACAAAGGTGTGGATCTGGCTGCCCGTATCGGCACCCCCATTCAAGCCACCGGCGATGGCCGCATTGAAATTATCGGCCGTCAAAGCGGTTATGGGAACATGATTAAGATTAACCACAACAAGCTTTACAGCACCATTTACGGGCACATGCTCAAATTCCAGAAAGGATTATCCCGCGGTGACTTCGTACGTCGGGGTCAGGTCATTGGTTACGTGGGTCAGACGGGTCTGGCTTCGGGTCCGCATTGCCATTATGAATTCCATATTAACGGCCAGCCTAAAAACCCGACAACGGTGACTCTGCCACGAGGAGCGCCGATCTCAGGGCGCGAATTAGCCACATTTAAAGCCAACACCAATACCTTGCTTGCGCAATTGAAACTTTATGAAGATGGCAATCTCGCCAGTAGAGCAAGAAAGCAGGGTAAAAAAGGTTAATTAATCAGAATCGAAAATCAAAACCGGATGCGCAGCACGCTCGCCCGGTTTTTTATTATTACGAATTGGCCAATTGACTTTGAACAGCTTGTGCCTGTTTTAAATGCTGAGCCACATGAGCACGGGTCGCTTCCAGGTATTGACGTAATTGTGGATTAGTCGCCTGAGGAATCAAACGTTGATCCAGTAATTGCAGCGCCGCTGCATGATCTTTAACCATGGCATTGATGTAAGCGCGATCAAAGGCATGATTTTGCAGACGGTTTAAGCTAGCCAGTTCTTGTCGGCCTTTGCGTTGCAATTGCGCCGCTGTTTGACCTTGCTTGGGAGCAACATCCAGTTGTTGGCTTAAACGCTCGGCTTCCTGCAGGTTTCTGCTGTGAGCCTTATTCATGGTTTCAGCATAATTTCTAACCGCATGGTTGGCTGATTTTTGTTGCGCTGCATTGGCGGCAGCAATTTCGTTTTTATTCAGCACAATCAAGCTGCTCAAAATCTTGGCATCTGTTTGTTTTTGCGCAACAGAAACATGCGTCACAGGCTGATTAACTGTGGTTTCATAACCCGAGTTGGTATTGCAACCGGAAGCGAACAACACGGCGCTGCAAACCAAAGAAAATAAAAGCTTTGAATTCATGACATTTCCTTATATTTTTGTTCATTACGATTTGATTACAGCATGAATACCAACCATGAAAGGTCGATTTCCATTTAACATTACCATAGGTTTGGATAAAATGAATACCTGATAATTAACGCGTTTTAATTTTTATTCACAGAAAATCCAGGCAAATACAGAAATCCATGCTTTAAATTAGCCTGACAAACTGGAGCGGCCAAGGAAAGGAATCATCATGGTAAAATGGGTAAACAGCCTACAAACAACCTGCCTTGTGATTGCGCTTTCGAGTTGTCAATTTCCCGACGATCCCAATCGCACGTTAAAGACCATTCAAGAGACTCATCGTTTAAAAGCGGGTGTATGTTCAAATCAGGCGACACCCTCAGAAGAAACCGAGTTATTACTAAAATTAGCTCGGGATTTACACGCTGAAATAACCTGGTATTCCGACAATCAGGAAGCGTTGTATCGACAGTTGCAGCACTTTAAACTCGATGTCGCCGCCTGCGCCATTCATCAGGATTCACCCTGGTCTAAACTTCTTGCCTTTACCGTGCCTTATTACAAGAAAGAATCCACAGCCTATGTGTTGGCGGTACCGCCCGGCGAAAATGCCTGGCTTAAAGCGGTGAATGAATTTATCCACCAACAAAAGGAAATTCAGCATGCTGCACGTCACTAAAACCCTGGAATTTCCGAAAACATTGCGCCCCCTTTATAGCCAGGCCATCCGCTATGAATGGATTTCCTTTATTTACATGATTTCCACCAGCTTTTTTTCGTTTTTAGTTATGTCCAACTCGCAAACCATGAAAACAATCTGGCTTGAAGACATGCTTGGTATTATCCCACCCGCGTCTTTTTTGATAGCCAGCCGTCTTGTCAAATGGAAAGCCAATCGTAATTTCCCCTATGGTTTTCATCGTGTGACCACCATGTCTTTTTTTACCAGTTCACTGGCATTGCTCATCCTGGGCATTTATCTTTTCGTTGATGGCTTTGTTGTTCTCCTGCAACAGGAACATCCAACCATTCCCACGGTGTTTTTTTTCGATCATTCGGTGTGGCTGGGCTTTATCATGATCCCCGCGCTGTTATGGTCCGGGATACCCTCCACCATTCTTGGTCACATCAAACTCCCGCTCTCGCGAAAACTCTATGACAAGATTTTATTTACCGATTCAAAAATGAACAAAGCGAGCTGGATGAGCGCTTTTGCCAGTATTGTCGGTATTCTGGGCATTGGATTGGGTTATTGGTGGGCGGATGCCAGTGTGGGAATCCTGATTTCAATCAGCATCATCCATGACGGCTATCAGAATTTTAAACAATCTGTCTACGACTTGCTGGACGAGATCCCCAAAATGATAGGCCTTGAAAAAACAGATCCCTTGATTGCCGAGGTAAAAGCCCTTATAAAAAAAGAAAACTGGGTTCAGTCGGTGACGACCCGTTTTCGTGATGAGGGCCACGTTTTTTTTGGCGATATCCTCATTGAACCGAAGACGGACGAGGTTTCTTTAGTGAAACTCAATGCGTTGCGCCATAGGCTTGAACAATACAACTGGCGCCTGCATGACATTGTGATCATGCCCGTCTTACCCCCGTCCCGATTAAAGACGGCAACGGAAAAGTCGAACGCCTAGCCCCGCTATTTCCGGCTACAAAAAGAGGTAACGGCAAACAACCACACTCGCCACAATCCCGGCTAAATCCGCAAGAAGCCCTGCCGGGATGGCATGGCGGGTGCGTTTAATCCCGACTGCGCCAAAATAAACCGCGATGACATAAAACGTCGTTTCGGTACTGCCCATCATGGTGGCGGCTGTTTTTGAAATAAACGAATCCCCTCCGTTTTCATGAATCAATTCAGCCATGACTCCTGTGGCAGCACTTCCCGAAAATGGCCTGATGAGGGCTAAGGGCAATAACTCCGACGGCATACCAAACCATGACAGCACAGGAGCCAGGATGGCATTTAACAGTTCAAAAAAACCGGAGGCCCTGAGCATTCCAATCGCCACCATCATGGCAATCAGGTAGGGAACAATGCTGATGCTGGTTTCAAACCCCTGCTTCGCACCACTGACAAAGGCATCAAACACATTGATTTTTTTAAATGTACCGTAAAGCGGAATACCGACTACAAAAAGCAGCAGAATCCAATTGGAAATGGCATTGGCAATCTCAATCATTGATCTCAACCTCTCTTAAACGATAGGCCGGTAATTTGGCTAATTGTTTTACAGCAACAATGGCAACCAGGGTTGAGACACTGGTGGCTATCAGAGAAGTGAAAATCACCGAGCTGGGTTGGTGAGCGCCATTTGCCGCAAGAAATGCAATGGCTGTCGCCGGGATCAATTGCACGCTTGAGGTGTTAATGGCCAAAAAAGTGCACATCGCATCGCTTGCCTGCTCCGCCTTGCCGTTTAAACGTTGCAGTTCGTTCATGGCTTTAAGACCAAATGGGGTTGCTGCATTGGCCAACCCCAGCATATTCGCGGCAATGTTCATCACCATGGCCCCCATGGCCGGATCATCCATTGGCACATCAGGAAACAAGGGCCGCAGAACCGGCTTAAGCCAGCGCGCAAAGCGATTCACCAGGCCTGACTCCGACGCAATGGCCATAATACCCAACCACAACGCCATGATGCCGCTTAAGCCCAGTGCGATTTCAAACCCAAGTTTGGCCGAGTCGGTCACGGCATGCACGACATTATCCAGTCGTCCTTCAATGGCCCCGACGACCACGGACAAAACGATCATCCCCAACCATATTGCATTCAGCATTCTTGTACCTCTGTTGCATCAGGGTTAAAATTCAACCATCCAATTTGCCGAGAAGGCCATGAGAAAAACCTGCCAGACATTTTTATCCTCCATGATGACACTGACGCTCGGCCTCTCCGCTGTTTCTGTTGACGCGGCGGTCACTGAAGAAAAACAGGCCGTCGCGACGTTAACGGGACTATATCACAGCATCAATCACATACCGAATTTTGACATGGCACAGCGTCTTGATAAAGTCAGCGGCTATTTCCTGGGGAAGCCCTATGTGCTTGGCGCCCTGGGCGAAGGGAGCCGTGCGCGTTTTGATCAATACCCGCGTTACCGTACGGATGCGTTTGATTGCGAAACCTATGTCACCACCATATTGGCCATTGCGCTGGCCAATAATACACAGACCTTTCAACACTGCCTGAGAAATCTTCGCTACAACCAGGGGCAATTGGGTTTTATCCATCGCAATCATTTTACCGGTTTAGACTGGAACCATAATAATCAGCGTCAGGGTTACGTTAAAGACATCACAGCCACCCTTGTCGATGAAAAAAGAAATCCCGTGTTTAAAACAGCGACCGCGTTTATTGATAAACCCTCCTGGTATGGGCATTTTGGCGACGACCATATCCGTTTGCTTCATCCTGATCCGCACCTGAGGAAGCAACGGCTCCATGAGTTACAGACCCTGGGAAGCAAGTTGCCACGAACGGTGTCTACTCTGCCCTACCTGCCGTTTACAGCGTTGTTTGATGCCAAGGGCAGGGCTAACCAATACCTGTTTAAGCAGATTCCTGAGGCCGCCATTGTTGAAATCGTCAGACCCAACTGGAATTTACGCAAACAAATTGGCACCAACCTCAATGTATCGCACCTGGGCTTTGTTTTCTGGAAGAATGGCAAGCCCATTTTCCGTCAGGCTTCGTCACAATACGGCAAAGTAGTCGATGTGCCGCTGATTGAATACCTCTCACAGGCGCGCAGTAGCCCGACAATAAAAGGCATTAACATCCAGGTCGTCCTGCCGTCAAAACCCTTGTCCAATGGTTGTCATGTCAGGAACTGATTAAATTTGGAAATAAGTCCCGATGGCCATAGTGCGGTTGTAGGGCAGTTTGTAAAATTCAATATTGAGGTTCACCGAATAATTACGCATCAGGAAGGCAAATAATTTTTCCTGCCAATAAAAATTAAGGGAGCGTTTCTCGCGCGACGCCATGATGTTGGGGATTTCCACCAGGTAAGTGGCATTATCCACATTCAGTTTGAACGGCAGAATTCCCTTCTCATTTAATATTTCCAGCGCCTCGGGAATGGAAATGTTATCCATAAAGCCATAGTTCAGGGTTAATTCATAAATGGTTTCATCGAGTTTATTGACTTCAAAACGATGTTTAACGTAAATGTGCGGGCGATTACGCACGATGTAATTGACTATCAGAATGTTTTGAGGAACGGAAAGACTCAGTTTTAAGAAATGCAGGAAACTACCCCCGCTTCGATCGTAGGTATCGGTAATAAAAATGGCCGTTAGCCCGGGAAGCTTGTTTAAGGTTTTGTAATGCAATTGCTTCACTATTTTGGAGATGTCTTCTTTTGCCATGTAGTAATTATTTTTTAAATACTGCAGACCGTTATTCCAGGTAAACATGACGGTGGCGACAAGCAAGGCAAACCCAATCGGCACCCACCCGCCGGTAATGAATTTGTGCGAATTGGATGCCAGAAACAGCAAATCAACCGACACAAATAACGAAAACACCAAAAGTGTCCTGACAAGCGACCAATGCCAGACCTTGATGGACGCATAGGCCACCATCAGGGTAACCATCAGCATGGTCAGGTTAACGGCAATGCCGTAAGCATGAGCAAGATTGGCTGAACTCTGGAAAATAATAATCAGCAACAAGGTGCCAATCATCAGGAAAAAATTAACCTGAGGAATGTAAATCTGCCCCGCGTGCTCTTTGGAGGTTTGAATGATCTGCAGTTTAGGATAAAGCCCAAGCAACACCGCTTGCCGCGTCAATGAAAAGGTCGCGGTAATCAACGCCTGGGAAGCAATGATGGTGGCAATGGTTGAAATGATGAGCAGAGGGATAAAAAAGCCGTCGGGCGCAAGATTGTAAAACGGGTTGTCAATGTCTTCAGGGTGGGCGAGGAGATTGGCGCATTGGCCAAAATAATTCAATAACAGACAGGGCAAGGCAATCATAAACCAACTGGCACGGATAGGATTTTTACCAAAATGGCCAATGTCAGCATACATGGCTTCCCCACCGGTCACCACCAGAAAAACGCCCCCCAGCAAAAAAAAGCCTTTCATGCCGTTTTCTCGAAAAAACTCAAACGCATAATAAGGGTTAACCGCTTTCAGTACCTCGGGATTATCAATAATTTTATTCATCCCCAGGATAGCGATGGTCACAAACCAAATCAACAACAGGGGTCCAAAGGCAAAACCTATTTTGGCCGTTCCTTTGTATTGCAGGGAAAATAAAGCGATTAGAATGACGCAGGAAAAAGGAACCACCCATTTTTCCAGTTGCGGCGACACGGTTTTTAAACCTTCAATGGAACTGGTGACTGAAATAGCCGGCGTCAGCATCCCGTCACCGATTAATAATCCAGCCCCAAAAATAGCCACAAGATAAAACAGGTGCTCGTGACGGGCACGTTTGCGTTTCAACAGGGCCAGTAAGGCTAAAATACCGCCCTCGCCATCGTTGTCGGCCCGCAGAACCACCGCCAGGTATTTGAGGGAAATTACAATAATCAGCGACCAGAACACCAGGGATAAAACCCCCATGACGTCCAGCTGATTGATGGGGAGTCCCCACAGGGTTTCACGAATGGCATACAAAGGGCTGGTTCCAATATCCCCAAATACCACCCCCAATGCAGCCAGGGATAATTTGAATGAAAATTTTTTCTCTGCCATGCGTAAGACATCCATTGAGACGGTCTTTCACTATACCCAATGCTGATGGCCTTTCGTAGTCTGTTAAGCAGGTTTTTTTATCTAATGCTTTAATTTACAATGGATTATTTCATCCATAACCTTGGCAACCCGGCCCTGTCAGCAGAAAATGAGGGCATTGATTGCGAAATAGGCAGGGATGCTTAATAATGAGGGATAGATCTGTAACAGGAGTAGGAATGTCACCCAAACACGCCGCCCGATACCTGGCTATATCAAGCCTGCTGCTGCCTTTGTCTCTGAGCGGCTGCTACAAACCACCCTACAATAACTTCAAACCCTATAACACCATGCCCAAATACACGGCCAAGGGGGCAACCTACGGTCTTATCGCCGGTACCGTGGCCAGTGCCGCCAGTTCAGCAGCCATTCCAGGGGGCATTGTGGTCGGCGGCATTGCGGGAGCGGCCACCAGCCTTTATAAGGAAACCAAACAAGCCATCGTGAACGATCTGAACGGACAGGACATTCAATTTGTTGAGTACGGCGATACCATGACGTTAATTGTGCCGACCGACCGTTATTATGTCTTTGATACGCCAGAATTGAATGATATCTGTTATCCGGCCCTGGTCAATATTGTGCGATTGCTTCGTTTATATCCAAATAGTACTATCTATGTTGCCGGGTTTACCGATAATATCGGTTCAAGACGGCATAAACAAAAGCTGTCGCAAGCCCGCGCCGAAGCCATGCTGACTTTTTTATGGGCCAATGGCATTCAAGCCCAGCGCCTGACGGCGGAAGGGTATGGCGACAAGCATGACGTTTCAGACAATAAAATCATTCATGGCAGCGCTCAAAATCGCCGTGTGGAAATACAATGGTTTAATGCGCCCATTGCACGCCCCGCGCCTATGCCGGCCGTGGCCATGACAAAATAGTGCTCCTACCGGAGCACCCGAAACCCAAAGCCTCATGGATGCGAAGCTTGTAAGTGTTAAGGACAGGATTCTTCATTGGAGGTTATTATGAAATCCAGATTCATTGGCGGCATTCTTCTCGTTGTAGGCACATCCATTGGCGGTGGCATGTTGGCGCTGCCGGTCGCTAATGCCGCGACTGGTTTCTGGCAATCAACCTTCTTTCTTTTTTTATGTTGGGCGGTCATGACCTTGGGCGCTCTGTTTATCCTTGAAGCCAATCTCTATTTGCCCCGCGGCAAACACATGGTTTCCATGGCGGAAGCCACGTTAGGCAAGGCAGGGTTATTGGCTGCCTGGCTGAGCTACCTTTTTCTCCTGTATACCCTTTTATCCGCCTACATCTCAGGCGGGGCGGACATTTTTGCCAGCCTGTTTTCCCGTATAGGACTGCACCTCAATGAATGGCAGGCCAGTTTATTGTTTACCTTAGCCTTCGGCGCGGTGGTTTATGCCGGGATCCGCAGCGTCGATTTGCTCAACCGTGGGCTGATGTTCGGTAAACTCGGGGTGTATTTGATTCTGGTGGTCCTGATCGCGCCCCACATTCAATTAAATTACCTCGATGGCGGCAATTACCGCTACATTGCCGGCAGCATCATGCTGTTAATCACTTCTTTTGGTTTCGCCATCATCGTTCCCAATCTTCGCGAATACTTTAATGATGACATCAAAACTTTGAGGCGGGTTATTTTAATTGGCTCCTTCATTCCCCTGCTTTGCTACCTGGCGTGGGATGCAGTGATCATTGGCACCCTGCCATCAACCGGCGATTCCGGGTTGGCCGCGTTAATGCACAGTGATCGCACCAACAGCGAATTAGCGGCCATGCTCGCAAAAACGGTGCACAGCACCCTCATTACCTCCTTGTTTAATTTCTTCACTTCCATTTGCATGCTCACGGCTTTTCTGGGTGTTTCGCTCTGCTTGATTAGCTTTCTGGCTGACGGTCTTAAAGTGGAACAAAAGGGCAAGGAAGGCTTGGGTTTGTTTCTGTTAACCTTCCTCCCCCCCCTGCTTCTGGTGCTTTATTATCCTGGAGCCTACATTTCCGCACTGAGTTATGCCGGTATTTTTTGTGTGATTTTATTGTTGCTTTTACCCGCATTGATGGTCATGCTGGGGCGGAAAAAGTTTAAAAGTGAATACCAGGTCCCAGGCGGGAGGTTGACCCCTGTTTTTGTGATTTTTTGTTCATTTTTATTATTAATTCATGCAGTATTGCAAATGCTGCATGTGCTATAGACCGCTTCGCTTGCGCGGTCTATTGACTATGGGGAATATATTCTTTAATATATTGTATTAAATTTATACATAATGGACTTTAAATTGGCAAATTCTAAATTCATCGGCGGCATTCTTCTTATTGTGGGTACTTCCATTGGTGGAGGAATGCTGGCCTTACCCGTTTCGACTGCGGAAGTTGGTTTTACCAATTCCATTTTTTTCCTGATTTTATGCTGGCTTATCATGACCGTCGGCGCGTTGTTGATCCTTGAAGTGAATCTGCGTTTACCGGCGGGCAGTAACATGGTTTCCATGGCGAAATCCACCCTGGGTTTACCCGGTCAGATTATCGCCTGGGTTACTTACCTTTTCCTGCTTTACACCCTCTTAGCTGCTTATATTTCAGGTGGGAGCGATGTCCTTGGAGGTATTTTAGGGCGTGCTCATTTAACGATGCCGAACTGGATTACGGCCTTGGTATTTACCAGCTTATTCAGTCTCGTGGTTTATGCAGGAATTCGGGCCGTCGATTATGTCAACCGTGGTTTAATGTTCGGTAAACTCGGCATTTACCTGTTGCTGGTTGTGATTATCAGTCCCCATGTCAACGTCAGCACTCTAAGCGGCGGCTCCATCAAGGCAATTACCGGCAGCCTGATGATCCTGGTCACCTCCTTTGGTTTCGCGTCCATTGTACCCAGTCTTCGCGAGTATTTTAATGACGACGTGGCTGCCTTGCGCAAAGTGATTCTGTTTGGCTCGTTGATTCCTCTGACCTGTTATATCATCTGGGATGCGGTCATTATGGGCGTTATTGCACGTGATGGGGCAGATGGATTAATTGCCTTAGCGAGCAATGAACACACCACCAGCGGCCTGACGGACTCATTAAGCAATGCAGTTCACAGTCAATGGATTACCGGCTTTTTTGGCTTTTTCACCTCCATTTGCATGGTGACTGCCTTTTTAGGCGTATCCATTGGTTTATTTGACTTTCTAGCCGATGGTTTGTCCCTTAAGAAATCAGGTTTGCAGGGTAAGTGGACGTTGGTACTGACGTTCCTGCCGCCCCTGATGGTCGTTCTGGTTAATCCAGGAATCTACCTGCATGCGCTGGCTTACGCCGGGGTTTGTTGCATCATCCTGCTGCTGCTGATGCCTGCCGTCATGACCTGGCGGGCTCGCCGCGTCAATCCCGATGGGGGTATTGTGCTGGTCCCGGGTGGTAATCTGTTACTGGGCAGCGTGGTACTGGTCGCTCTTTTTCTTCTAACTCTGGCGATATAAGACAGACAGCTGCTTGAGGCTGTCCAATGCGAATGGACAGCCTCAGAGCCCAAAGTCTGTTATTGATAAAAGCCTTCAGGCGGGTTACTTTCTAATTCCTGTCTTAATTCTTCACTGAGCAGGGTTTCAACCCGTAACGGGTCAACCCAGTAGGTTTGCAGAACCAGCAGTGTTTTGTAAGCCAGCTCCACATTTCGCGTAATTAATTCTTCCATCACTTTAAACAGTTGCGCTTCCTGCGTATCCGGTATGAGCGTTGGCGGGTTGGCTAAATCCTCAAGGAACTTGGCAAACATCTGGTTAAAATAACCCTGCACCATTTTTGGCACCGGGATGTTGCCATCAAAAATACGATGATCAGCGCTGATCGATACTGGTAGAATATCCTGAGGCTCAAATGCCTGCGTTTCTTTATTCCACACGGGCTTCCGATCAACTTCCAGGAGCGTAAACTTCATGGCTTCATTGCAGCGCAGAGGCGATTTGGTGCGCACGTAGCCGCAAAATCCAATATTACTTAATGACACCACTGCATTACCTGGCAAGGGGTAATCATAGCCATCGGTTGCCAGTTCATAGAGCATTTTTTCGAGCTTAACACTTAAATGAGGGTAGGTTTTTTCAAGGTACTCACGCTTTTTAAAGCAATAAACCATCATTTTCATGATATTGCGAACACGAACGGCAATTTCCTGAAAGGCCATGCGATGGCAATTTTCAAAAACGATGGTGCCGATGTGATCGCCGCAATCAGGCAATTTAACAATTAAACCCATGTAGGCTTCTTTACTTTGAAACAATTGCCGGTAATTTAAGAATGATCGGAACGAATCCGTTTCACTTAACCCCTGGCTGACAGCCTGTAGCATGAGAATAGTAACGGTTTCAGGAGGGAATTTTTTATTAAAGAAATCGATGCAGCTGATGTTGAGATTAAATTCACCAACCATGGTGGGGTCGGAGGGATCGCTCCATTGCGTCATGAAGACCTTTCGAATCGGGGTCATCTCCACCGCGTAATGCAATTCTGACATCTCACGAATTCGTGGAAAAAGCTCTTCGCCTACTTTCATGAAAAATTGCCAGTTGTCGCTGGGCTTTAAATTAATTTTTTCAAGCTGCTGCAGGTGTTTCTGGTTAAGCGACTGCAGGAAATCAATGGTGCCATCCACACCCAGTAACGAACAGACGGAAAACATGTATTTGTATTGCAAAAAAATATTGGTCAGCAACTGCTCTTCAAGAAAGGCCATTTTTTCACGGACTTCGTCCATATCAGGCAAACCAATGTCTTTGTATAGATCGGCTTCACACACATGGCGGTGCTCATCGTCAATGATGGTCTCAAACACCCGCGGAGCGACACCTTGCTTTTTAAGACTATAAAAAATTTCTTCAATCCAGCCTTCACCAATAAGATTAAGCAGCATCACCGCCACTTTAGGGCAGTCTTCGTTACGAATAAAATTACACAATACTTCGATGTGTTCATTGTAAGCTGGCGGCATTGCATGAGGGGCTGAAAGCATGTACACAATTTTGGTAAACACCAAGCCATGGAAAATTTCATCCAGGAATTGTACCCGCATACGCTGCCGGTGTTCTTCAGAGGACATTTTGTCCTGAAATTTTAAAGGCACCTGAATGGCAAGGACTTCGAGTTGAGCCAGTAAGGAAAACGTAAAAACATACAATAGTTTATGATTCTTCAATTCAAAAGGTAGACCGTCTTTGAACAGTTCATCCATACGTTGGCGAATAAGATTTTTTTCCTCTTCCGTGATTTTGTTCCAGCCTTCCAGAATCCATTGCTCAGAACCCCAGGCTGTACGGAGAAATTCATTAAGCTCACTCACTGTTAAAACCCCTTTTCATTGATGCAGAAGCATCATACCCACAGCCGACTAACAGCGTCAACCTTAAAGCCCGGGCAGTTTTTTAAAGAAAAAGAAAATTTGCATTCAGAGGAAAACAGGATCACAATTCGGTTTAGCCACACGGGGGGCTGCAGGCCCTGTTTTAATGGAGCGGTTTACACTCTGTCTACCCAGTTATGAACAAAACCAAACCCTTTTTAAAATGGGCAGGAAACAAATTCCACTGCCTGGAATTCATCTTGAAATCCCTCCCGCCCGCTCAACGCCTGATAGAGCCTTTTGCGGGTTCCGGAGCGGTCTTTATCAATTCGAGTTATGCTTCCTATCTCCTCGCCGAGCGCAATCTTGACTTAATTACGCTTTACAATCACCTGCGTGAAGAAGGCAATGACTTTATCGATTATTGCGAGCACTACTTTATTCCTCCCAACAATTCGCCACAACAGTATTACCACCTGCGGCAACAATTCAATCAAACCCCGCCGTCGCGGGAACGCGCGGCCTTGTTCCTTTATTTAAATCGCCATGGGTATAACGGGTTATGCCGGTTTAATCTGAAAGGATTTTATAATGTGCCTTTTGGCCGTTACCGCAGGCCTTATTTTCCCAGACAGGAAATGAGGCTGTTCCATCAACGCAGCCAGTCTGTGCAGTTTATTCACGCGGATTTCCGTGAGACCTTTGCCATGGCAGGAAAAGGCGACATCGTCTATTGCGACCCACCCTATGTTCCGCTGTCAGCCAGTGCCAGTTTCTCGTCCTACATTGACAAGCGATTCAGCGAGCGTGATCAAATTGAATTGGCGGAACTGGCCATAGCCTCAGCAAACAAAGGCGTCACCGTGGTCATTTCTAATCATGATACTGCGTTTACCCGTTACCATTACCGGGACAGCGACATCATTTCCTTTCCGGTCAAGCGTCTGATCAGTTGCAAAGCGCATCAACGGCGACCGGTTCAAGAACTTGTCGCCGTGTTTCGATGAGGATTAGTGGTGAGTGGACGTGGCGTCTTTCATGAAAAAAGCAAAAATGGCCACTAACAGTAAGGAAATGGGCAGCACCGAGAGCGCAACCTGATAATCCACCACCGTGTAGACGTGTTCGCCGTTGACTAAATGGCTGTCGCCAAAGGTATCCAGCAACTTACCCACCAACGGTTGGAAAATCACACCGCCTAAAGTCACAATCATGTTCACGGCGGCAAAAACGGTTCCTGATAACTTGGCGCCGCTGTTTTCTTTACCCATGATAAACACGATAATTTCGGTGGCGCTGAACACCCCGTAAAAAAACAACAACACGTTGAGCCAGAAATAGGACAATCCCGGATAATAAAGCACCAGACTGATGCATCCCAATCCCAGAATCGCTCCGATCACTAGGAACAACACGCGTCGGCCGGTTAAGTCGGAGAAATAGCCTGCCAAAGGCGCACCGACGGCCCAGCCAAGGAACATGGCGGAAATCGAATGAGCCGCTTCAATCTTACTCAAGTGATGCGCCTGTTCCAGATACGTTTTGCCCCATAATTCACCAAAAACTGAAAGGGAGGTGTACAGGCAGGCCCCTACAAAACCAACAAGCCAGACTTGCGGCGACAGCAGCACAAAACGGACATTCTGCCAGAATTCAGGCATGGGAATCTGACTGGCAGGCTTCCCTTCGGGGCCATCGCGGACGATTAAGAAAATAATTAGCGTCAGCACGCCGCCAATGGTGACCATCAGGTTCAACACATGCAACCAGCCCATGGTCTCGGCAATGTCGGTGATTTTTACTTCACCGTAGACTAAACCCAGCATACCCAGTGTGGTGATTAATCCTGCAACCAGAGAAAAATAACGCCGGGGAAGCCACTGCAGGGCCAGCGATAGAACGCCGACAAACGCGAAGGAAGAACCAAAGCCCACTAAAAATCGGCCACTGCCGGCAATGAGCATGGATGACGTGATGGTAAACATCCAGGAACCCAGGGCACAGCACAAACAGGCAAAAGTCAGCAGACGCCTCGGACCGAAGCGATCCATCAACATCCCTACTGGCAACTGCATGGGTGAATAGGCAAAATAATAAAATGCGGATAATTCACCAAAGGTCGTGGCTGAAATATGCCCAAAAGCAGCACTCAGTTCGCTCTGCAAGGCCCCCGGAAGAATGCGTAAGACGAATTCGTAGCAGTAGAAAAAGGCTCCTACTGCACAAATCAGGCTACCCAGGATAGCCTGTCTTTTACTGATTGACTTAATGGTTAGCGTCTGCATGAGTCTCATCTAAAAAGAAAGTTAATATGGCGGCCAACACAATCCCTAAAGGAATAATGGATAAGGCAAATTGATAATCGCTGGCCGTATACAGTTGCGCCAGTTTATCCGTAGAGAGCGCATCCAAGCCGGCAGCGTGCGTATGGACCGACAAACTGAAATCCAGTAAGCGGCCAACCAGGGGTTGCAGGAACATGGCGCCCAACATGACAATCATGTTGGTCATGGCAATGGCCGTTCCCGCCGCTTCATTCGGGCTTAACTCACGGCCTACGGCAAATACGATGCATTGCGCGCTGTAAAGCAGGCCTAACACAAACATCAGTGAGTCAATGCCAACCTCTGTCAATCCCGGCATGTAAAGAACCATCATCATGACAATGGCCGCTCCCACCGCACCGATGACCATCGGCAATTTACGCCGTTTCAATTTATCCGAGAGCAACCCGAATAAAGGTGCGCCAATCGTAAAACCAAGGAA
Source organism: Legionella taurinensis (assembly GCF_900452865.1). Classification (NCBI taxonomy): domain Bacteria; kingdom Pseudomonadati; phylum Pseudomonadota; class Gammaproteobacteria; order Legionellales; family Legionellaceae; genus Legionella; species Legionella taurinensis. Next base: position 2,767,394 of record NZ_UGOZ01000001.1, read on the forward strand.
AAGCAAGGAATTGGCTAAATCAGCGGCTTCCAGTGATAAACCGTGCGCATTTTTTAAATAGGGAATGCCCCAGAGTTCAGCAAACACCGTAGCCGGCAGGTAAACCAGGCAGCCATACATGCCATTGATCCAGATTTGTTTGTTGCGGGCGATGATGCCTAAATCCGTCATGCTTTGACGGAAATTTTCCACCGTACCGCTTTGACGCTGGTTGCGATGCCTGTCGCGAATACCGTACCAAAGGACAAAAATTAAACCAATGCCAAAAATGGCAGTGTAGTTTACTGTTTCACGCCAACCCAGTTTGATAACCATGTATCCCAATAAATTATCGCCAAGCATGGCACCAATGGTACCCAGCGCGGAAGCCATACCGGACACCATCGCCAGCTTGTCTTCCGGTAACCAGATGGTGGCCAGTTTCAATACGCCGACAAAAGCGAATGCGGATCCAAAACCCACGAGAAAACGGCCAACTGCCGCTACCCAGAACAATTGCGTACCGCAGAAAATAAAGGTACCGATGACACAAACCATGCAGGCCAGAGTCAGTAACAGGCGGGGACCGTAGCGGTCCAGCAGGACACCTACGGGAATTTGCAAAGGAACATAAGCGTAATAATAAAAGGCGGATAACAACCCGAAACCGGTTGCAGACAAATTAAAATGTTCCCTTAATGCAGGCTCCATCACACTGGGGGATATTCTTAATAAATACTCATAGCTGTAATACAGAGCACCAAGACCACAAATTAACCAGGCCATGACCATGTATTTTTTTTCATTCATAGTACGCAAAACTGACTCCTTAACTTACTCACTGGTTAAGCACAAGAATGGATAAATGCTTCATTAATTCGGTGCGCGCTCAATCCGACTGACACCGCTTGCTATTGCAGCTTTGGCGACTGCCTGGGCTACTTTGTCTTTCAAGCGGGGATCAATCGGCTTGGGAATGATGTAGTGAGGTCCAAAATCCCAGTTTTCCACACCGGGATAATTGTCCTTAACGACTTGAGGTACTGGTTCGAGAACCAATTGACGGATGGCTTCAACAGCAGCAATCTGCATTGACTGATTGATGCACGTGGCACGTACATCCAGCGCCCCCCTGAAGATGTATGGAAAGCACAAGACATTGTTCACCTGATTAGGGTAGTCACTGCGTCCTGTGGCGATAATTAAATCATCCCGGTAACGGTGAGCTATCTCCGGTCTGATTTCCGGATCAGGATTAGACAGGGCAAAAATGACGGGATCAGGCGCCATTAATTTTAGTAAATCCGCATTTAATAAGTCTGGTTTGGCCACACCGATAAACACGTCCGCGTCCACAAGCGCATCCGCCAGGGTGCGGCGATCGGTTTTACGTGCGAAAGCAAATTTATACGAATTGAGATCTTCCCGGCCGGTGTGAATGACGCCCTTGCTGTCCAGCAACAGCATGTTTTCCTTGTCAGCACCCAAGGCAACCAACAAACGCATGGAGGCTATACCGGCCGCGCCGGCGCCAATGCAGACAATGCGGACATCAGACAGTTTTTTCTTTTTCAAATCCAGTGCGTTAAGCAAACCGGCGGCGACCACGATGGCTGTACCGTGCTGATCGTCATGGAAAACAGGAATATCCAGTTGTTCAATCAGGGCCTGCTCTATCTCAAAGCACTCCGGCGCTTTAATGTCTTCCAGATTAATGCCACCAAAGGTTGGGGCAATGCGTTTGGCCGTTGATATAAAGGCCTGGGGGTTATCGGCATCGATTTCAATGTCAAAAACATCGATGTCAGCAAACCGTTTAAAAAGCACGGCCTTTCCTTCCATGACCGGCTTGCTGGCCAGGGGCCCGACATTCCCAAGTCCGAGAACTGCCGTTCCATTGGTCATCACAGCCACCAGGTTTCCTTTGCCAGTGTATCGAAAGACATCGTTGGGGTTGTCAGCAATGGCAAGCACGGGTTCAGCAACACCCGGAGTATAAGCTAAGGATAAATCATCCTGGGAATTCGTCGGCTTGGTTACATTGACAGCGAGTTTCCCTGCTTTGGGAAACTCATGATAATGCAGGGCGCGTTGCTTTAACTCATCTTTATCCAAGGTGCTCACTCTCTTCTCACAAAATCCAGCGAAAAATCATATAGAAAAAAAATTAACATGAATAGTCATTTAGCAAAAAAAAGGCGCATAATTACTGCGCCTGGAATTTTTTATCAATAATATCATGCCATTATAGCGTTGCTAAACAGCAAAATTAATCTTTCTTTTTATAACGATCACGGAATTTCTGAACACGTCCGCCCGTATCAACCAGCTTTTGCTTACCAGTATAAAAAGGATGGCATTCAGCACAAACCTCGATAGCCAGATCATGCGCTAACGTTGAACCGGTTTCAAAAGTATGTCCGCAACTGCAGCTGACTTTAATTGTTTTGTATTCTGGATGTATTGAAGCTTGCATAATACCACTCTCACTGTTTGAAAAATGAATATCGCCACCTGGTCACCTGCCGGGCACCATACTCGTTTGTAAATGACGGGCAAGGTTACCAGAAATGGCGATTTAAATCAATTTTTTCGATCAGGCAATAATCGTCCCTCTTCAAAGAAAGTGACCTGACCGGTTTTAATGTCGTGAATACCGGCAACAATACCCACTTGTCCCTGATCGATTAACTCTTTAATGATAGGACTTCGCTGGACTATTTGTTGAACAACGCGTAATGCATTGTTTTTAGCAATGGCGTTAATCAAGGCAGGATCCGTACAGCTATCCAACTGGGTTTCTTTCTTGGTCGGGGCAACCAGCGGACTGATTTTATCCAAAACGCTGTCCAAATGACCTAAATGAACGTCTTTGCAGGCACCCACTACCGCGCCACAGGAGGTATGGCCCAGAACAACAATCAGACGAGAGCCAACGGCCTTGGTGGCGAATTCCATGCTGCCTAAGATATCATCGTTAAGCACGTTTCCGGCCACACGCAAAATAAACAAATCAGCCAGCCCCTGATCAAAAAACAATTCAGGTACACTGCGTGAATCCATGCAGTTCAGCACCACAGCCCAAGGGTATTGCCCGTAAGAAGCCATCTTGGCCTGGGCCAGGTAATCACGCTTTTGCCGATTGCCGCTTAAAAAGCGCTGATTCCCCTCTTTCAAACGCAACAAGGCCTGCCGGGGGGTAATGCGCAGCAGCTTGGATGCCGTGGTGACCTTGGCAATGGGCAGTGAATCATCCACTGGAGCAACAGGAGCGGCTGTTTCATTGGCTGCGAAGGCAGACGTTGAAAGCAGCATGGCCAGACTAATTCCTTTTATTATTCTCATTTTCTTTCCTTATGGATCTGAATCAGATGTCAAGTTCAACCATCACCGGTGCATGATCAGAAGGTCGTTCATGTTTACGCGGCTCTTTGTCAATGGTAGAGCGAAGACAGCAAGCGGTCAATTCACTGCTTAAAAGTAAGTGATCAATACGCAACCCGCGATTGCGTCGAAACCCTGCCGCGCGGTAATCCCACCAGCTGAATAGTTTTTCTTCCTGCTCAAATAAACGGAAGCTGTCGGTCAAACCGAGGTTAATCATGTCAAAAAAGGCTTGCCGCTCCAGCGGACTGACCAGTACAGAACCCACCCATTCGGCCGGGTCGTGCACATCCCTGTCTTCTGGGGCGATATTAAAATCCCCCACCACCGCCAATTTAGGATGCAGGGCCAATTGTTCTTCAATGTAGCCCTTTACCCGGGTTAACCAGGATAATTTATAATGGTATTTTTCGGAATTCACCATCGAACCATTGGGAATGTAAAGATTGATAAGGCGTATACCAGCGACAGTCACCGCTAGAATACGCCGTTGTGGATCATCCAGTCCAGGGATATCGCGAGCAACCTCAGTCATGGGGTGACGACTAATGACGGCCACGCCGTTGTAGCTTTTCTGGCCGGAATACACGACCTCAAAGCCGCGCTCTGTAAAACACTGGACCGGAAATTGCTCATCAATGAGCTTGGTTTCCTGTAAGGCTAAAACATCCGTTTGCGTGGCATCAAGCCAGGCTAATACCTGATCCAGACGAATTTTTAAGGAATTGACATTCCAACTCGCTAACTTAAGCACCAATCCCCCTTGTAATCGATAATCAACGGCGCATGATCCGACCAACGGCCTTCACGATGGATGTACACGCTATCCACGCTCTCGGTTAAACCCGGGGTAATGACCTGGTAATCGATTCTCCACCCGACATTCTTTTCCCAGGCACGGCTGCGATAAGACCACCAGGTGTACTGTTCTTCTTCCTGATTACGGACACGGAACGCATCGACAAAGCCCATCGCACCGAACAGTTGGTCCATCCATGCCCGCTCGTCCGGCAAAAACCCGGAATTTTTCTGGTTGCTGCGCCAGTTTTTCAAATCAATTTTTTTATGAGCAATGTTGTAATCGCCGCAAATAATCAATTCTTTACCCTTTTCCTTAAGAGCAAGCAGGTGCTCGGCAAAGCGTTTGAGGAAATCGTATTTTACCTCCTGACGTCCATCGCCGCTGGTTCCTGAGGGCAGGTACAGGGAAACAACACTTAATTTGGGGTAATCAAATTGAATGTAACGCCCTTCTTTGTCGCAATAATCAAATCCCAGGCCTTTGATGACGCGCTCTGGCCTGTGTTTGGAAAAAATGGCAACGCCGCTGTAGCCTTTTTTTTCAGCATCATAGAAATCACAATAATAATCGCGGGGAAAGTACAGCTCCTCAGGCAGCAATTGACAGACCTGGGATTTGGTTTCCTGGAGGCAGACAAAATCCGCGTCCTGTGTCAGCAGCCACTCATAGAAACCATTTCTGGCGGCGGCGCGAATACCATTGGCATTAAAACTGATAACTTTCACTGCATATCCAATTACTTAAAAAAATGACCTTACTGAGACTGGGTGAGAATTGCAAGACGTCTTGGTCTTATTAACAACTCACTCTTAGTTTAACACAGGCTCCGGACGGAGTTATCCCTTCACTTTCAGTGCAAGGCTTGCCAGCCGTTTGCCTAAGCGTTTTGCCAGCACCATTTCATCCTCACTGAGGGGCTTGTCATTGGCCACGCCGGAAACATGCGTCACACCGTACGGCGTACCTCCGGATTGGGTGGTGTTCAATTGAGGTTCAGTATACGGCAGTCCCAGAATAACCATCCCCTGATGCAGTAGCGGAATCATCATGCTGGTCAGGGTTGTTTCCTGACCGCCATGCATGGACGCGGAGGAGGAAAACACACAGGCGGGTTTATCCACCAGATCGCCCGCCAGCCACAAGGGAGTTGTCTGATCAAGAAAATATTTCAGTGGCGCAGCCATGTTGCCAAAGCGTGTCGGACTGCCCAAGGCTAACCCGTTGCAATTTTTTAAATCATCAAGCGTCGCATACGGCGCGCCTTTATCCGGTATAGGGCTATCCACGGCCTCGCAGGTGGTGGATACAGGAGGAACCGTGCGGATGCGGGCCTCCATGCCGTCAACACTTTCAATCCCTCGGGCAATGTATTGCGCCAGTTGCGCCGTCGCGCCGCTGCGTGAATAATAAAGGACTAACACATAAGGTCTGGCCATCTCCACTCCTCGTTTAAATCGGCTTACAGGTGAACATTGGGTCTGTCCGTTTTTTCCAGGGCATGATGGGGCCGTTTAAAAAACCACAGCATCACGGCGCTGACGCTCAAGCCACCAAACGCCAGCATCATGGGTAACTGCGCCCCTACCTGCGCGATTAATCCGGTGAACAGCGAGGTTAAACCAAAGCAGAGGGCCATAATCGACCCCGTCACCCCCATCACCCAACCCTGTTCGTTATCCGAGACCTGGTTAGAAAAAATGGTCAATAACACCGAGTAGGCGACGGATAGACTGATGCCGATAAAAAAGGTCGCAGCCCACGCCACCCATTGCTGCTGACTAAACAGAACAAACAGCACACTCACCGCCGTCAGCAATAATCCAACCACCACCGTTTTATCGTAATTAAAACGCAGAGTACACCAATCCACGATGTAGCCGCAGCCAATACTGAAGCCTAAGCCCATGACCGCCAGGAAAAACGAATTTTGCATGGCACTGTAGTGATACGTCTGCAGCAGGTAAAGTGGAATAAAGGAGAAATAATTACTCCAGCCAAAAATCATCACCAGCAACACCAGCGAGTAACGATTAATGGCAGGGTGTTTAAACGCCGAGATAAAAATATGAATGGCGTGATGCCAGCGGATATGGATTTTATCGTGTGCGCGGGTAAACGTTTCTTTAAAGCTGAATTGCAGCAGAATCGCATTGAACAGTGAAATCAACGAAGCGAAATAAAGGGGCGTCGCGAAATTAAACCAGCTGACGAGCCGTGTGTCGGATAGAATCCCGCCAAACACCGGGCCAAAAACAAAGCCTAAGGAAACCGACAGTAGAATCAAACCAATGTTGCGGGCCTTGTGCTCCTCCGAACTGACATCGACAATGGCCGCCTGGGCAATGGGCTGGCTGCCGGCCGTGAAGCCAGCAATAATACGCCCGGCCAACAAGGCCCAGTAATTTTGAAAGACCACCGCGATGGCTGACATAAGATAGCCAAGAAAAGCCCCGATCAGGCAAATCATCAACGATTTTTTACGACCGACACTGTCTGATAAATCACCCAGGATGGCCGCACCAAAAAACCAGCAGATCATGAAAATGCCGATGGTTAAACCATAATAGAAATCGCGCATGGCCTCGCTGGTGCCTGACGGTAAAAAACCAGCGGTGGGATCAATCAAAATGGAATTAAGAATAGGAAATAATAATCCCAACCCCATCCCATCAATAAAAAGCACCAGAAAAAGGGGCAACATGGAAATTAATGTTTTTTCCTGATTCATTACTGCCTGAACTCCGTTATTGAGACAGACCACCACCCAGCGCTACTGGCGCGGAAGCCTGAAATTCAGTCCCTGACGGACCGGTTGCTTCGTACTGCGGTAAGGATTAATGTCCAAACCACCCCGCCGTGTGTAACGGCCATACACGGTCAGCTCCTCAGGCTGACACTGCCGCATGATATCAATGAAAATCCGTTCGATGCATTGCTCATGGAATTCATTGTGGTTGCGAAAAGAAACCAGGTATTGCAACAGCCCTTCACGGTTTATTTTTTGCCCTTTGTAGCTAATCTGCACGCTCCCCCAATCAGGCTGGTTAGTGACGAGGCAATTGGACTTTAACAAATCAGAATAAAGGGTTTCTTCAACCCATTCGCCTGTCACCGTCAAAAAGGAAGGTTCGACCGTGTAGATTGAGCATTCCACGTCGAGATTATCAATGCACTCACCATTAAAATGCTCATAAAGGGGTAGCGTCATACCGGAACCCAGCGGATGCACAGCGACTCTCACTTCCCCCTGAACACGTTGTTCAAGATCGTTTTTGATGGTGTTGACTACCTCAGCGAGGGATTTAAACCGGGTATTGTTGAACGAATTAAAATAAAGTTTCAGTGACTTGGATTCAACCAACATCGGCGTGCGGCAATCATAATCGATTTCTGCCATAGCAACAATGGGTTTTCCCTTTTCGTTCAACCAGGACACCTCGTAATGATTCCAGCAATCGAAACCATAAAACGGCAATTGCTCAGGATGAATTCCAATTTCCTGGCGTTTGCCCGCACGGGGGATTGGATAAAGCCTTAGTGGATTATACGACGCGTCGTAGTCTGATTTTCTGCCTAACTCGGACGCATCCGCCGCATGGTTATATTGTTCCTTCACAGGGTTCATACTGCTTAACTCCAGAATTGCAATGATTTCTGCCGTACTTCGCCAGTTCACAGCCTGCTTCGCTTCCCGTTGTGCTGCGATATAAGTCAGCAAAGCCGACGCCTCTTTCAGCTGCCGTGCTTTTTCGGCAAGCAGCCTGGCCTGAACGACCAGGGATTTCTGAATATCAAACTGCGGATCATTCAGCGTTTTCTTAATCTCATTGAGAGAAAAGCCTAAGTATTTCAGTGTGACGATTTGCTGCAATCGCAGTAAATCGGCATCCGAATACAGACGATAACCAGCATCCGAACGCTTGCTGGGCTTAAGCAAGCCCCTCTCATCGTAGTATTGCAAAGAACGCACTGACAATGAGGTGAGGCGGCTGATTTCTTTAATCTGATAATACCGCATGTTTGACTCCTCACGGCGCATTGTAATGGATCACGTTACGTGAGGGTCAAGACCGATCATAACGGCATCAGTGACATTTGCTCCCGGTCGTCCTTTTTTGTAATCCGCGGGGAACCTGAGAATAATGAGTCATCATGCAACGCTCTTGCACTGTGCTTTCTTTCTGGCTCAATGCAGGCCTTTGCCGCGGTTTTCCGGGCGCGAATGGTACGGGCATCATCATCCATGGACGAGTAAATAAACGGTTTTGATGCCTCTTTAAAAAAGATAGGATCCTTGCTTGAGCCATTATTGCATCGAAAATAGTCTGGATTTTTTTTAATAAAGACACCAACGTCCATATCCAGCGCGACATTATCACAATAATTATTCATAATCAGCAGTTGTTCTTCCGGCTTAAGATCCGAGAAACCCGGTACACTCTGAAAATAAGTTTTTGTACCCTTTGCATAAACGAAATACATGATGCTTGACAGGCAGGGGAAACGGTACGGGCTCAACAGGAGATACTGGGTGATAAACTCAGAAGCGGTAAACGCAAACGCCTGATTAGGAACGACACGAAACCGGCGTAACTTCTCGGGCAAGCGCTCACGCATCAGGTCAAACAGACAAGTGGCAAATTCTCCTTTTTTTACATCCTTAAGCGGCCAGGCCTCCGCTTTCAATAAGTCAAGCGCGGTGATTTTGCCCACGCCCGCCTCGTCGGGCATGTCCAAATGGCCTCCCTCAAGCAATTTTGAATTTAAATATTCCTGCAGGGCATGACCAAAGGGGCCGTGCAGACGGCTAACCGTATGCGGAAATTCCGGCGGCTCTATAAAAATCTGGCCTCTTGACAAGACGGCGCTTGAGAACGCATCGGACACGATGCCAAAAAAGCGTAACCAGCCATCGCTTTCGAGAAAACGCTTCCGGCCCGGCACTCTGGAATGAAAATTAATGCGGTTTTTTTGCAGTTGCTCCAACAACGGAGTGGTTAAAATCGTTTCCGGGTAGTCAACGTCTAAAATTTCCTGTGAAATGACGGGATAGTAAAGGTGCTCCTCCAGCTCCTGCGTCCCCTGCGCATAGGGAAAGCGTTTGGTCTGATAATACCCAGGGCATAATTTCTTTTCCAGGAGGTGATCGGTGCTTAAGGAGCAGGCATGAAAATTGTCAGCACACGCCTGTTCCAGCTTATCCAGCAGGGAATCAATTAGGACCTTGTCACTGATTAAAAGCGTATAAATCTGAGCCTTAACATAGAGAATGGCTTCAAACCGTTTTTGGGATAGCCCGTCCGGCTTTTGTACCGCGTTGAGCAAGTCTTCAAAAATCACCTGTACGCAATCCAGTTTCTCCGCACGCATCAGGAAGGTGTCCGCTTTTAAGCGCTGGTACCGTTTCTTAAGCTCATCCAACGAGGTCAAAGGGAAAATTTTTTCTAGCATGGTTATCAAGTCTTCGTTGCAGGGTGACTATTATATCACAAGAATGCATCTTTTTTGAACAATTACGATGAATTTGATTTCCATGCCCTTATAAATCGAATTGAGCCGTGCTTTTCCCCCCCATTTTGTGTAAACTGGCCTGCGATTTTTAACCCCTACTGGGTGCATCATGTCCAAACCGTTGATTAATATTACCCGCAGGCAAGCACTCTGGTTTGCTGCCTTTCTGGTCCTTTACCAATTCTTAACCTACATCGCCAACGACATGATCATGCCCGGCATGATTCATGTGGTGTCCTCGTTTCATGCGCCGGAATCGGCCATTGCCACCTCGCTGACAGCTTATATTCTTGGCGGAGCCAGCCTGCAACTGTTCCTCGGGCCTATTTCCGACAGTTATGGGCGGCGTTCAGTGATGCTGATTGGCGTGGTGATTTTTACCGTGTTTACTTTTTTTATCGCCCACTCCGGCAGTATCGGACAATTTTTGTTGGCCCGTTATTTTGAAGGCCTGGGGCTTTGCTTTACCACGGTGATTGGTTACGCGACCCTGCAGGAAATTTTTGCGGAAATGGACGCTATCCGCATTACCTCGGTATTGACCAATATCGCCTCGTTAGCCCCCTTGCTAGGCCCTCTTGCAGGTGCAACGTTTATTCTTTATTTCAGTTGGCGGGCCATTTTCATTTTAATCGGTGCGCTGGCTCTTATTTCACTCTGGGGCATGTGGCGATTTATGCCCGAACCCATTGGTGCAGTGAAAAACGACGGGCAAATCATTCCCCGCATTCCGTTCACCCCCACCGTGGTGTTTAAAAATTATGGCAGGCTGCTGACTAACCCGACCTTCATGATGGGAGCCTTTGCTTCCGGATTATTGGGCATCCCCTGCATTGCCTGGATTGCCATTTCACCGATCATTATCGTCACTGACGCGCATTTGACCGTCATTCATTATGCGTTGTGGCAGTTGCCCATTTTCACCGCCGGTCTGTTCGGTAACTGGTATTTGCGCAAGCTGACCAAACAACGCACTGTCAAGCAAATGATTCTACGCGGCTCCGCCATTACGGTGGCCGGCATGTTTCTGACCTGGCTGCTGCCGATGATGATTAACCCGCATTTCATCTACCTGATGCCGGGATTAACGCTGTATGGATTCGGTATTGGGGTCGCCTGCGCGCCGCTCAGCCGCTTCATTCTCTTCTCCACACCGGTCAGTAAAGGCACGGCCTATGCGGTGATCAGCATGATGAGCATGTGTGAGCAAGCCATTGGCGTGGAGGCAGCCAGTGCGGTTTATGCCAAACACAACAATAGCCATTTTGGCCTGTATTGTGCGATAGTAGGGGTTATCTACCTCGTTGGTCTGGCTTGGACCTTCTCGCTTGCCCGTAAACACGTGGCCATTGGGGAGTTGGACGCGAAGCCGGCTTGATACCAGGAATGGTTCATACATGGATTGGCTAAAAAACACAATCAGGCAACTCCTTTCCTTCACTCGCTTCGTCATTATTAATTTTATTAATGACGATTGCACCTACCGCGCCTCGGCGCTGGCCTTTACCAGTCTTCTGGCCGTTGTCCCGCTGATGACCGTGGGACTGGCCATTTTTTCATCTTTTCCAGTGTTTCAGGGTCTGGTGCAACCCACGCAGGATTTTATTTTTCAGAATTTTGTCCCAGCCACCGGTAAAATGATTCAAAATTACCTGCAGTTGTTTACTTCCCAGGTTTCGCGTTTACCGACCTGGGGTATCGTGTTTCTGATCATCTCGGCATTATTGGTCATGTTCACCATTGAACGGGCCATGAATAAAATCTGGCATGTCACCACCCCTCGTCATGGAGCAACCGCTTTTTTGCTTTACTGGGCTATCTTATCCTTAGCCCCGATTTTTTTGGGCTTAAGTCTTGCCGCAAGCTCCTACCTTATCTCTGTACCGATTATCCGTGATAATTCCGCCCCCTCCCTGTTACTTAACTCAGCTCCCTACCTGTTGTCGCTCATTGGCTTTACCTTTCTTTACGTGGTGGTTCCTAATCATCCAGTTAAATTAAGCCACGGATTAATCGGCGGTATCGTGGCAACCATTCTTTTTGAGTCAGCCAAATTGGCCTTTGCCTATTACCTGACGCAATACAATACTTACCAGCTGCTTTATGGCGCCTTTGCCACCGTGCCTATTTTTTTCATCTGGGTTTACTGGGTGTGGTTCATTACCCTGCTCGGGGCAGAGATCTGTTACGCGCTGTCCGTCACGTATCGCCGACGGGTCGGCGAACCCCTACAAGGTTTTATTCATGTCCTGCTGTGGCTTAAGCAATTGTGGCTGGCTCAACAACAGGGGCAGGGGCTATGCTTGCAACAACTGATTGAAAGCAGCGCACAACCCTATGCAGTCGATGCTGATGAAATCATTGAACGGTTAACGGCTGCCCATTTAATTCATTGCACCGCCGATGATCAATTCATGCTCAGCAGGGACATCAGCAAACTGTCGGTGTATGCGCTGTCCCAACTGATTCCCTACCGTCTACCCGCCGCAGAGGATGTGCAAAACCTGTCCAAATCCTGGCGGGCCGTGTTCATTCAAGCCAATGACGCGCTCAGCAACCGCTTATCGCTTAATCTTGAGCAGCTTTTTAGCCTTAAGGAGTGATTAACGCGCGCTGTGCAATGCCTCGGTGTAGGTGGCCATGTTATTTTGCTCGCCAAGGCGTTGAATAATGCCCGCCTTTTTCAACTTACTGTACACCCGGGCATTGGCACCGGCGAGAATAACCCGCACGCCGCGATGGTGCAGTTCGATGATCGCTTCCTCCAACGTCCTGAGTGCGGTGATGTCAACAAAAGGAACCCAGCCCAATCGAATAATCAGAACCCGGGGATCCGTGTGGGTATTGGCCAGAGCCAATTGAAAATTTTCTACCGCTGCAAAAAAGAATGGCCCTTCCACCGCATACACCAGCACGTCATCAGGCAAATGAGCCAGGCCGTTCTCCTCGCAGTCATTCTGCAGTTGTTCATGCGGGATTTGCTCCACTTCGACGCTCGCTGCCATGCGCCTTAAAAAATGCAGGACCGCCAGAATAACACCAATATTGACCGCCACAACCAGATCGACAAACACCGTCAGAGAAAAAGTAACCAGCAGAATAACCACATCCGCACGCGGCGCTTTACGAAGAATGGTTATAAAATGCCTGGCCTCGCTCATATTCCAGGCCACCATGAATAAAATAGCCGCTAATACGGCCAAGGGAATATGAACAGCCAGCGGTGCTAAGAAAATAAGGACCAACACCAGGGTAATGACATGGATAATACCGGCTAAAGGGCTATTGGCGCCGTTACGAATATTGGTGGCTGTGCGGGCAATTGCGCCAGTTGCTGCAAATCCGCCGAAAAGGGGCGCTGCAATATTGGCCAACCCCTGACCAACCAACTCCTGATTGGAGTCATGACGTGTTCCAGCCATGCCATCGGCCACCACCGCGGAGAGCAGGGATTCGATGGCTCCGAGCATGGCAATGGCAAAGGCTGGACCCATCAATTCCAACACCCGATCGACACTGATTTCAGGCCAATGAAAAGCGGGCAATCCTCGTGGGATACCACCAAATTGTGAGCCGATGGTTGCTACCCCTTTAAAATGAAAAATCGCCTGCAGCAGGGTAATCGCCAGCAACGCGACCAACGGCCCTGGAACTCGCTTTAAACCCGGCAATTGATAGGAGAACATCACCAGTACGAGGGCAAAAACAGCAAGGCCCGTGGTAGCCCAGTGCATTTGCGGTAAGACTTGCAGCAAATGCCACAGTTTTTCGTGAAAATGGGAACCGGTTACACTCGGTAAACCAAAAAAGTCTTTCCATTGCCCTACCCAAATTACCACAGCAATTCCTGAAGTAAAACCGACAATCACCGGGTCGGGAATGAATTTAATGACTGTCCCCAAACGGCCAAGGCCCATGAGTAACAGCATGCAACCCGCCATCATGGTCGCAATTTGCAGGCCATCAATGCCGTATTTGGCAGTAATGCCTACTAAGATGGCAATGAACGCCCCGGTTGGACCGGCAATCTGCAGACGACTGCCGCCGAAAAGGGAAACAATTAAACCCGCAACAATGGCCGTGTAGATACCCTGCTCAGGCTTCGTGCCGGAAGCAATGGCAAACGCCATCGATAAAGGCAGGGCGACCACGCCGACAATTATTCCTGCGATAACATTGGACAACCAATGTTTCTTATTTAACAATCCGGCATTGAAAGATTCAATGATGGCAATCATAATGCACCATAGTCGCTATAAATTGCCCCATTATGTTCTTTCTTAACACAAATGTAAACTTGCGTTACACAAGGCATTGATCCATTTAATGACTTCCGGGAGGTCCTTCATGAAATTAACCACGATTTACCATAAACACACAGGTACACGCGCCATCATTGACTTCAGCGAAAGCTCCTTTTTAAGGAAAGTGGAGTTTGTCTACGATGCTCGCACACTGACGTTTACACTTTTTCATCAACGCGGTGAAACCGAAAAACAACAGTCCATCAACAGCTACTTTATGGAAGGGCTCATTAGTCTATTGCTAAAATGCAGTGGCCACGCGGATGGCAGTCAGTGCCCCACATTTTCCTTTGCTCAGGTTTTGCCTCCCGCGGAGGTGCTCGATGGCCATGATTCGCTGTTTGGTGAAGATAATATCCATGCGCATGATCCCCATTTTAGCCACAGTCTCAATGCGCATAATGAATACCCCCATTTCCATATTGAGTATGCGGCTATTGATGCCCCCTACCCTGTAATCGAGCAGATTTTGCAACTGCTGGTCGATTTTGACTATCAGTTAAAAAATGCCCCCTCCGAAGCGTCGCTCTTTTGTCGATTAAGCTTTTCTCTTGTGTATCAACAGATTATCAAACCGTCCCACTCTCCTCTGGAGATAACCCTGCCGCTGCAAACCTGTATTGAGCATTTTTCTGCCAATGACACCGGCGCCTCCCAGGACCTCATTGACGAGACTAAAGCCCAGGCCGGCGAGGTTTTCGCAATCATGGAGAATCTTGCTGCCCAACCCATGCTCGATGTGGATGATGTACCCAGCCTGGTCAACACCATGAGAACGGAAATCACTGAACAGAGCAGCCGGGAAAAAGCCCGAGAGGAGAATGAACGCAAACAGCAGTTGGAACGTCAGAAACGAAACAGGCAGTGTTCGTTTTTATTCTTTGGTGCTGCAGCGCTGACAGCGGCAGCATTTACCGTGAATTACATGGCCGACTCAGGCGATCCTTCGTCGACCTGTAAGTTATAGTGGGACACGCTTCCGCTTCACGCGGAAGCGTTTTTATAGAATATAACGCGTCAAATCGTCATCAGCGACCAATTTACCAAGATGTTCATTGACATAGGCCAAATCCACGTGCACGGATTCGCCGGCTTTGTCGGTGGCTTCGAAGGAAACCACTTCCAGCAAACGCTCCATGACGGTGTAAAGGCGACGGGCCCCAATGTTTTCGGTGCGCTCATTCACTTGCCAGGCCACTTCGGCAATGCGCTTGATGCCCGAGGCATCAAAGGTCAATGTCAATCCTTCCGTTTCCATCAGGGACGTGTATTGTTGCGTTAATGAGCAACTGGGTTCTGTCAGAATGCGGACAAAATCCTCAACACTGAGTGCAGCCAATTCCACACGAATCGGTAAACGGCCCTGCAATTCAGCAATTAAATCAGACGGCTTGGCAACATGGAAAGCACCGGAGGCAATGAACAGGATATGATCAGACTTGATCATGCCGTATTTGGTCGAAACCGTCGTGCCTTCCACCAGGGGCAACAAATCCCGTTGCACCCCTTCCCGAGACACATCCCCACCACCGCCGTGCTCTGCCCGCCGGGCCACTTTATCAAGCTCATCGATGAATACAATCCCGTGCTGTTCCACTTTTTCAATGGCCCGCGTTTTGATGTCTTCCTCATTGATGAGTTTTGAGGCCTCTTCTTCACGAATAATTTTCATCGCTTTGGCAATGGTCATTTTACGTGTTTTGGTGCGGCCGCTGCCGACCTGCTGGAACATCGCCTGCAATTGACTGGTCATTTCTTCCATGCCAGGCGGGGCCATAATTTCCACGCCGACGGGTGAAGCAGCGATTTCAATTTCAATTTCATTGTCGTTCAACGTCCCTTCGCGCAATTGCTTGCGGAATATCTGGCGGGTCGAACTTTCTTTCTCACTGGGAACCAGGCTCCCGCGCGCTGGCGGCAGCAAGGCATCGAGTACTCGATCCTCCGCAGCCTCCTCGGCCAGGTTTTCCACCTTTTTCATTGCCAGTTCACGTTCCTGCTTAATGGCAATGTCCGCCAAATCCCGGATGATGGAATCCACATCGCGGCCAACATACCCCACTTCAGTAAACTTGGTGGCTTCCACTTTGATGAACGGCGCTTGTGCCAGTTTGGCCAGGCGGCGGGCAATTTCAGTTTTACCCACCCCGGTCGGTCCAATCATTAAAATGTTTTTCGGCATGATCTCACTGCGTAAGGCCGAGTCGGCAATCTTCATACGCCGCCAACGATTACGCAGCGCAATGGCAACTGCCCGTTTCGCCTGATCCTGCCCAATAATGTGCTTATCCAACTCTTGCACAATCTCCCGAGGAGTCATCATTGCATTATTCACTGTCGCTATCCAATTCTTCGATGGTTAAATTATGGTTGGTGTAGATACAAATATCGCCGGCAATTGCCAGGGCTTTGCGGACGATGTCCACCGCCGGCAATTTGGTATTTTCCAAAAGAGCGCGGGCCGCAGACTGGGCAAATGGGCCGCCGGAACCAATGGCAATCAAGCCGCCTTCGCCTTCGGGTTCAATGACATCGCCGTTACCGGTAATGATCAAGGAGGCCTTTCTATCAGCCACCGCCAGCAGCGCTTCGAGACGACGCAGAATTTTATCGGTACGCCAATCTTTGGCCAACTCGACAGCCGCACGTACCAGATGCCCCTGGTGCATTTCCAGTTTGCGTTCAAATCGTTCAAACAGGGTGAACGCATCCGCGGTACCACCGGCAAAACCGGCAATGACTTTGTCTTTATAGAGACGTCGAACCTTCTTGGCATTGCCTTTCATCACGGTGTTGCCCATAGTGACCTGTCCGTCTCCGCCGATCACGACCTTGTTTCCCCGCCTCACTGACAGGATGGTTGTTCCACGGTATTGTTCCAAGATAATTCCTCATGCACACTGAAACAGCTTATGTGGGGGCATTACGTGAGAAATTCAATAGCCATTATTGACTTTTTTATGCTTTTTTTAAACGATGGGTCCGCTGTTGCTGCTGACAGGGTTCACATAGTCCCTTGATTTCAATACTGTCTTCCTGCAGGGCAAATTGCTGTTTGAGACCTAACTGTTTTATCAGGGCATGCAAATCCGCATCATACACTTCCGCGACCGTATGGCATTGGTTACATACCATTAATAATTCACAATGGTGTTTTTTTTCATGCTCCTGGCATAGGGAGTAGGATTGAATGGATTCGATCTTGTGGACCAGACCTAAGGCGACAAAATAATCCAACACCCTGTAAACAGCCGGCGGCTTGGCATTGGCGTTAAACTGCAACAATTGCTCGACGATATCGTAAGCCTTAAGCGGCTTGTTGCTGCGCCATAAAATATAAAGGACATTTTTACGCAGCGACGTCGGCTTGTGCTCCACAGTAGCGCAAAACTCGAGGAAAGCAACCGGATAGCCCATCAGAGAAAAGAAACCCCGTGAAACAAGGGCTCTATGTCAAGGTAGCGGGCAAGACTCTGGCCCACATCCGCAAAACTGTCACGCCGGCCGATAAAGCGGCTTGGTGTTTTAGGCCCAAACAGGAGAACGGGGATATGCTCCCGGGTATGATCCGAACCCGGGAAAGTCGGGTCACACCCATGATCCGCAGCAATGACAATCACATCGTCGTCATTTAGTATGGCCTGCAGCTCGGGGAGCCTGGCATCAAATTGCTCCAGCGCATGCGCATAACCCGCCGTGTCGCGGCGGTGACCATAGGACGAATCGAAATCAACAAAATTGGTAAACACCAGACTGCCTGCCGGTGCGGATTTCATCGCGTCGAGCGTGGCATCAAACAGCGCCATATTCCCATCGGCCTTGATGGTGTGGGTCATGCCCTGATGGGCAAAGATATCGGCGGTTTTGCCAATGGCAATGACTTCCCGGCCTCTTTTTTTCAACTCATCGAGCAACGTGGGCGCGGGCGGTAAAGTGGCATAATCACGGCGATTGCCAGTGCGCGAAAAATGATTAGGCTGCCCGATAAAGGGGCGGGCAATCACCCGTCCGATTTGATACTCATCGACCAGACGGCGAGCAATTTCACAGAGATCGTACAAGCGTTCAAGACCAAAATGCGTTTCATGTGCGGCAATCTGAAAGACACTGTCTGCCGACGTGTAAACAATGGGTTTGCCTGTTTTAATGTGTTCTTCCCCCAGTTCGTCAATGATGACAGTACCGGAGGCATGCTTTTGTCCTAATACGCCCGGCAGTTTCGCTTCACGAACCAACTCGGCAATCAGCTTTTCAGGAAAACAGGGAACCGTATCCGGGAAATACCCCCATTCGAAGGTCACCGGGACGCCAGCCAATTCCCAATGCCCGCTTGGCGTGTCTTTACCGAGGCTTTGCTCCACGGCATAGCCGTAATAGCCAATGGGATCGGCAAGACCTTCCAGCGAAAAACTGCTGGCAGCCGAACTGGCCATAGCGGCATGGTAAAGCCCAGCGGCGGTCAGGTTAGGAAGCGTCAATGGGCCCTGACGCACGCCAGGTTTGTCAGCCTGGCCCTCTGCACAGGCTTCGTGGATGTGAGCAAAGGTATTGGCACCCTCATCGCCGTAGCGTTGAGCATCCAGGCTTGCCCCAATCCCCAGGGAATCCAATAAAAGTATACATACACGTCCCGGCATCCGGCTTACCCCTCAATGTGACGACCATGCGTTTCACGCAAACCTGTTAATGCCAGTAAAGCAATAATTAAACCGACTGGCAACATCAAGGCTGCGTATTGATAATCGCCCAGTGAATAAACGGGCACACCCTGCACCATCCGCATCTCGCCATGGTGCATCAGCAGTTGGCTGAAAACATTTTGGTAAACAATGTAACCGCCCTGGGTCAGGATGGAAATAACGCTCACGGCCGTCGCCGTCATCAGCGGCGAACTGCTTTCTGCCACCAGCGCATAACTTATCACTTGTGCCGCCGTAAAAAAGCCAAGGAGGAAAAACAACACTTTCATGACAGGCAAAGACACGGGAACAAATAAAATAACCAATACCGTGGCCAATGACGCGAGGACCCCGATTTTCATGGGCATGATACGAAGCGCCAGTTTATCAGAGATCCAGCCAATCACAGGGCCGCCGAAAATAGCACCAAGGAACAGCATGGTGTTGACCAGCGAGGCCTCTTCCTTACTGATGTCCAGACGCTGCATGAGGTACAAGGAGCCCATCATGGCGCCAAACACAGCAATCGCCATGTTCATGAGGCTGGTATACAGCGCGGCACGCAGATTCTGGGAATTCAGATAAGCTTTGCGGATGATGGTTTTGACGTCAATTTTCTTAGAGTCGCCCGTGACCGTCTGTTTTTTCTCAACAATACCGAAACACATAAAGATGAGCATGGCGGTGCCGAGCCAACCAACCTGAATTAAGGCGTCACGCCAGCCGACCTGTGCGACCAGTTTGGTGAGCGGGTATTGCGACAGCATGCCGCCGGTCATGGCCATGGTTACTACCGCACCGGTAATCATCGCCATCCGGCGCGGGGGAAACCAGCGTGAGGCAATCCGGATAGGTCCAAGGAAACAGAAGGCACTGCCAATGCCGGTGATGAACCGACACAGCAGGGCTAAATAAAACGATTGCGCGTGAGCCAGAATAAACGTGCTGACGACACACAGGAACATGGCGAACAGGATGGTTTTTTTATTGGAGTATTTGTCAAGCACCATACCGGCGACAAAGAGGAAAAGAACATTGGACAGGTAATAGATACTGGACAGATACGCCATTTTATCTGCCTGAATCTGAAAGTCGTGCATGATGTTGTCGGCAATGGATGCAAACATATTGCCTTGAATGAACTCATAAAAGAAAAAAAGCGACGCGCTAAAACAAACCACCCAGGGTAAAATACGAAGTGACGCTTTGGTTTCTTCCCTATACTCACCGACCATCTGCATAAAAAACTCCTCTGTCCTAACGTTTGCAGTAAGTTTCACGGATTAACAATACCGCTATCAACGCAGCGATCACCGTCAACGGGAACATCCACATCGCGAATTGAAAATCAGCCACGGTATACTGTTGGGCCGCCGTGCCGGCATGATGCTGCATCAGCCAGCCAAACAACACCTGACCGACGCCGCCCCCACCCATAATCAAAGTAGACGCCACACCCGTTGCTGAGCCGGTATTGTCCGGATCATTGCTTTCCGCAATCAGAGGGTAGCTAATGACCTGGGTGCTGGTAAACAACCCCAGGGCAAAAAAGAGAAGGCTTAACTGGGTTTGTGAAAGAGCCACATCCAGGAACAAGGGGACAACCGTGAATAACGTCGCCAAGGCACCCAAAATCATCAAGGGCTTACGGCGGCCCTGGCTGTCAGACAACCAGCCCACCAACGGGCAGCCGATAATGCTGCCAATGAAAATCAGACTGACCACGTTACTGGCAGCCATCTCCGGCAGGCGATGGACAACCTGCAGGTAGCTTGCGCCCCATAAGGCACAGAGAACCATGATGGGAAGATTGAGCAGGGACGTGTATAAACCGGAAAGCCAGTTCTGGCGATTGCGCAGGGCCTTAACAAAACCGGGCAGCACAGCCTGGGTTTGGATTTTGCGCTCAAGCCGCGTTGCATGGGGGCTGTCTTTGACAATGATGTAAATCCACACCAGCAGCAAGGCGCCGGCCGCGCCGTCGATAAGCAATGAATTGCGCCAGCCGTAACTTTCATTCAGGTGGGCAAAGGGGGTGTGAGCCATCATGCCGCCAATAAAAGCCATGGTTACCAGGCTGCCGATAACCAACGCCTGACGGCGCGGTGGAAACCAATGGGAAACTAAAACAACACAGGACAGGAAACAAAACGCATTGCCAATGCCGGATAAAAAGTGAAAAAACGACGCCAGTAAAAAGGAATCGGTCATGGCAAAGCCAACCGTACCAATCACACAAACAAACATGGCGGAAAGAATAACCCGACGGATGGAATAACGATCAAGAATGATTCCGGCAGGCAGTAGAAAAAGAATATCGGCCCAGAGGTAGGAACTTGACATCCAGCTAAGCTGCGTCGCATCCAGATGAAAATCGTCGCGCAGGGGCTGATTGATGACATCAAAAATATTGAGCTGGAAAAACTCATAAAAGAAAAACAAACCGGCTGACAGGCATACAAGCCAAGCCATCAGGCCACCACGAGGCAAAACGACCCCCGAATTCACCGTCGCTGAATCAGACAATGTTACTCCTTAATACGGCGCGCGAAAGTTGCGCGTTATTGTATCAAAAAATAATGCGAAAAGGTATCGTTATTGAACAATTTTATGGCACGGGTTGAGTTTCAGAAGCCGTTTGACGGCTTTTAAAATGGCGTCGACAGGTGGAAACATAACTTTCGTTGCCGCCGATAAACAATTGCTCGCCTTCAGCAATCACTTCACCGGCCGCATTGATTCGTCGATTCATCGTCGCTTTACGGCCGCAGTGACAGATGGTTTTAATTTCGATCAATTCATCCGCCCAGGCAAGCAGGTATTGACTGCCCGTGAACAGTTCGCCGCGAAAATCCGTACGTAACCCGTAGGTCAGCACTGGAATGGACAGTTGGTCGGTAATCTCCGTCAGTTGATAGACCTGTTCCCTCGTTAAAAACTGCGCCTCGTCAATCAGTACACAGGCATAGGGCTTTTCCGCCCGGCTTTTCAGAACATGCGTGTACAGGTTGTCTTGGGGATGAAAGGCATAGGCGGGTTCGGACAAGCCGATGCGTGAGGTGATTGTCCCGTATTGGTAACGATTATCAAGAGCTGGCATCAGCAGCAGGGTCTGCATACCTTTCTCCTGATAGTTATGGCTTGACTGGAGCAGCACCGTGCTCTTGCCGGCATTCATTGCCGAATAATAAAAATACAGTTTTGCCATGACTCTCCCCTCTTTTTGCCTGAGAGGCACTATTAAACGTCTAAACCTAGTTTTAATCAATTATCGTGGGGTCTGTTCATTGCCTAGTAGACTGCCCGTTAAAGCAAGCCGGCACCGTCTTCACAAGGCATTAATTAATAAGACATTTTACCGATTGTCTATAATTAAATCACAGAGATAAACGGAGAAAGACATGGAAAACCTCAATGGTCTTAAAGTCGCTATTCTGGTGGCCAATGGGTTTGAACAAGTGGAACTGGTTAAACCACGGCATGCCCTTGAAGAAGCCGGTGCGGAAACGTTTTTGATCTCTCCTGAAAAGGACGCCCTGCAAGGATTCAATCACCTGGAAAAAGGGGATAGGTTTACTGTCGATATCCCCTTGAACGAAGCCAGGGCAGACGAATTTGATGCCTTATTGCTGCCTGGCGGGGTAGCCAATCCTGACAGGCTGCGCCTGTTTCCCGAAGCCGTGTCCCTTGTCAGTGACATGCACAGGCAGCATAAACCCATCGCAGCCATTTGCCATGGGCCCTGGTTACTCATTGATGCGGATGTGGTAAAAGGCCATCAGGTGACGTCCTGGCCCTCCATTAAAGCCGATTTAATCAATGCCGGCGCCCATTGGGTGGATAAAGCCGTGGTGTGTGATGATCTTATTTTGACCAGTAGGAAGCCGGATGATATTCCGCAGTTTAACGAGGCAATGCTTAAACTGTTTCACAAGCGGCAATCCCATCAGGAGGAGCGTTCCTGAAGGCAGCGCTGATGAAACGGGGGAATATGCACCAGAGCATATTCTGCCCCCCGCGTTTGCACTCCGCTGCGATTTCCAGGAAAATGCCGGGTTTGTGAATAGATAACCGGGGTTTTATCCACCATAAACCCCCAGGCAAAACAAATGGTCCCCTGACGGATGCCATCCATGGTTCCAGGTCCTGCCACGCCCGTGGTGGCGACAACAACGTTTGCCGCGCTTTGCTTGAGCGCCCCCAATGCCATCTCGTGCGCCACTTCCTCGCTGGTCAAGCCATAGCGATCAATGGTTTTTTGCTTTACGCCCAATAACCGCTTCTTGGCGGCCTCAGAATAAACCACATAACCCGCATCCAGGCAGGTGCCGCTGCCTGAGATTTTCGAAAGCAGATGAATGATTCTTCCGGCCGTACAGGATTCGGCCGTGGTTAAAACCAGCTTATGCGCTTTAAGATAGGCCAAGACATCCTTGATTGGGTTCATAAAGCCCTATGCCTTTGAAAAAATCCATGCGGTTAAATCAATTTTAGCTTCGCGCAAGTGAAAAGCCAGTATTAATACGTCTCCGGTTTTTTTTCAAGCAAAGCCTCATTGGCCGCCGTTTCCCTGGCCATCAAGTAATAATGAATTAATTCCGGGAGATTTTTCATTTTTAATTTTTTCATCAGGTTGGAACGGTGAATTTCAACGGTTGACAGGGCGATGTCAAGTGCATAACTGATTTCTTTGTTCATTTTACCTTTAACAATGTATTCCAGCACTTCTTTTTCTCTGGGTGTTAATGTCAATAAGTTGGTTTTAAATTGACTGATGATATTGGCTAAAGGGATTAAGGAAAATGATCGCTGCACAGCCTGGAGAAGAATCTGATTATTAAACGGTTTGGAAATGAAATCGAATGCGCCAAGTTTCATGGCTTTAACTGCCATTTCAATGTCGCCATGAGCTGTGATAAAAATGACAGGCAGCGTCGTGTGCTTTTTCATTTTCTGATACAGTTCCAAGCCGGCCATGTTGGGAAGGCGAATGTCTAAAAGGATGCAGCCATTTTGGATAGTGCCTTTTTCAAATTCCCCAAGAAAAGCAACCGGATCAGAAAAACTGCACACCTCAATTTTGACTGATTCAAACAAAGCGACAAGCGCCCTGCTGATTGATGCATCATCTTCAACCAAATACACACGGAGAACATTCCTATTCATCATTCATCATCCTAATGCCAATGGCGGGAAATAATCCAATTAGTTATCATGAATCATTAATTCAACTAATTATCAATAATATAATTGCCTGGCACCAAATTACAATATAAAATTCTGTGCTTAAAATTTAAATTTAAAAAAGCAAAAAAGGCTGTTTTTATCTAATTTTTCCGGATATTGAATGGATGAATATGTGGTAAAAAAAATTACTCAAACTCCAGGCCAGTTTGCTGCCGATGAACAACCGTCCAGTCCATCGCCTGACAAGGATTACCTCACGTATCTGCACAAAATATGCCTGCGTCTGCGTGACCGCCATGCCCTTTCCTCCCTGTTACAAACCTTAATCAGGGCCTTCGTGAAATTCACTCAGGCGGACAAGGGCAACATCCAGCTTTATGATCCGCTTTCCCATACGCTTCATACCGTCTCAAGCCATGGTTTTGATAAAGAAATGCGACAATCCCTACCGCTCCTCAATGAGGGACAAAGCCCTTGCAGGAGGGCGGTCATGGAAGCCAAAACCATCCATGTTGATTCGATAAACGATCCTGCATTTAATTACCATGGCTCCGCAATGGCTTTGCTCCAGAAAAACGGGATTTGCAGCATGATGGCGATCCCGATCATCGCCTATGGCCGCCTGCTTGGAGTCATTGCCCTTTATTGGAAACGCCACTGGTACCCTGATCGTGAGGTGCTTAAAATTTTGGATTTGCTGGCCCATGAAACCGCCAATCTGATTCAGCATCGGCAACATGAAGAAATACTCCAGGCGCAAAAAATCAAGGCAGAAGAGAGCAGCCACGCCAAAGATTTGTTTTTAGCCACACTCTCCCATGAACTGCGTTCGCCGCTCACGGCGATTTTAACCTGGGCTCAGTTATTGAAAAGCAAGCACATCTCCAAAGAAAAACTGGCCATTGGTTTGAATGCCATTGAAGACAGCGCCATGACACAAAACACCATTATTAATGATTTAATGGACATTTCAGGAACGATCCTCGGCAAGATTACCATGGACATGCAACCGGCCGATCTGAATCAGCTCATTCACCTTTCCGTTGATTCCATGAGGGCTTCCGCGGAAAAAAAATCCGTGTCTATCCGCATGTCCTGTTCAAAGCCCCTGATTGCCTCCTGTGATCCGACACGGATAAAGCAGGTTTTTTCAAACCTGCTTGCCAATGCCATTAAATTTACCCCTGAAGGCGGAGAAATCACAATCCAGTTGCAATCGCACGTCCAACCCAATCAACGCTACGCTGAAATTGTTGTTTCAGATAATGGCAAAGGCATAAAAGCTGAATTTTTATCCAGCATTTTTATGCTTTTCAACCAGGGATTTATAAAACAAAAGGAAGGGTTTGGTCTTGGACTGGCCCTGGCCAACAATTTAATTAAACTTCATGGCGGCACAATCCACGCTCACAGTGAAGGTGAAAACAGAGGAACATCCTTTATAATTCATTTGCCTCTTTTATGATTTTTTCCATTGCATGCCAACCGAATTAAACCATGGAAAACCCTAATATCCTCCATTAAAACCGCTATTTATTAATTCATAAATACTCCTATATTTAATAAGGAATGCACGCCAGAAACTGTGTTTTCGAGACGTGTGACCAAGATAAAGGAATGAATCATGAATATCGTTATCCCCATGGCTGGATCAGGATTACGTTTCAAAAACTCAGGATTTACGCGACCAAAACCCCTCATCATGGTAGCCGATAAACCCATGTATAGGCAGGCGGTGGATTCACTGCCGCTGCATTTAGCCAATCAATTGATTTTCATCATAAAAGAAGATGAGTTTTCTACTCTTTTAGCCGAAGACATACGCGCTCATTACAGTTCAGTTTACCCTTGTACCATTGTTAATCTGAAAGAAGAAACCCGGACAATGGGCGAAACCCTTTTAACGGCAGCGCCCTACCTCGACCTTCAATTGCCCTCACTGATTCACAACTGCGACACGCATATCCAGGTTGATTTTAATTGGCAAATCCTGCTGGAATGGCAAATTGACGGTGCCATGCTGCTGTATCATTCGCACGATCCCTCATTGCTGTTTGCCGAAGTGGATGATCAGGATTTCAAGGTGAAATCGCTGCGACAGAAAATCATTCAAAACAACGCACTTCTCGATACTTTTTTTATTAAAAACACCCGCCAATTAATCCACTTGATCAGCGAAATAAAACCGGGTGACAACAGCGGAAAAAATCCTTTGTTTGATGTGTATCACAGGATGATTCGGGATGACCATTACATTATTCCGTTGTGGGCAAAGAAAATTCTTCACTTCGGCACACCTCAATCGCTGGTCAATTCTTTAAATCAAATTCTCTTACGCTCAACCCATTTCCGACAACTTTTCCTGGAAACATGATGCCTTAAAAAAAATATATTTCTGAAAGAACCGCAGTGTATTTTTGAGGATTTGGAGATGGAAATTTTAAGTATCAACGTTTTGCGTGGCCCTAATTACTGGTCAAATACCCGTTGTAGACTGATTGTTATCAAACTGCATCTGCATGAATACGAGCGATTACCCACAAATACCCTCCCGGGTTTTTATGCACACTTAAGCGAATTGCTGCCCTCCTTACACGAACACTATTGCTCAGAGAATCATCAAGGTGGCTTCTTAAAGCGCGTCAATGAAGGCACCTGGCTTGGGCATGTTATTGAACATGTAGCACTTGAACTGCAATGGTTAGCCGGTATGGAATGCGGTTTTGGCCGTACTCGTTCGACAGCCGAGCCTGGTGTTTATCATGTGGTGTTTTCCTATGTGTTTGAAAAGGCCGGCGTGTACGCGGCGTATCGTGCGGTTGAACTGGTCAGAACCCTTGCCTGTCAGAAAAAATACCTGCGTCTGGCGGAGGACATCCGCCGCCTGCGATCAATCAGGGACGAAGAAAGCCTCGGTCCCAGCACTCAGGCCATCCTCACTGAAGCCGAAAGGCGTAACATCCCTTTTCGCCGCCTTGATTCCGCATCACTGATCCAGTTGGGTCATGGCAGGCAGCAAAAGCAGATCCGCGCTGCAATGACCTCAGATACCAGTTCTATCGGCGTTGATAACGCCAGCGATAAAGAGCTCACAAAAAACATGCTGGCCGCCGAGCTTATTCCTGTCCCGCAGGGCGTGGTCATTAGCGGTTTGTCTGAACTGGATGCAGCGCTTAAAAAGGTGGGCTTTCCCTGTGTCATTAAGCCGCTCAACGGCAATCATGGCCGCGGCGCCACCACGCATATCTTAACGAAGGAAAAGGCACGCGCCGCGTTGAATCTGGCGCAGCAGGTTTCTTCCCAAGTCATTGTTGAACATTTAATTGACGGTCATGATTACCGCTTTCTGGTAGTCAATTATCAACTGGTCGCCGTGGCTCAACGCTCACCGGCCGCCATTGTCGGCGACGGCACATCAACTATTCAGCAACTCATTGATGCCATCAATCAACAGCCAGAGCGGGGACGATCCCATGAGAATTATTTAACCGCCATCGCCATTGATGACGTGACGATGGACATTCTTAAAGAAAAGAACCTGGATTTAGACGGTGTTTTATCAAGGGGTACGGTTTTACGTTTAAAACATGCCGCTAACATCAGCTCCGGAGGGACTTCAACCGACGTCACAGCCGATGTGCACCCGGCGAATGCCTTTATGGCTGAACGCATTGCACGCCTGATGAAGCTCGATGTCTGCGGTATCGACATCATGGCACAGGATATCCGTTTACCGATTGAAGGTCAGGGCGCAGTACTGGAAGTGAATGCCAGCCCGGGGTTACGAATGCACCTGCGCCCAACCCAGGGTCAGGCGATTGACGTGGCCAAGCCCATTCTGGACATGCTCTTTCCCAATAATCAATCGGGGCGAATCCCCCTTGTCGCCGTAACCGGAACCAATGGAAAAACTACGACCGTCCGGTTGATGGCTCACTTTGCCCGCGAAGCAGGCCATCAGGTCGGTTTTACCACCACCGATGCCGTTTACATTAATCAGAATAGCCTTTACCTTGGCGACTGCAGCGGCCCTTTTTGCGCCAATCTGGTGTTACGCGATCCCCTGGTTGATTTTGCTGTACTGGAATGCGCGCGGGGAGGTATTTTACGGGCCGGATTAGGATTTGATCAATGCCAGGTCAGTATCATTACCAATGTGTCCTCTGATCATTTAGGACAAAATGACATCCACACCCTAAGCGACATGGCCCGCGTCAAGGAAGTGGTTGCCCGCAGTACAGCACCGACAGGGTATGCGGTGCTCAATGCCGACGATGAGTTGGTATTCGCCATGAAACAATCCCTCACCTGTCAGATTGCCCTGTTCAGTATGCACAAGGACAATCAACGCATTGATGAGCATTGCCGGGCGGGAGGACTCGCTGCCTACATTGATTCAGGCAGGCTGATAATCCGTGATCAGGATGAAATTATTACTCTGCAAAGCCTGGAAGACATTCCCATAACCCACGGCGGCAAGGCATCCTGCATGATACAAAATGCATTAGCCGCCACCCTGGCTGCTGTGGTCATGAATTTCAAAAAAACGGACATTGCCGCCTGGCTCACCACCTTTTACCCCACCCCCGAGATGATTCCGGGGCGAATGAATGTCTATTCGTTCAACCAGTTTAAGGTCATGCTGGATTATTGCCATAATGAGGCGGCGTTTATCGAATTGCAGAAGTATTTAAAGCAGCTGAAATGCACAAAAAAAATCGGCATCATCGCCGCCACCGGCGACAGGAGTACAGACGACATTAAAAAAGTGGGGTCTTGTGCTGCGCAAATGTATCACGAAATCATCATTCGCCACGACAGCGACGGGCGTGGACGAAGCAATGAAGAATTGACCGAATTAATCGTTCAGGGCATTGATGAGGCTGAGTCCAAACTGGTTAGGGACATCCAGGTTATTCCCAATGAAAAGCAAGCGCTCAGCCATGCCTTGGCAAGGGCCAAACCCGGAACGTTTATTGTCTATTTTCCTGAGGATGTCCTGGCGGCTACGGCACACTTAAAGACGCTTCACAAGGAATGGAATGCAGATTATACCTCGGCTTAAGGAGCGGTCATGTATGCCAAAGGAAAATTACTCATCATCGGCGGCGCGGAAGACATGGGAGACAAGATTCCCTCCGCAAGCAAGAAGAATCAGGGCGAATTGCAGCGGTATGAGATTTTACGCGAGTTGTTCAACGCGTCCCGCAATAAAAAAATTGAGGTCATTACCTCGGGTTCACGGTATCAGGAGGAAGTCAGGCAACGCTATGAAAAAGCGTTTCGCGACCTTGGCTACTTAAACTCAGGCTTCATTCAGATTGAAGACAAAATGGAGGCCCGGGAAAAAATCTACCTCGATCGCATCGAGCAGGCTGACGGTATTTTCTTCACCGGCGGCGATCAATTCCGCCTGGCGACCATTCTTGGCGGCACGCCGCTGATTGACCGAATCAGGGAGCGCTATGTCGGGGATAAAACCTTTATCGTGGCGGGCACCAGTGCCGGAGCCATGGTGATGTCATCCATTATGATCACCGAAGGCGGTGAAGAAGAAGCACTGATGGAGAGTGATTTAAAAACCTCTTCGGGCCTTGGCTTTCTACAAAACTGCATCATCGATACCCATTTTATTAAACGTGGGCGCTTCGCCCGCTTAGCGCATGCCATCATCATCAATCCGGATCAATTAGGCGTGGGATTAGGTGAGGACACGGCGCTTATCATTAAAAATGGTTCGGAAGCCGAATGCCGCGGCTCCGGCATGGTTGTTATCATTGACGGCAAGTCAATTCGCCAAACCAATATCAGTACCGTCAAGGAAGACGATGCGGTGTACGTGGAAAACCTCAAGGTTCATTTACTGGTTAAAAATTGCCGGTTTTCCATTAAAACACGTAAACTTTACAATCCAACGTTAAAGGATTAACCGTAAGGGGTTCAGCATGAATAAAATCGCGATTGCCGTTCACGGTGGTGCAGGGGAAGCCTCGGATTTTTTAATATCCAATGAAAAAAAATGCGCGAAAGGG
This sequence comes from Legionella taurinensis, assembly GCF_900452865.1. NCBI lineage: Bacteria > Pseudomonadati > Pseudomonadota > Gammaproteobacteria > Legionellales > Legionellaceae > Legionella > Legionella taurinensis. Next base: position 2,797,272 of record NZ_UGOZ01000001.1, read on the forward strand.
TTACAGGAAGCGCTGCTCACCGGTCATCGGATTCTTAAAGACGGCGGCAGTGCGCTCGATGCCGTCGAGGCAGCGGTCTGCATGCTTGAAGACGATCCTCACTTTAATGCGGGGCGCGGGTCCACGCTGAATTGCCATGGAGAAATCGAAATGGATGCGTCCATTATGGATGGCAAAACCTTAAAAGCCGGCGCCGTGTCCATGATTCGTGAAGTTAAAAATCCCGTCAGTCTTGCGCGAAAAATCATGGAAAAAACCCATCATGTTTTTTTATCCGGCTATGGGGCCCTTGAAGTGGCGAAGTATTTCAATCTTCCCTTATTGCCTGAATCTTATTTCATGACGGATTATCAATACCAGCAAAACCAAACCCGGCATCAGCAGGAAACGTTTGACGACATCCTTAAAAAAAGCGGTAGCGGCACGGTGGGCGCTGTCGCCCTGGACAATGAAGGCAATCTGGCTTCCGCCACGTCGACCGGAGGCATCAGTCATTGCCTGCCGGGACGCATTGGCGACAGTTGTGTGATTGGTGCAGGGTGTTATGCCGACAACCGCAATTGCGCCGTCTCCGGCACCGGTGAAGGGGAAGCGCTGATTACTGGCGTAGCGGCTCATACCATTGCCATGCTCATCGAACTTCAGGGGTATTCCCTGCAGGAGGCCTGCGACCAGGTTATAAAAAAACGCCCCCCCGCATCCCGCAGGGAAATGGGGGTGATTGCCGTTAACACGCAAGGCAATGTCAGTGTGTCATTTAATACTGAAATCATGAAAAGAGCCTGGATAGATAATGACGGAAAAATGCATTGCAAAATCTTTAAATAATTTTAAAAAATAATTAAAATTAATTGAAATTTTTACCATTAAAAAATATCATAATTTTCCAAAATAAACTTCATTAATTCAATAAAACATGGAGAGTTTTATGATATTAAATGATGACTATTTTTCTAAATTATCAGAACTATATACGCTGGAGGTTACGGTTATTGAAGTCCTGTTTATCGCCCTGCGGCACATTGAGTCGGACACCCTGCGCTCATCGATAGCGGACATGAGGGCTAAACACCTTGGCTTACGTGATGAAATTGCCGCGTTTTTAACGGCCAGAGATCTTCCACGGATGGAACCGGCGGAGTTATCGCTGCTATTAATCCATTCCGAAGTGATTTTTGCATCGCTTTTTGATGCCCCTCTGATTTTTTCAATTATTGCCGATCATGAAGCCCGGTTACATACCGCCTATGATCATTTAAAAAATTGTCGAAAATCGTCCTCATTCATTCGAAAAATCATTATTGATGGCTGGATAAATACACGGGAAAACAGGGAATACATTGAAGCGTTTTTACCAAAAAAAATTGCTGGATATTCCTGAGGCTTATTCACCTAGTTGACACGAATATTTAAGAATTGCCAAGGATCGCTTCGATCGATTTTTTCGCTGTACAGTTGTTGGCGATCTTTCAGCGGATTCCAATTCGTGTAATAGCCAGACACGTTGCCAAGATAAGGCAAAGCGATTTTTAGAATGTATTGGTAGTCAAGATCTTCAGGCTCAACAATGCCGCATTCCGGGTACTCCATGGCCCAAAGCAGAGCCGCGAGTACTCCGGCGGCCACCTGCAGGCTGGTCGCATTGTTATAGGGCACCTGCTTTCTGGCGTCGTGAATGGACAATTGGGATCCAAACCAGTAAGCCCCTTTCTTATTTCCCATCAACAGCACGCCTAATTCATCCATGCCATCAATGATGTCATCGACAATCAAGCGGTTATGCTCCTCCTGATTCATGCCATTCTGCCACTCCATGCCATTGTATTCATGCAGTGACAAGGTCGCATCAGGACAAGGGAAATAGGCATAATGGACGGTGGGACGATAAATGACATGGCCATTGCATCGAATGCTTAAATAGTCAGCAATCGAAATTGATTCAGCATGGGTAATTAAAAAGCCATGAAACGGACCCAGTGTCGGGGTCCAGGTACGCACCTGCGTCGTAGCCCCTGGCCTGTCAAGATAAATGGAGCAATTCGAACCGAAATCGTAGTGGTGGGCGTCTTTTGGCCAATGGCGTTCATGCGTTCCCCAACTTAATTCCGCCGGTTGTCGGGCTTCTGCCATAAAACCTGGCACCGACCAGGTATTAACAAACTCACCCGGCATTTTAGGCGTTGAGGTGATTTGCGTGTCCCGCTCCGCGATATGAATGGCTTTAATGGTCAATTGGTGTGCCAGATGAGCCCAATCCTGCGCCGTCTGAAGAGGGCGTAGCGGCAAATCATTGTCGCGGGCCATATTCCATAAAGCCTGTTTGACAAAATGAGACACGAGACCCGGGTTAGCCCCGTGGGTAATCACCGCGGTACTCCCCCGTTTTCCTTTCATCGCCAGCATTTCCTCGCGCAAGGCATAATTGGTGCGTTGGGAGGGGGACAGGGATTCATCAGTGTAATAACCTTCCCAGGGTTCAGTGCTGGCATCCAGGTAGAGTACTTTTTTTGCCTGACACAAGCGAATCAAGTCTGCACTGGAAATTCCAGTTGACAGATTGATTAAAAAGTCGCCAGATGAAAGCTCTTCGTCAAAGAATGACTTGTAATTCTCGCGTGTGACCTCAAGCAATCTAAAATTTACTCCCAATTCCTGGGCAATCGTTTCTTCCTCCGCTAATTTGGAAACCACCCGTACCTGTTGGGGTTGAAGAACCAAATGCCGGGCTAGAAGCGGAAATAGGGCCTGTCCGATGCTGCCAAATCCGAGAATGACGATTTTTCCGGCAACTTTGCGGTATTTTTTATAGCGATTCATTGCCATTTTATTCTTCTCCTGCCCTGAAACACCAGGCTTGACCTCGTTGTCAGAACGACCCCGGTTTTTAAGAATAAAGCGCGTGGTATAGCTAATTATATCAGGGGTTGTGATTTTAAACTGAGAATTTTGTTAATAAATGACTCAAACGCCCTTCAATGGGGTTTGCGCAGCAACCAGCTTAAGGCAATGGCAGCAGCGAGCACTAGAATAATGAAACCCAGTGTCATCAACACTGGAATTTCTATGTAAGCATGGATAAGCATTTTAATGCCGATAAAGATCAGAATGATAGCCAGTCCATGACTTAAATAGGCAAACTGCTCTTTCATGTTGCTGATGAGAAAATACAACGTCCTTAAGCCCAAAATCGCAAAAACGTTGGACGTAAACACAATGAATGGGTCACGGGTAATAGCAAAAACCGCAGGGATACTGTCGATAGCAAAAATCAGGTCGCTGAATTCAATAAACAACAAGGCGATAAACATCGGCGTCACATACCATTGGTTATTGTGCAGGATAAAAAAGCGGCCATCGATTTTCTCATGCGACAGACGAAAAATTTTTGAAAACAAGCGAATTAAAAGATTGGTTTCCAGGCTTTTTTCTTCATTTCCCAAAAAAAGAATACGTAACGCAGAAATCAGCAGCAACACGCCAAAGACATAAAAAATCCAGTCAAACCGGTTGATAAGCCAGATACCAAACAAAATAATAATTAAACGCATGAAAATGGCACTGATGACGCCATACTGCAGAAGTCGTCTCTGATGATGGGCAGGAATGGAGAAATATTGAAAAATCAAAATAAAAACAAAGAGATTATCCACGGACAGTGATTTTTCAATCAGGTAACTGACTAAAAATTCAAGCGACTTTTCATAGGCAATGGCCGGTCCGAAGGTGTGGTAAAGGTAAACCCAAAGCACAAGATTAAAACTTAAAGCGAGACTCACCCACACGGCGGTCCATGACAATGCCTCGCGCGTTGAAACCCGATGACTTTTCTGCCCCCTGAGCAGCCACAGATCGATACCTAAGACGATCGTGACCAGGAGGAAAAAGAGACACCATAACCATGTTTCATTAATGACCGGCATGGGCATGTTTTATTTTATCCTTTTCTTCAATAGTAGCGGGTATGACTCTCACCTGCCAATTCATTGCTTGTTTTTCAGGATCGAAAGGCATTGCCCCAAAATGAACAATTAATGTACAATATGACGCATCCTGGTCAACACAAGGCCGTTTGTGTCTCGTCAATCCTTAACGCACTGTGGCTGGATAGCCTGCCTTTATTTCTTTCAAAGCCTGCCCTACATGGTGGTCGCAACCATGGCCGCACTGTGTTATCAGCACTATGGACTTGGGAATGCTACCGCGACCCTGCTAACCAGCCTGTTCATGCTGCCCTGGTGCATCAAACCCGTATTCGCACCCATCCTTGAAAAGCAGCCGAATAAAAAAACCAGCCTGCTTATCATCCAGGGTGGACTGGTGAGCGTGGTTTTTCTGCTTGCCCTGACGACCAATTCGTCCTTTTTTCTGCCGCTGTCCATTCCTGCATTCCTGGTTCTTGCCCTGCTCTCCTCCATGAATGACATTCTGTCTGACGGACTTTACCTGTCACATTTATCGGAGAGGGAGCAAAAGCGTTATGTCGGCCTGCGCAGTGGCTTCTACCAATTGGGCCGCCTGACCGTAAAAGGCGGGTTACTGACTCTGGCTGTTTTCCTGGCCTCTCGCACCACCTACCCTGTCTGGCCGTTGTTTTTCAGCTTGCTCACCCTGCTTCTTGTGGTATTCGTCCTGTTTCATGCTCTCTTTATACCCAATGCTCACAAGCCCTCCCCAGTGCCTCAGGAAAATTACCTGGGCATCCAGGCATTGTTCCTGCAGAAAAAGTGGCATAGCCCGCTGTTTTTTATTTTTATCTATAATCTGACCGATGCCCAGATTCAAAAAATGCTGCCGCTTTATTTAGTTGATCCTCAGGGCATGGGGCTGTCGTTGCCGCAATTTGGGGCGCTTTATGGTGTTTTTGGCAGTCTGGCGCTGATTTCAGGCATTTCGTTTGCCGGGTATTTGTCGGGTCGCTTAGGGACTGCGTCCTGCCTTAAGAAATTAACATTCCTCATGGTTCCTGGTCATTTATGTTTCTTTTTAATGACCCAGGTTCACGGCTATCCTTTGCTCTGGGGGTTCGTTCTGCTTGGGCAACTCATCGCAGGGCTCCTGAATGGGGCTTACATGACTTACCTCCTTCGCATCGCCAATCAAAGCCCTTATCCCATGTCCATGTACACGCTGTGCACCTCCATCATGGCATTGAGTTACATTGTGTTTGGCGCCCTAAGCGGCTTCATTCAACACCTCCTGGGGTACCCCGGTTTCTTCTTAGCCATGCTCAGCGCGAGCAGTTTTCCCTTGCTTAACACCTGCAAAATGCTTAGGCAACCCTTATTGATGTCCCCTGATCAATCGGCCAATGCCTGCGACAATCCCGTCAATTTTTGCTAGACTGATTGTTTGTTTCTTATTGCTCATGTCATTGAAGGAGATCAGCATGATTCCGGTCAAAGGATACGCCGCACAGACGGCCAAAGCCCCCCTCACCCCGTATGCATTTGAACGACGCGAGGTGGGTGAGGAGGACGTGCTGATTGATATTCAATTTTGCGGCATTTGCCATTCCGATATCCACCAGGCTCGCGAAGAATGGGGCGGCGCCCTCTTTCCCATGGTGCCTGGCCATGAAATCATCGGGGTTGTCAGTCAAATCGGTGCCAAAGTCACTCGATTTAAAGTCGGCGATCGGGTGGGTGTGGGGTGTTTTGTCGATTCCTGCCGGCGGTGCGTCAACTGCCAGGATGGACTGGAGCAATTCTGCAGTGAAGGCATGACCACCACTTACAACAACATGGAACGCGACGGCAGCCGCCTGACTCAGGGCGGTTATTCTTCACGCATTGTCGTGGATGAGCATTATGTGCTGCGTATACCGGACAATCTCCCCCCCGATGCCGCAGCACCGCTGCTTTGCGCCGGGATTACCCTTTACTCACCGCTCAAACATTGGAAAGCCGGGCCTGGCAAAAAAGTCGCTATCCTTGGTCTCGGCGGTTTAGGTCATATCGGGGTTAAAATTGCTCATGCCCTGGGTGCGGAGGTCAGTGTCCTCAGTCACTCATTAAGTAAGGCAAACGATGCCAAACGCTTAGGCGCCGATGCTTTTTACGCAACCGCGGATGCCAAAACATTCAGTCAACTGGCGGGTACCTTTGACCTCATGATCAACACTGTCTCTGCCAAAATAAACTGGAACGATTACCTGAAACTGCTTAAACGCGATGGCACCATGGTCATTGTCGGCATTCCGGAGCACGATATCCCGGTTAAAGCCCTGTCACTCATCGGCGGCAGAAAAAGCCTCGCGGGCTCCCTCATCGGCGGCATTCAGGAAACGCAGGAAATGCTCGATTTTTGCGGGCAACACAACCTGGTCTGCGACATTGAGCGAATTTCAATTCAACAGGTGAATGAAGCTTATGAACGGGTGATTAAAAGCGATGTGCGCTATCGTTTTGTGATTGACATGGCGAGTTTATAACACCCTGACTGTATTGTTTTTCAACAATCAGGTGACTATACTAGGCCGTCTTCACTGATTAAGAGCATGCGCATGAAACCTGATATTCTTGTTATAGGTGCCGGGCCCATTGGATTGTTAAGCGCCATTGAAGCCAAATTAAACAATCCTGAGGCGAAGGTTGTTATTTTTGAACGCAATAAAGAATACACCCGCCATCATACCCTGTTAGTCGACCCCCACGCATTTAAAGGCTCTCACCCCGATAAACGCCTGCAGGCTATTTTAAAGGATTTTCATGGTCCGGTGCCCACCTCGACTATCGAGAGCAAGCTCAAGCAGTTAGCCGATGATTTGGGCATTTCCATTGAATACGAAAAAATCGACGATCCTCAGGCACTCCTTGATCGGTTTCCCTCCGCCCACACCTTAATCGGGGCGGATGGCGCGCACAGCACCGTCAGAAAAAAATTCTTTGATGACAAGAAATCCGTTGATAAGAATCTGCAATACATTGTTGAAGTGAAATACCATGTTCACGGCAAAACCAAACCGATTCCACTCACCACGTATGCCCCTGCGCTAAGCCAGACTGAGCATTTCGTGTCCGAACAAATCGGACGTAAGAAAAACGGTAAAACCCCCGTCTCTCTTTTCTTTTTTGTTGACAAAGACACCTATCAGGAAGTGTATGCCAAAAAGAAATTAACACTTAAGGATTTGGTGCAACCAGAAACCCGCAACATGACGCAGTTGGCCAACAGCATCCGCCCCTGGTTAGCGCTTCGCCGTGCAGCACTTAAAGACCAGTTGGTCGAAAACAGCGAAACCATTGCCGGTGTAGAACTATCAACCTATTGCACCGCTACCTTTGCCAAGCCATTACCTGGCAATAAACGTGTCATTCTCTTAGGCGATGCAGGCTCAGGCGTGCCATTTAACCGCGCATTCAACGCCGGTGTAGAGCGCACCATCCTCGCGGCAAAATTGCTGGCCTTTCCTCCTCAGGCAGACGAGGAACAACGCCTCAGCGCCATCAATACTGCCCTGCATCAGCAGGTACAGAAAGAAATACAGCGCGCGAACCGCACCAATGGCAAAGTGCAATTTGGACGAATCCTCGGCGATGTCAAACGCGGCCCCTCCTACGCCAGCGCCGCGACCTTACTGGATGATGCCTTACTCGCAGACATGCAGAATGCACGGGTTGAACAGCCTTCGTTTGTCAGCCGTCACCCGCGCGCCATGACCACCCTCGGCGCCTGGCTGGTACTCACTGTGGTTGCGCTTGTGGTCTTCCCGTTTCTTTTTGCATCGATTTACACAGCCATTGCCGCCGCTATTGTATTGCCCCTGGCTGTCATTGCCCTGGGTGTTGCGCTGTTTCAAGGCATTTCCTATTGCCTTAAAGCCGATGAGGCAGACGACCCTCAACCCGAACCCATGCCCTTCCCCTGGGAAGAAACGCTGTCTGAAGAACAGGTTCGACAAATTCAGCAGGAGCGACAGTTGGATCAGGCTAAATCTCAATTACAAGACGACTCAACCTATCTCCAGATTAAAAAACAAATAAAGGAAGAAAAAGAGGCCTTAATTGGATTAAGGGCGCATCGTGAACGTGTAGCAACCGTTGAAAGGCCTCAGGGTCCCCTGGTTGTTATGCCGCTCCCCATGTTATTTCCTGATGCACGTGTGCACCTTCCCTCAACCAGGGTGGAAGCACTGCCCCCCACGCGAGAGGATATCAAAGGCCATGAAAAACGATTAGAGAAGATTGATGGGGAGATTGAGAAGCATGAAGGCACGTTAAAGTCCTATAAACTCCAAAAACTGGGCCTTCTGAAACAAAAAATGCCCCCTTCAGATGGCAAACAGGAAGTGCCCGTAAACTTGCAATTCAACGTCTGATTTTCCATCCAGCTGCAGGCAGAATCGCCTGCAGCACGCTGAGATCCGTAGCAATTAAACCCTCCAAAAAGAATAAAAAATAAACTTTTTGCAAAGTATATGCAAATTTTGTGTTAATCCTTTCACACTTAAGATTCTCTTAAGACGGCAAGCCTTACCATGAACTTACTGTTTTTAAATGACGAGAGTAGTACCATGAAACACAACGGCAAAAACGATAAAGTAAGCTTCTTTAAAGACTTTAGTAACGCCATCTTTAGCAACTTTACTCAAGCAATGGAAGTGAGAAGTATAAAGGATAAAACCGGGGCCGATTACCCAGGTTACCATTGTCCGCAACGCAAGGAATTAAATGACCAATTGAAACAATTTGGCCCAGACCATCATCAATCCATTGCTGACGTCAATGACGGCCATGACATGGTTGAAACGCCTTTGCATCCTGTAGCCAAAGATTCCTTGTTAAATCAGGTCAAACAAAACCACAAAGAAGGCTTATCGCCCTTCCAATCACATGCCTACAGCCAAGCGCAGGAAAATCATAATGCGTTTGCCTTTTTCAAGGCAAGCAAGGACTCGCACAAAGCTGAAAATCTGGCTGGCGCCTTTATTCACTTCAGTAAGGGCTTATCAGACGGCATCAGCCAGGAAATGCTGCCTTCTGAGGAATTCAAAGTCAAGTTCTCCGCCAAATAATAATCGACGAGGCAGTTCCCTTTCAGAACTGCCTCGTTTTTTTATACTTGAAAATGAGGTTTGACAACCTCAGCGGGTTTAACAATGGATTCACTGACAGCAGGGAAAAACCCGGCACTTCGCGCGACAATGACATTTTTGGGCGGGCGCGACGGATCAGGCTGAGTACTCACGCTTTTCTTGAACGCGTCAAACAATTCCTGGCAATTTCCCTTTTTTTCTCCATACCGTTCTTCAGCATCAAATTTAACACAATCCTTCTCTTGGCGTTTGAAATAAATTTGATGATAAGGATCGCTCCCTTTCGCTTCGCCTTCAACGGGGAAGGTTGTGCCGCTTCTCATATCATTTCCTGATAGGCATGTACACCTTCCCCTCAACCAGAGTGGATAAAAGGCCATGAAAAACGATTAGAGAAGATTGATGGGGAGATTGAGAAGCATGAAGGCACGTTAAAGTCCTATAAACTCCAAAAACTGGGCCTTCTGAAACAAAAAATGCTTCCTTCAGACGCCAAACAGGAAGTGCCCGTTAACTTACAATTCAACGCCTGATTTCCCTTCCGGCTGCAGGCAGAATCGCCTGCAGCGCCCTGACATCCGTGGTAATCCAACCCTCAAAAGAATAAAAAATAAACTTTTTGCAAAGTATATGCAAATTTTGTGTTAATCCTTTCACACTTAAGATTCTCTTAAGACGGCAAGCCTTACCATGAACTTACTGTTTTTAAATGACGAGAGTAGTACTATGAAACACAACGGCAAAAACGATAAAGTAAGCTTCTTTAAAGACTTTAGTAACGCCATCTTTAGCAACTTTACTCAAGCAATGGAAGTGAGAAGTATAAAGGATAAAACCGGGGCCGATTACCCAGGTTACCATTGTCCGCAACGCAAGGAATTAAATGACCAATTGAAACAATTTGGCCCAGACCATCATCAATCCATTGCTGACGTCAATGACGGCCATGACATGGTTGAAACGCCTTTGCATCCTGTAGCCAAAGATTCCTTGTTAAATCAGGTCAAACAAAACCACAAAGAAGGCTTATCGCCCTTCCAATCACATGCCTACAGCCAAGCGCAGGAAAATCATAATGCGTTTGCCTTTTTCAAGGCAAGCAAGGACTCGCACAAAGCTGAAAATCTGGCTGGCGCCTTTATTCACTTCAGTAAGGGCTTATCAGACGGCATCAGCCAGGAAATGCTGCCTTCTGAGGAATTCAAAGTCAAGTTCTCCGCCAAATAATAATCGACGAGGCAGTTCCCTTTCAGAACTGCCTCGTTTTTTTATACTTGAAAATGAGGTTTGACAACCTCAGCGGGTTTAACAATGGATTCACTGACAGCAGGGAAAAACCCGGCACTTCGCGCGACAATGACATTTTTGGGCGGGCGCGACGGATCAGGCTGAGTACTCACGCTTTTCTTGAACGCGTCAAACAATTCCTGGCAATTTCCCTTTTTTTCTCCATACCGTTCTTCAGCATCAAATTTAACACAATCCTTCTCTTGGCGTTTGAAATAAATTTGATGATAAGGATCGCTCCCTTTCGCTTCGCCTTCAACGGGGAAGGTAATCAGATTATGCTCGCCCAAATCATTAAGCGTCAGGCTTTTAAGTTTGGCCGCCGGAATTTGGTCGACCAGAAACGGCGTTTCAGTATCGATAAAGGCGGAATGCTTACCATTGCTTCGATCGATATTGCGAATGGCATCCTGATGCCCCTCTACCTCAACTGCTTTGTAGTAAACCGTTTCATTACTTTGTGAGAATAAGGTGGTTTTTTTTGCCCCACGAAGATGTTCTTCAGCCACCATGTTCGTCAAAGGTCCGCACAGCCCATTCTCTTCGCCTTTATTCAAAGCGTGCAGCATGTCGCCTTGAGACACAAAAGGCTGCTGGGCAGGTGATGAGGCATTAGCTCCTTTTTCACGTTTAAACAAGGAAAACATAAACATCCTTAACATAAAATTAACAACCCTGCTATTTTATACCTATTGCTGCCTTTTATCCAAATAGTAGGCAGATAACGGGCGTCATCACAAGTGGGCATAAAATTCGGCAAAGCGTTCCTTATCGTGGTTGGACATGCGCTGAATGCCATAACGCGCTTTCCAGAGTTGTCGAATGGCCAGTTCAACGCGGGAGCGCGTGGCTTTCAACGCAATGGCCCATAAATGGGCAACAAAAGCGCAGCCTCGTGTCCTGGTGTCGATATCCAGCCAATAAAGCGCCTGCTTGAATCGCTTCAATTCGTCTTTTTTAAGTAAATAAGCCATGCGCGAATCCGGGGCAAGCAAACCGCGACGCGTTAACAGCCTTCGTATGAGCGAATGGAATCGTGCCGAATCCTGCCGATGGCCGCCATAATGGACGTTAATGGATTTGAAATGCACTTTCAGAGGGTGTGTTGCCGGGCAAAGGGATTGCATCTCATCCAGAATAGCCACAAGGGTTTGTTGGATATGACTCACCTGGAGTTGTTTTGGAAAAATTAAATACTCCAGTTTTGCATCCAGAAGCAAATATTGTATCAGGGGCGGATTTTCCCTGCCTTGAGGCAACCAGCGAATCGCTGCCCGGTAATACCGTTTTTTATCCATCATGTCTGAGCTGCAAGGGATGTCTTTAAATTATAGCCCGGGCAACGAGTCGTCCGCTTAGTGCCTCACGGAGAAGGCAGCATCCCTGAGTCGTTGAAGGCCTTGATGGTACAGAAACCCTTGGTGACTAATTCAAGGCCGATTTCCAAACGAGTGCACAAGGCCTTTAAGTTGTTTTTAAGCGGCACCATGGCTTCTCTGTCTGCACCCTCAGTAAAAAAGTTCAGCAATTGGCTGACCGCTTCGTCCTGTTTGCTTTTTTCAGGCATTTCCTGAGCAATGAATAATTGACTTTGCGGCGGCAAGTGAAGTTTATACAGATTTGAATGCAGTTGCAGGACGCGTTGAGCCAGCAGGCAGAGCGCCTGTAATTGCTGATGGTAGTGAATCAGTTCCGTGAGTCCGTCCTCACCCACACGACGTAACAGGCCTTGATAGCCTGCATTGTCAGGGAAAATCTTGATAATCTGGTGGACGATGGCTTCATCCAGCGTTTTAATCGTTTGAGTGAATGATAAGGTCACAAGCGGCAAGGCCTGCTGTAATTTTAACTTCCCAGGTTCCACGGCCGGCTTAAAAAACCAGTTGGCGGTCGAGATCAGTATGCCTGGCATCCAGGGCCAGGGGCTTTTTGCGGTCTCATCGGGCGACAGCAATTCTTTTTTAACTTGAGCAGACGAATGGTCCAGCACCATTTGAAAGGCGCTGGAATAATTCGAAAGAAGAGTGGTTAAGGTTAATTTTGGATTCGCTAAGGCATATTCCAGAGCGTGCAACTGCACCATTCCCGCTTTCACACGCTCCTTTTCGAGTTGGAGACGCTTAAGAGTTTTCAGGGCTGTGCAATCCTCGGTAATGACACCATGCAATTGTGCCAGTTTGCCCTGATGGGTTTTCTTTTGATGAGCAATTGACTGGTATTTTTGTTGGAAAGCCTCAAGCCAAGGCGGTTGCTGATGGAGCAGGACCTCTTCCTGCACAGGCGATTTTTGATCGCCCTGCGGGGCCAACTGTTGCCATTGCTCATGGGCGGCTTTTAATAATTTAAACGCCTCCTTGGCTATGTTTTGTAAGGGAATAAAACGCGAAGCCAGTGTTTTATTCAGGGTGCTCAGGTTGGATACGGTCGCGGTTAGCAATTTCAGTAACAGATAAAAGACCAGGCATAATTTTCTTGCTTCATCCCTGTCATGGTAGGCTTCAGGTTTCAGGCTTAACCATCGGTTTAAATGATCAATCAGCTCGAAAACCCCCTGTGCCGGGTTCTCACGTGGCATGGCGTAAAGCCTGGTGATGATGGCTTCAAGGGGTTTTAAACACAGGCTTTCTGCACCCGTGGAGTCTTTGAGTGTTTGCAGGTAATCGCTTAAGCGTAATTTTGCGAATAACAAGGTGCCGAAAGACCGGCCATTGAATTGATCGAGCGTTTTGAATAAACCCAAAGGCGCTTCGTTTAAATGAGCATCAATTGTCGACGGCTCTACCCCCTTCTCCTTCAGGAAATCAACCAGCAACAGGGCCGATTTCAGCAGGTGTTCTTCTTTCATGGCCGCATCCTGCCCTCGCCAATGACAAAAAGATGGCCAATAGGTCGACATTTTTTGATCGTCTAGCATACACGCGCTTATCAGGGGGATAATCAATCCCAAGCCATAAATTCTTCGATTTGAGTATCATAAAACTGCTTAAGCCGGCGCTTGATGGAACCGGTTTTGCCGGCAGACGCAGGATAAAGCGCGTCATCGAGGCTCACAAAGTGATAACCATTCTGACGATAAAGGTTAATAATATCCGGCAGAGCGTAAGCATTCAGCAGGTTGGCGTGGATCAATAAAATCTGGGGTTGATCCGGTTTGTGAATAACCCGGTTGTGTTCTTCGGCTTTGAGCGTCTGTTCCCAGATGAAATCGATATAACAGGGTTTGAGCACGCCCATAAAAAAGCGGCGCTCTTTTTCAGGAACCGACATCAGCAATTGGTTAAAAACAAAATCACGGCTATCGATCGTGATCGGGGCCACATGGTAATGTTTTTTAGCGAGGTAATTCATCACACGCTCTTTTTTTTCACCCTGCCCCACCACCAGGTAAGGAAAGCGGAAATATTTAGGGCGCGTTAACACCGGCTTTAAAATGTTATCGGCCTGTTTGATCTCGTCGATGTAGGCCTGGGTGTCCATGCGGTTAAGATTGGCGTGGGTCAGCGTGTGGTTACCGACGCCAAATCCTGAATCGCGAAACTTCTTGAGCATGGGCATGTTGCCTTCGGTGACTTCACTGGCAATAACAAACCCTGTCGCAGGCACACCATTCGCCGTTAATGTTTCAATGATTTTATTAAGATGGAAATTTTTGCTTTCACCGACAAAAGGAAGATCATCGATAGTAATCGCCACCGCACGCTGGGCCTGAGTGATTGTTGTCGTTAGAAACAACAGTAAGCCCATCATTAATAAGGTTTTTTTAAAAAACAATCTATTCATCCGCTCGTTTCAGGTTAATTCACTGCACCGCATTAAACCAAAGGTCAATGCCAAAATGACCAAATAATAACACATAAGCCAACAATTATACATATTGGATTTTTTTAAGAAGAACGTGGCAGAGCGCACCCCCTGCCAGATCAGGATTCTATCCGCATTAAACGTTGAGATGCTCGTCATCACCGTTGTCGTGCTCCTCCACGACGGCATTGGCATCGCCCTTTATTTTCCCCAGCTGATCTTTCAGGGAATGCAAATGGTCGACCGCATCAATGCCTATCGGCAAAGGCTTAATCACAATGACCTGGGCTTCACGGGCCGCTTTCAGTATACGTGCGGACTCAAGCATGGCGGCAGCAAAACCTTCATTGAACTCACTCATGACACTGGACTGGTTAAAGGTGTCGACGGAGTGCTCAACCACCAGGTTGATGGCTTGGTTCTTACCGATAATATTGATGACTTTTTTTACCCGATCGTAGGCATCATCACAAGTGTGCAGGGGTTTTCCGGTCGTGGGATCGAGCTCCATTAATTGCGAGTCGTCATTACTGCTTAATACTTTGCTGGTCACGGTTTCCTTTTTCATGGAGACAACGACTTGTTTGTACAGATCGCCTGCCGAGGCATGGACCGGCACATGGGCACCGTAATCGGGGTTATACTGCGTGTCAAGGTAGTTTTTAAACCCATTGGCCGCCTCCTTGAACTCCTCCAATTTTTCACTTAAAGCTATGTTTTTAGCGTAATCGTCAAATATTTTAAAAAAATTCTTCTCGGGTGCAGCAGGAAATTTGGTTTGCAAATGAGTCAATAACGCATTCGAAATATCATCATCAGCCCCCGGATTATGTTGCGTCTCATAACCAGTTATTTCTTTCGTCAATGCGGCGACGAAGGCATCAGTCTTATCGCGATAAGCACAGGTTTCGATCGCATGCTGCACGTAGGCATTAACCCAGGGGTAGTGGCCAAGCGCTTCCTGCACATCCGCCAGCGCAGGATTAGGCCCCAGAGCCTGCAGTTCGGTACTGCAGGCAAGAATTTGTTGATCCAGCAGGTCGGTGCGAAGATTGTTTACCGTATCGTCCAACTGGCTGTTTTGATCCAGGACTAATTTCACACCCTGATAAGTCAGGTTCGCCGGATTTTGCTGGGAATGGCGCGCATAGGCTTCCACCAGGTGCTGTTTAGCCAGGGCGTCATTCATGCCCACCAACTCGTTAAATTTAGTGCGCATGTCGCTGGGCTTGACCCTAAAGGCCTGAATTTCTTCGACACTGAAAAAGGGAATATTGTCCGCATGCTGCCGCCAGCGAACCAGGTTGTCAAATCCGTTGTGGCCACACTCCACGGAATCGGCCAGCATGATGCCATCATCTAACAGAAAATCACGGAATTCATTGGTAAAGGCCGCACTGTAACAGGAACCAAAAATAGCAGCCCCTGTATTCATGCCTTTGTCTTCCAGTTTGGCAATAATAGCCTGAACGGTTTTTTTCTTAAGGCCGCTTGTCTCTTCATCCACCTGGCCATTAAACCCGCCGCCGTGTCCGCCGCCCAAATAAAAAACGCTGACATGGCGATTTTGCTCATAATCTTCCAATTTACCTAAAATGTAGGCTTCTGCATCCTCCTTGTTGTGATCCAGATGCAGAATCAACTGATCCCCAGTATTTTGCCGGGCGGAGGCGTAAATAAAATCCCTGACGCTCGTTTCCCGCAGCAGACTAGCAGGAATGGCTTCGTTGTTATTCAGCTTGGTCTGAAATTCTTTTAATTTCGCGGGTGAAGCGTCGTTAATGACCAGCGGTCTTTTAAACTGACATAAAGCAATGATCGATGCCACTTCCGAGTCTGTCAGCGCAGACACGTTACGAATGATGAGGGCTGATTTATCCACGTGATTCTCCTTTCTTTACGCCATTCCATAACACCCCTTTTTCGGGGTGCAGGCTTATACAAAGCGGTTACTTTGGCCGACAGGCGAGCTGTTCTCACCCTTTTTCGATTGATTCTGGTAAAAGGAATAGGGGTTATGATTCGGGTACTCCCCTTTAACAAGCGCTTCATAGCGTTGTTTTACCCTTCCCATAAAACTTAATTCTTTTTGTTCGTCAGCCTCAAATTTCACTTTCTGGCCCAACGTTTCAAAAAGAATCTGAGCGACTTTGTCTGCACCGGTTAAACCAGACAGGCTCGAATCATCCAATCTTACGCTTTCAAGCTTCGGCGTATTGAGTTGTTTTAAGAACTGCTCAAGCGTGTATAAATCCAGTTTTTGCAGCGAATTATTGGCTAAATCAAACATCAACAGCCCGCTTTTGGCTAAAGAATTGGCAATAGCCAGTAAATCGTCCGGCTTGTTAGCGCCTAAATTGTTGACGCATAAAATCAATTTTTTAATGCTGGAATCTTTAAATGCCGCAATCAACAGGGCCAGATCCGCTTTCAGAAAACTCAGGCCGTTGTGCGATAAATCGACGGTTTCAATGCCAGGCGCATACTGCTTGATGGCTTCCACCATGGCAATTAATTCCGAAATTTTTCTCTTTCCAAGTTTCGAGCCAGCCAAATCCAGCGTCTTGTCAGATCCGTCCTCTTCTTTCTTTTCCCCTTGGGTCGGATTCATAAAAAATTGTTTAATTTGTTCGTCAAGGGGGATATTGGCTTTTAACTCAATCTTCATGTGATCCTCACAATAAAGTAATGTAATAGTCTATGGTAAACCGGACTTTATAAAATACAAGCCTGTTTGCGTAGGAATATGCCAAAATCAAGCGGCTTTTTTTGGGGATTGGTGGTAACCTACTTTTTTATTTACCTGACTGTTTTAGCAAGTGGTTCATTCCGTTTTTGAAATTCGCGGCCTGCGTTGTGAATTGGTCCGCAAACCCATAAAAAATTTACACCTGCGTGTCTATCCCCCGGATGGACGCATTCGCGTCAGTGCACCGTTGCGCATGAATCAAAAGACCATTGAACAATTTATTATCGCTAAACAGGATTGGATTGAACAAAGCCGTCAACGCTTTTTATCCCGGGTACCACCCGCACCGCGGCATTACAATGACGGGGAAATCCATTGCCTTTTTGGCCAGCCCTGCATTCTCACGATCAACCCGACCTCGAAACGCCCCTTTTGCTCACTCAATGGGCAATTTTTGTGTTTAAACATCGCAGCCGAAGCGTCTTATGAGGACAAAGCCTCGCTGATCGAGGGGTGGTATCGTGAACAACTCAGGGAGCAATTGAATGAACTCATCCCTCGCTGGGAAAAAATAATTGGGGTTAAAGCCAATGCCGTTGGCATTAAAAAAATGAAAACCCGCTGGGGCAGTTGCAACACCCGCACCGCACGCGTCTGGTTCAGCCTCATGCTGGCTGAAAAACCCCTGGCTTGTCTTGAATACGTGGTGGTGCATGAACTGGTGCATTTGCTGGAAGCAAGCCATAATCATCGCTTCCATGGCTTTATGAACCAGTTTCTTCCTGATTGGCAAAAACGAAAAGCCTTGCTGAATCGTTAATTGGAACAGGGGTTATTAGTCGCCGCACAGGCGTCATCACAATAAGCCAGGCTTTTTTCCACCTGAATGGTCGAATGGTGAATATTATGCTCTTCCTTAAGCTGTCTGACCAACCGTAAACGGGCATCATCGCTTAACTCCTGCTCAGGCATCCACAAGTGCACCGACAAGGCATTTTCCTTGGTGCTTAACGCCCAAATGTGTAAATCATGAACCTGCTCCACCCCTTTTTCCGCCTGCAGTAATTGCTGCACCGCCGTCCAGGAAATCCCGCGCGGAACCGCATCAATGATCAGACGGAAGCTATCCGTAAACAGCGTCCAGGTTCCTTTGAGAATGATAAAGGCAATCAGTAAGCCCACCAGCGGGTCAATCCACAGCCACTGGGTCCAGTACATTAATGCAGCCGAAATCACCACTCCGACAGAAATCAGCGCATCATAAAACAAATGCAGGTAGGCACCGCGAATATTCAAATCATCACTGCCACGAATGAATAAGGCCGCTGTTGTGCCGTTAACGACAATACCAAGGCCCGCCACCATCATGACTGACAAGGCTTCGATTTCGGAAGGAGAGAACAATTTATACATGGCTTCCGTTGCGATAATACCGCAGGAAAACACCAGCAAAACCCCGTTGGCCAATGCGGCAAGAATGGAGGTTTTTTTCATCCCGTAGGTCGTGTGTTCTGTCGGCAGCCGTTTGAGCAGCCCATTGGCTATCCACGCCAGGATCAAACTGAGCACATCTCCGAGATTGTGAATGGCATCCGCCAGCAGACTGGTGGAATTAGCCCAGTAAGCGTACAAAACCTGAATGATCACAAACACGCCGTTGGCGATGATGGAGATCAGGAAGGCTCGATTAAATTCAGCGGGCCCATGATGATGCTCATGAGCATGGCCTTCCCCGGAATGATGATGGTGGTGATGCCCCATGCGCTGTCCTATTGCTCGACTGAGCTGGAATCCGATGAATCCAGTTCATTGCTGTAATAATTAATACCAATTTTAATCCGATCACGCTCGTTTTGTTTACGCCAATTGTTCGTATCACGCAACGAATAAACGCAGCCGCAATATTCCTGCTTGTAAAAATTTTCACGCTTGGCAATTTCATACATGCGCGCCGCGCCGCCGTTTTTACGCCAATTGTAAGTCCAGTATTCGATGTGGGGATAACGGCTTGCCGCGCGGGTGCCGGCGTCATTAATCTGATTCATGTCCTTCCAGCGCGAAATACCCAGTGAACTGCTGATGACGGGAAAGCCGTGTTCATGCGCATACAGCGCCGTGCGTTCGAAACGCATGTCAAAACAGGCTGTGCAGCGTTTACCACGCTCAGGCTCCCACTCAAGACCCTTGACGCGGGCAAACCAGTTGTCTTTGTCATAATCCGCATCAATAAAAGGAATAGCATGCTTTTTGGCAAAGGCGATGTTTTCCTGCTTTCGGATTTCATATTCCTGCACGGGATGAATATTCGGGTTATAAAAAAAGATGGAAAAATCGATGCCTGAATGAAGCAGGGCTTCCATCACTTCCCCGGAGCAGGGTGCACAGCAGGAATGCAGCAGCAATTTGTCTGCGCCGTTGGGAAGAACCAGTTGTTCACGTTCAATCATGATGTGCTTTCCCCCCTGCTAATAAAATGTTCACGATAATAAGCCAATTCGGCGATGGAATCTTTGATGTCATCCAGGGCAAGATGTTTGGATTCTTTGGTGACGCCATTCATTAATTGTGGCCGCCAGCGCTTCACCAGTTCTTTGAGCGTACTGACATCCAGATTGCGATAATGGAAGAAGGCCGCGAGTTCCGGCATGTACTTGTAAAGAAAACGCCTGTCCTGGCAAATGCTGTTGCCGCACATGGGGGATTTGCCTTTGTCCAGGTATTGCTTTAAAAAATCAATGGTCATTTGTTCTGCCTGGGCTTCACTGACCGTTGATTCCTGAACCCGTTTCACCAGGCCGGATTGGTTGTGTTGCCGGGTATTCCAGTCATCCATCCCGGACAGCACCGCTTCGCTTTGATGAACAGCGATGACCGGACCTTCCGCCAGAATAGTAAGCTGTGAATCGGTCACGATGGTTGCGATTTCGATAATTCGGTCGCGTTCGGGTTCAAGCCCCGTCATTTCCAAATCCAGCCAAATTAAGTTATTGTTGTTTTTCATAGTTTTCCCACGAATCAAGATCCGATTTAATGGCTGCCGCACGGCGCTTGCTCAATTCATCTTTGATGGCAGCGCCCTGATAGCCTTCGTTAAGCAAAGCCTGTGCAGAAATCTGATTGCAGACAGCGTACATAGCTCGCCAAAAAGCACGTTGTCCGTAGCAATTTTTTCCCTTTCCCAAAGAATCCGCTTCGCAAACGGTTAACAATTTTTCAAATTGCTGCGGCCGGCGAAAAGCATCGGTTCGCTCCAGCACTTTGACAATGGTCTGAGGCCGCAGCTCTTCCACCCGATGGATCAGTAAATGAAAGCGCGAAACCAGCACAGCCAGTTTACGGTATTCAGCCGGGACACGCAGACGGTGACACAAGGATTCTATCACACTCACGCCGCTTTCTTCATGGCCGTGATGTTTTGGCCATTGACGCATCGGTGTTAAAGCTTTACCCAAATCATGCACCAATGCGGCAAATCGGGCCGTGGTGTCCTCGGTTAACTCAACAGCCGCCTGTAAAACCATCAACGTATGGATGCCGCTGTCGACTTCGGGATGGTAGCGGCGCGTGTTGGGTACACCAAACAAGGCCTGGATTTCGGGTAATATCACCGACAGAGCGCCACAGGATCGCAAGGTCATAATGAACACGTCCGGATTCTTTTCCGACAAAGCCCTCTGCAGCTCCTGCCAGACACGCTCGGCGACTAAGTGATGCAACTCGCCATTGTTAACCATCTTGTACATCAGCAGCCGGGTTTCATCGGCCACCCGAAAACCTAAATGCGCATACCGTGCAGCAAACCGTGCAACGCGTAACACACGCACAGGATCTTCAGCAAACGCAGGTGACACATGCCTTAACCATTTGCCCTCTAAATCCTTGGCCCCGTGGTAAGGATCAATCAGTCGTCCCTGTTCGTCCATGGCCATGGCGTTTATAGTCAAATCGCGCCGCAATAAATCCTCTTCCAGCGTCACATTGACATCGTACTGGCAATCAAAACCATAATACCCCGGCCCTTTTTTCCGTTCCGTGCGGGCCAAGGCATATTCCTCGTGCGTTTCAGGATGCAGAAAAACCGGGAAATCCTTGCCCACCTGTTGATAGCCTTGCTGTAATAATTGTTCAGGCGTACCGCCAACAACCACCCAATCCTGTTCTTTGACCGGGTAACCAAGCAGTCGATCACGAACTGCGCCGCCCACCAGATATACTTTCATGCTCTCTCTTTTCCTAAAGACTGTCGTTTTTTTTGAAAACGGGCGATAATTTTCATACACTTGCTTTATGGAAATTTACCAATAAAAAACCAATAAGGCAAAAATTTGGCATATCAACAGGACCATGAGACGTGCTCAATTGCTCATGTAAAGGCAGGAATACATGGATGCAACACTGTCTTTCATTTCAATTTGCCATCATACTGCAGTTTCAGCCATTATAGACTTCATTGATTATGAGTAAAAGACGAATCAATAAACAACAAAGCGCCCGCATTCAGAAAATACAGGCCAACTACCGTCTTGATGTCACCAATGACTTGTCAAACAGTGAAGACGGTCTCGTTTTAACGCGATTTAGCCGCCATGCCGAAGTCGAAGCCACGGATGGGCGGCGTGTGCATTGCTCCATCCGACCGAATATCGAGTCGCTGGTAGCAGGCGATCGGGTGATCTGGCAAACCCAGGGGACTGATCAAGGCGTTGTGGTGAGCTGCTACCCCCGAGAAACCGTTCTCGAACGCCCCGACAAACGCGGCATGCCACGTGCGGTAGCCGCCAATATCACGCAATTGATGGTGGTTGCCGCGGTGAAGCCGGAATTAAACTGGCCGCTGCTTGACAGCTACCTCGTGATGGCGGAGCACCTGAAATTGAAAGTCTGCATTCTTCTTAATAAAGTGGACTTGCCCTGCGACACATTAAAGGAACAATTCCTGGCGACTTATGTCCCTTTGGATTATCCTGTTTTGTTTATCAGCCGCGAACAAAACCTTGGTTATGAATGCCTTGAATCGTTACTGGCTAATGAGACCAGTGTTTTTGTGGGTCAATCCGGCGTTGGTAAATCGTCAATCATTTCCCAAATTTTACCGGAGGAGAACAACATTCAAACCGCCGAGATTTCCTTAATCTCCGAATTAGGCTGCCATACCACCAGCAACTCACGCCTTTATCACTTGCCGCATGGGGGGGATTTAATTGATTCGCCGGGCGTGAGGGAATTCAGTTTGTGGCAAATGCCGGTGATTGACATTGTTTATGGTTTCAGAGAATTTCGTGAACTCACCGCCTCCTGTAAATTCAGAAATTGCAATCACATGGATGCGCCAGGGTGCGCCATCCTGGCAGCAAGCGGCCAGGACAACCGCTTTCATCGCCGCTATGAGAGCTTGATGAAACTCATCAATCAGCGTTTGCCTGCCTCTTATTAGGAGGAATACAAGGCGAGCGAGTGAGCTGTTTTTTCTGGAATCTCAAGACTTAATTTTTTCTCGATGTACTCATTTAAAAACGGTCGATGTTGAGACGTTTCGGCATTGGAGTTGATGACCTCGCTGAATTTCTTCAATACGCCGTTGAATGACAAATCGTCTAAATTATTAAATTTCACATCACCCAGTTTGTTTTTGATGGTTTGAACGCCATGTTCAACATCCGGCGTGAAAAACCCACCGTGCTGGTTTTTCAGTTTTTGATAAACACAGCGATAGAGTAAAAAGTCGAACACTTTTTCATAAAACAGGTGGGGTGACTCCAGTTTATAAGCGCGTAACTTTCTTAATACATCTTCTTTTTGTGTTCCTAAGCGAGTTAACAATTCGACAAATTTGATATTAACCCTTATCCAGATTTGATAATTGTTTTGATCCTGAGTGAGGGTATGCAATGCTTCCTCAATAAAATGCTCTATGTTTTTTCTTAACTCAGGCTTTTGAATTGCCAGATCTGATAACACAACAATCAGAATTTTCGGATCAAAAGCAGTCCGATTGCTATCGAATAAAGAGCCATTCTTAACACTTTGCAGCCATTCATTGGTATCCGCAGAACGCAATATGACAGTCCTCACCCTCTCATCCTGCAGAGCAGGAATAATGATATTCTCCATGATAGAAGCATAAACAAAACGCATGTTATTGGTGCCATTTTTAAGCGCTTCATCTATGGCAGCAAACAGCTCACTGCCCGTTTTGGTAACTAAATTACTAGAATCCCATAAAGATAAATTATACCGTCCGGCTAAGACACAATTAAATTGATGGGTCATCAACGAAACCATAATAATCAGAATGCGGCGTGTAGCCTCTTCCTCATCAATGCCATCATAACTTCGATAAACCCTTCGCGCAGAAAATGCCCGCATGTGTTTTAATTCATTGAATTTTTTTAATTCTGCCTGCGGATTATAATCACAGACCAGTTTCGCTAAATGTTTCGTATAGACTGCAACACATTCACGAGCCGAATCTTCATGGCTTTTGCCCGTTTGAATATCAAACAGGATTTTAGCCACTGTGAAACGATCCTGCCGCCAGGTGATTTTTTGTTGATACAATCGCTCGCGCTCATCCTCTGGCAGTTTTCTCACAAACTCGCTGAATTCACCATAGGCTATTTCAGCCTCGACCGACTCTTTAGGGGTATATTCCTTACCATAAATTAAACCGTTCGGGTACAAAGCCGCATTAACCAGTTTAGCCAAGGCCTCCACGGTACTTTTTTGAATGGCGGGTGTCGATTTACCTTCTTCAGCCCGCAGATAATCATCATAAAATTTAGTAAATTTGAGGCGCTGCTCTTCTTTCAGCGTAAGGGGTACAGGGACCTGCGGATTGCAATTGTAAAAGGTGCCATGGGTTTTATGGTGATTGACACAATTAGTCAGCAAGATC
The DNA here is from genome assembly GCF_900452865.1 of Legionella taurinensis. Taxonomy (NCBI): domain Bacteria; kingdom Pseudomonadati; phylum Pseudomonadota; class Gammaproteobacteria; order Legionellales; family Legionellaceae; genus Legionella; species Legionella taurinensis. The sequence continues at coordinate 2,820,978 of NZ_UGOZ01000001.1, forward strand.
AACTGAGTGCCATCATCAGCCAGGATAAATGATGTCAAGGGATAAGCCATTAATGAAACCGCTGTAATCGGATCACTGTCATGGGATAGGGTGGGTATGAGAATACGATAATAATTGCGGTTGATAAGCCCCGCACCCGCGAGCCTCTGGGCCAGTGTAATCCATGCCTTATTCACGTCAGTCGTTAAGCGCAGGTAATCGTTAGGCGTGTCAATGATGCTATTCCATCGTGACTTGTAAAGCAAAGCGATGTGTTCCAAAACCTCGTCATCAATGGTTGATTTTCTTTTCAACATCTCTTTGATTTGTTGTAAAGAGGCATTCAGATGAGAGTAAGGCCGGCAGTCCAGTTGATTAAGCAGTTCCTCCAGGTTGGAAAGGGTAAAGAACGCACCGGCGCCTATCGCCTCATAGCTTTTACTAAACGCAGGGCATGTGGAGATAAATGCAGGATTTTTAGCTGACAACCATTGCGCCACGGGAGCCAGCTTGTCTCCAATGTCTGTATCGTTTTTCCAGCAAGAGACCAGAATTTCGAAGAGGTAGATGGGTTTATCCTGATAATTGAACTTAAGGCCATAAAAATTGATGGCCTGTTTCAAGCTGCAATTATTAATTTCGCCTTGTAAATTGAGTAACGCAAAACGAAGATCCTTTCGATCTTTCTTCTCTACGGCATTGAGCACATCCAACAAAGCCATAAGCAATTGAGGCGAGTAATCTTCTGATTTCTTCCAGCCAGGTGCTATTTCTTTTAGTAAATAATTCCAAAAGCTTTCATATTGCATGTTACCCAAATTAAAAGACAACCCTTCACCCGTTTTACTCTGCAAACGATACATTTCTTTTATCGATAAAATTCGAGGGCTGATGTCTTTGGGGATATCATGGATTGCCAGCATGCCTGTTAGTTTGAGTTGTTTAATCAGGGCTTCAACACTATGCCAGGTTTTATCATCGTCACCTAAAAAAAGTGAACTGGGCGGGTAGGATGAGATTTTAGAAAAGCTATCAGGATCGAATTTGGACACGGGCATTAACACTTCGAGATAACTCTTTTTCAGTTCTCTGCCTAAATCGTGAGCGAGATCAACCCAGGGCTGATTAACACCCGAGGCATTAAATGTATAATCCGCATCGCCATCAACAATCCCCTCCCAACGTTTGGCGTAAACGTCTAAGAGATCATTGATGTCTTGCTCCTTGAGAGCAGAATCGGGTGATAAATTGGAATATTTCAGTCCCATTTCATCAATAAGAGCAGCATCGCCCGGATGTGTTGGTTGCTCTTTATTAGAAAATAGGATTAGGAATTCATGTATACGACTTACTAACATACTACCCTGCTTCCCAAAATAGGGTTCTCCATTCTATCGTAAATGAAACTCATTTACGAGTACTCAAAGGTGGGGTTATTATCAGAATGTGTGCTTGCGCGGAAATCGTTTTAAATTACAACTGGATGGATGCGCGAGCAAGACAGCATTGAGTAAGCAAAAGACTGGCCGATCAGGTTTGATGTTTCTATTGGGTTGTCATTCCTCGGTAGGGACATTGAATTAACGGGATGGGTTGCCCGCCTGCGCGGGCAGGGCAGCATCGGGTTGTCATAGTTGCGTTGGCTTGCTGTTCACGCTCTCCCATGACTCCTGCTTTCCTGTTTACTCTTTCTCTCTTGGCCTTCCTCTCCCCTCGCATCCCTTTTCTCCTGGCTCCTCCCACCTTTTTTGCCCGCGCAGGCGGGCCCATTTGAAACCCGGTTGTCTTGTCTCAGGATTAGGCACAAGGGTTTCCTGATGGATGCGCGCGAAAGACAGCATTGGGGAAGGTAGAAAGCCTATGCCTGTCATGATTTCAACAAAATTTTAACAAAAAAAAAGCGGCCCAGTATCTACTGAGCCGCTTCGCAATAAAGCCCTGGCGATGACCTACTTTCACATGAGGAAGCCTCACACTATCATCGGCGCGAGTCTGTTTCACTTCTGAGTTCGAGATGGATTCAGGTGGTTCCAGAATGCTATGGTCGCCAGGAAAACGGTTTAAGCGTCATGGTTGTCTCGGTGCTACCCGATTGGCCATGAGGCCGGTAAAGAATAGAGTCACATTCATGTTATCCATGTAACCTGAAGCACATCAGGTTATATGGTCAAGACAATCAGCCAATTAGTACGAGTTAGCTTCACGCATTACTGCGCTTCCACACCTCGCCTATCAACGTCGTAGTCTTCAACGGGCTTCATGGGAAAACTCATCTTGAGGGAGGCTTCCCGCTTAGATGCTTTCAGCGGTTATCCCGTCCGAACTTAGCTACCCGGCAATGCCACTGGCGTGACAACCGGTACACCAGAGGTTCGTCCACTCCGGTCCTCTCGTACTAGGAGCAGCTCCTCTCAATTTTCCTACGCCCACGGCAGATAGGGACCGAACTGTCTCACGACGTTCTAAACCCAGCTCGCGTACCACTTTAAATGGCGAACAGCCATACCCTTGGGACCTGCTTCAGCCCCAGGATGTGATGAGCCGACATCGAGGTGCCAAACACCGCCGTCGATATGAACTCTTGGGCGGTATCAGCCTGTTATCCCCGGAGTACCTTTTATCCGTTGAGCGATGGCCCTTCCATACAGAACCACCGGATCACTAAGACCTACTTTCGTACCTGCTCGAGCCGTCACTCTCGCAGTCAAGCACCCTTTTGCCTTTACACTCTTGGTACGATGTCCGACCGTACCGAGGGTACCTTTGTGCTCCTCCGTTACTCTTTGGGAGGAGACCGCCCCAGTCAAACTACCCATCATACACTGTCCTCATCCAGGATTACTGGACCAAGTTAGAACCTCAATAATAACAGGGTGGTATTTCAAGGTCGGCTCCATGCGAACTGGCGTCCGCACTTCTTAGCCTCCCACCTATCCTACACAGTTATCATCAAAGTCCAGTGCAAAACTATAGTAAAGGTTCACGGGGTCTTTCCGTCTAGCCGCGGGTACACTGCATCTTCACAGCGATTTCAATTTCACTGAGTCTCGGGTGGAGACAGTGTGGCCATCGTTACGCCATTCGTGCAGGTCGGAACTTACCCGACAAGGAATTTCGCTACCTTAGGACCGTTATAGTTACGGCCGCCGTTTACCGGGGCTTCGATCAAGAGCTTCTCCGAAGATAACCCCATCAATTAACCTTCCGGCACCGGGCAGGCGTCACACCCTATACGTCTTCTTACGAATTTGCAGAGTGCTGTGTTTTTAATAAACAGTCGCAGCCACCTGGTCTCTGCGGCCCTCAACAGCTTTGTTGCGCAGGCAACTAACCATCAAGGGCGTACCTTCTCCCGAAGTTACGGTACCATTTTGCCTAGTTCCTTCACCCGAGTTCTCTCAAGCGCCTTAGTATTCTCTACCTGTCCACCTGTGTCGGTTTGCGGTACGGTTTCCTATAAGTTATGGCTAGCAGCTTTTCCTGGAAGCTTGGCATCAATGACTTCTCTGTACCCCGAAAGGTCAGAACCACTTCGCACCTCCGTGTTAATAAGAGACCGGATTTGCCAAGTCTCTCCACCTACGTGCAAGTACCGGGACAACCAACGCCCGGCTCACCTAGCCTTCTTCGTCCCCACATCACCACTTATAGAAAGTCCAGGAATATTAACCTGGTTCCCATCGACTACGCCTTTCAGCCTCGCCTTAGGGGCCGACTCACCCTGCTCCGATTAACGTCGTGCAGGAAACCTGGGACTTCCGGCGTGAGGGTTTTTCACCCTCATTATCGTTACTCATGTCAGCATTCGCACTTCTGATACCTCCAGCCCACTTCTCAATGAACCTTCATCAGCTTACAGAACGCTCCCCTACCACGTGCACTTAGTGCACATCCGCAGCTTCGGTGTATGATTTTAGCCCCGTTACATCTTCCGCGCAGGCCGACTCGACCAGTGAGCTATTACGCTTTCTTTAAAGGGTGGCTGCTTCTAAGCCAACCTCCTGGCTGTCTATGCCTTCCCACATCGTTTCCCACTTAATCATA
>NZ_UGOZ01000001.1:2830000-2940000 GCF_900452865.1 Legionella taurinensis
GTTTTAAAATTTACCTTATTGACGAAGTGCATATGCTGTCGCAGCATAGTTTCAATGCCCTGTTAAAAACACTGGAAGAACCGCCGGCTCATGTTAAATTCCTTTTGGCAACGACCGATCCGCAAAAATTACCCGTGACTATTCTGTCCCGCTGCCTGCAGTTTAATCTTCATCATTTATCACCTGAATTGATTGGCCAGCAATTGCAATACATTGTCGACCAGGAAAAGCAACCCTGCGAACCGCAAGCCCTTGCCTTACTGGCAAAAGCGGCGAAAGGCAGTATGCGGGATGCTTTAAGCCTGCTGGATCAGGTCATTGCCAGCGCCGATAACCTGCTCACAGCCCAAAAGGTGAAGTCGCTTTTGGGTTATACGCAACAGGATTATGCGCTTCCGCTTTTGCAGGCATTGATTCACCATGACGCCCCAGCCCTGATTCAGTTAAGCCGCACCATTGCGCGTGAAGGCGGGCATTTTGCTTATGTGCTGAATGAAATGTTGGACTACCTGCATCAGATGACCCTGTGTCAGGCTCTTGCGGGCGAACACCCCCTGCTGCAAAGCCCTGAAGCCATCAAGGCATTGGCGCAACAGGTGTCGGCAGAAGACACTCAACTGTTTTATCAAATCGCGCTGAAGGGCTTGGAAGATATGCCGCTTGCGCCCACGCAAACCATAGGGTTTGAAATGACGCTGCTGCGGATGCTGGCATTCAAGCCGGCAGGCAAAAGCCCTTTGCCTCCGCTGGCGCATGAAATACCGGCCGCGTCAGAACAAGCATTGCCGGTGATCGACCCAGGCAGCCCATGCACGGCCGGACAAGCCGCCCGTCCCCTGTCGCCGGCAAACCCGCCACCGCTTCAGCCTGAAGATAGGCCGCCTGTTCCTGATGAGCCGTCTTTTGATCCAGGCATGCCGGTGGTGAATGAGGCAGCCGTAACGGAAGAACCGCAACCAACCGAATCCAGTGACTTGCGCTGGGACACCCTTCTGCCGCGCTTAAAATTAAGCGGTCTGGCGCAAAACGCGGTGGAAAATGCGGAATTGATCAGTAAGAATGGCCGCAACCTGGTTTTGCGGGTGGATAAAGGCCATCAATCGCTGTTTACTCCCGCCATTCAACAACGCATTGAGCAGGCCTTATCCCAGTTTTATGGTGAATCCATCAAGCTGACCCTGAATACAGACGGTCCTACGCAAGCCACGCCAGCTCAAAAAAAACAGCAGGCTCAGCAGGTGCGCATGGAAATGGCCGAAAACAGCTTGCAGAACGATCCTTTTTTACTTGAGCTGCAACAGCAATTTTCAGCGGAAGTGGTTAAAAATTCTATTGTGCCCGCTGAAGATCCATTATAATTAATTTACAACACGATTGAGAGGTAACGATGGATATTAATCAAAATCTGGGCAATCTGATGAAAGAAGCCCAAAAAATGCAACAACGCATGCAGGAAGCCCAGCAGCAATTAAGTCAATTAGTTGTTGAAGGGGAAGCCGGCAGCGGCTCATTGAAAGTACGGGTTAAAATGAATGGCCGCCATGATGTCACCGAAGTCCGAATTGGCCAGGCGCTGATGGAAGAAGACGTTGAAATGGTAGAAGATTTAGTCGCAGCCGCATTCAACAATGCTGTCCGCAAAGTTGAAGTTGCCTCTAAAGAGAAGATAAGCCAACTCACCGCCGGGCTTAACATCCCAACTGACTTTCTGAAAGACAAAGACGGGGAATAATCGGCGTCATGAGTGCGTTGAATCGTCTAATCGATGCCTTACGCTGCCTGCCGGGTGTTGGGCCAAAATCCGCGCAGCGTATGGTCTATCATCTGCTTAGGCATCAAAGGCAGCGCGGGCTGCATTTGGCCGCGTGCCTTGAAGAAGCCATGCAGAAAATTAGCCATTGCCAACGCTGCAACAATTACACCGAAAACATGCTTTGCCACTTGTGCACTAATTCCAATCGCGATTTCAGCCAGCTTTGCGTGGTTGAAAGCCCTGCCGATGTATCCGCCATTGAACAAAGCAATGCGTTTAGCGGCGGTTATTTTGTCTTGATGGGAAAAATTTCACCGCTCGATGGCTTGGGTCCGGATGACATCGGTTTACCCAAACTTGTTGATTTAATCGCGCGTGAAAAAATTAATGAGGTTATCCTGGCCTTAAGCCCTTCGGTGGAAGGACAAACCACGGTGCATTTTATTCATGAATTGCTCAGGCCCATCGGGGTGCGGATCAGTCAATTGGCGCATGGCATTCCTTCAGGCGGAGAGCTGGAATTTCTCGATGGCAATACCATAGGTAGCGCATTAAAGAATCGGGCAGCCGTGCATGTCTAGATTCAAGGCCGTAGTCGTCTGTGGGTTTTATTTTTTAATGTTTTGTACGTTCAGCACACAGGCAGCGTTTAACAAAAGTCTGTGGCCTATCTGGGAAGTTAATAATCCTCTCTCGACGGCCGTCATTGACCACAGCGACTGGCAAACCCTGCTGAATCAATGCGTGGTGACCAACGACGAAGGAATTAACCTGGTCGATTATGCTCACCTGACGCCTAAACAGCATGAACGGCTTAAACGCTACATTAATCAATTATCAAAAATCGATATTGATGCCTACAACCGCGACGAGCAACTGGCTTTCTGGATTAACTTATACAATGCCCTTACCGTCAGCATCGTGGCCGATTACTACCCGGTGAGCAGCATAGAAGACATTAATATATCTCCCGGCCTGTTCAGCATTGGCCCCTGGGGAGCAAAGATCATTACCATCAACGGCACTCCTCTGTCTCTGGATGAAATTCATAACCGCATTATCCGTCCCATCTGGAATGATCCGCGCACCCATTACGCCATTAACAATGGCTCCATCGGTGCTGCGAATTTAAGTAAAAAGGCTTACCTGGGCAAAACCATCGAACAGCAGCTTAATAATGCTGCAATGGAATACATCAACTCCCTGCGAGGCGTTCAAGTCATTGAAGGCAAGCTCATCGTCTCGAAAATCTACGAATGGTTCAGCGATGATTTTGGAGGCACCAAACTGGATATCATTAATCACATTAAATACTATGCCCGCGAACCTTTAAAAAGCCAGCTAAAGCATGTCAATACCATTGAGAATTACATGTACAACTGGCATCTCAACAGCACAGTCGACCCATCGTGAAGAGAAAAGACCCCACCGCGTATTGGCATTATTTCAACCATTTTTTCCTTTTTAATTTAGTCTTTTTAGGGTTGCAGTTTGCCTACATTTTAAGCTTAGGCAGCAGTTTTTTGCATGCCATCCCGTTGCCTTTCCAAGTCTATTTTGAAATGGCGCTCACAGGCGGCCTGCAAGTGGCGCTGCATGCACTGCTGGCCTTACTTCAGGCCTTCTGGTTATTGGCTATCCTGGCCGGCAAACGCCTGGAGGATAACCACCGCCTGCTCATGCTGCTCTATGCCCTGACCATTCTCTGGGTTCTTTGCCTTAATTGTTATTTCTTTCCTTTAAGTGAATTCAGCCGCCTGTTTTTACCGCCCATCCCCCTGACATTGATTCGATGGCTGCTTCTTGCCTTGTCTGCTTTTTTCCTACTGTTAACTTTGCTGGGTTTGGCGAGACTCATCCGAAAACAGCCGCGGATGGCAGCGGCCCTGTTGACAACGGGGTTAGCGTTCTCGCTTTTTATTATTCTCCCTGAACATGAAGCCGTTGCAGAAGGCCCTGCCAGCACGCGGCCGAATATCATTATCATTGGCGTTGATTCCTTCAGTGCTGAACGCCTCAATGCAACAGAAACACCAACCCTTTTCCACTTTATTAATCAAAGCGTACACTTTACTGACACCATCAGCCCCTTAGCCCGTACCTACCCCGCCTGGTCAAGTATTTTGACCGGCTTATACCCCATTCATCATCAGGCAAGGGAAAACTTAACGCCCGCCCAATTGGTTAAAAGCTCAGCCAGTATTGTCTGGCCGTTGCGGCAGGCAGGCTATTACACTCTTTTTGCCACGGATGACAGACGGTTTAATACGCTGGATAAGGAGTTTGGTTTTCAGGAAATCATAGGCCCCAAAACCGGAATTAATGACGCGCTGATTGGTACATTTAATGATTTTCCCCTGAGTAATCTGCTGGTTAATTTTAAATTAAGCCGCTGGCTTTTTCCCTATAACCACTTAAACCGTGCCAGCCATTACACCTATTATCCAGCTACTTTTGATAAAGCACTGGCAGAGCGAATTGAGGCTGCACAAACCCGGCAACCGATTTTTCTGGCCGTCCATTTCACCCTGCCGCACTGGCCCTATGCCTGGGCACAGTCTTTACCGGCCGAGGTCGGGGACGAATACAGTGTCATGGAGCGGGGTAGTCTTTATCATGCCGCCGTCCGACAGACTGACGAGCAAATCGGGCGATTATTCGCACAGCTTCAAAAAGGGGGTTACCTTAAAAACAGTCTGGTTATCGTCTTAAGTGATCATGGCGAAGCCCTGTATGAAGAAGGCAGCCGTAAAACCAGCCTCGAGGGCTACCAGGGTAAGAAGCCCAGCCTGCTGGCCAGTTATTTTTCCCGCAAGACGTCAACCGAGTTGCAACGCAGCGCCGGTCATGGTTCGGATTTACTCAGTCCCTCCCAGTACACCTGCCTGCTTGGCATGAAAATAACCAAAGATAACCGCCCCCTGACGCCGGCAAAAACCATCAGCACCCGTGTCGCCCTGATTGATTTAGCACCGACCATTGCCGCTTTTGTCGGCCTGCCTGAAAAACTAAAAACAGACGGTCTCTCCCTGTTACCAAGCCTGTTAAGTTCCAGTGAGCCTCCCGCCAATCGTGTGTTCATGCTGGAAAGCGGCATGCTTCCCAATCAATTCATTTCTCGGGAAAAAGCGAGGCTATATGGGATTCTTTTATTTCGCGTTAATCCGGAAAATGGCTTGCTGGAACTGCGCGAGGACAAGCTTGAACACATTAATGCCATGAAAATATACGGTGTTATCCAGGGCGATTGGCTATTGGCCTTATACCCGGATGACCGATTTTATATACCGGTGCTGTTGCGTTTAAGTAACGGACAATGGACGGATAGCCTGCAGACCCCTTTTGCCAACGCCTCTCCGGCTCAGTCCCTGCTGCGGCAATTGCTGCAATTTTATGCGGACGATTTGTCAACCTACCCTGAAACCAAACCTAGCCTTCCACTTCCTTAAACAGGGCTTCAAGACGTTGGTTAATGCGCGGCGACGGTTCGGCATACAAGCTGATTACCCGTCTGAGCGCCTGCAAATTGCGCCGCCCCGGTTTCACCTTTTTCAACCCCACCTGACGCTCATAAGCCACAGTGGTCATGCCGCGCTCATCCAGTGCCTCCCGCAGTGCTTCCATAATGGTTTCAAGCACACTGTAAACATAAAAAACCGTGTCCCTTTCCTGAAGCGTTAAAGGAGGGAAATCGGTAATCTCATGACCGTGACAAGCCGCATCCAGCGTACGCATTAGATAGGAACTGTCCTTGTTGGCAAAATAACCGTACAAATCCAGGCAATCGGTGGTCGACAAATGCTGATACAGCCGCTTCATTTGTTGATTAAAAAGCACGTTTCCCTGGGTAACGGGAAAACCGCTTGCCAACGAGGCTTTAAGCGACATGGCCGCGTCAATGAGGCGATTGGGATTAAACCAGTATTTGTAAGCCCGAAAAATGTCGGACAGCTTCGCCTGCCCCAACCGTTCCTCCTGCTCAAGCCAGTGGGTTAGACGCCAGTCCTTGATGACCTCGGTAATCAGTCCCTGGTATTTTTTTTCAGCTTCCACGGTAATCCCTTCCGGCAACTCGCTGCCGTGAAATAGAAAATCGTGACCGCTGTGAATGCCCCGCTGCCGCAAGGCCTGCAGTAAGTGCTGATGAAAAAAAACAATAAACTGATAGAGAGTGTTGAATCGATTTCTGACTGAAATCATTTTTTCCGCATGAAGCGAAAAATCATACAGATGGCCAGGATTAATCCAATAATAAAAAATGCTGTTAATGAGTGACCGGAACTCAGGCAGAGCCAGACGATGATCCAGTTCAATCAATTGCTGATCATCAAGATGTAAAAACAGACTGCCTGACGCCGCAGTTTTTTCTCCCGCCGTGTTGGCAAACCGTGTCATTGCCCACAACCAGTCAGCCGGTGAGTCGGCTTTGATAATCTGGTCAAATAAAGTCAATAACGGCAGGTGATCAGGCTTCCCGGTTTCAGCGGGGATTGCCTGTTCGCTCCCTGCGAGCAGGCTCACCATGTCAAGGTAATGCCTTTTTACCCGGGCAAGCACAATCATTTCCTCGCTTTTGGCAGCTGGGGAAAGAAGCTGTTGCCTGCATTTAAGCAGGTTCAGGTAGCTTTCTGAAACAGTTACACTGGGGTTAAAAGCGTCCTTTTCTTCGGTGAAACGTTGGTCAGGGGTCGCCATCAACGTCATTAATTCATCGTAAAGCGCAACCAATTGCTGGCAAGATGACGCAATGACCAAGTAATGCTCAGAAGAGAGGTGTCCGCGGGTCATTAAGCGATGCAACCTGACTTCTCCCTGGCGAATAGCAAATTTAATCTTCGCTTTATTGCGGCTGGCATTATCAACCAACCAGCTCAAACCCAATCGATTAAAAAGAGGCATCCCGTTCCTCCGGCATCAGATAAGGCTTAAACGCTTACAGCGCGTTAATTTCATCATAGCAGGAAATGATTGGATTTACTTGCCATCTTCTTCTAGGATCTAAATAAAGCTGGCAGAGAAGTGATGAATGAACATGAAGCCCCCACGATTTGAGGAGTTTTTGGCTAAAAAAGTAGCTAACGGCCAACTGGCTCCGGAATTACTGCCCGAACTCGTTGGTAAGGAAAGTGCCAATCGCATCCTGGATAACAGCATGAATGCCCAGGGAGCACCGGCCATAGGCGGCGGACACATTGCCGTTCAGCATGGCGCCATCAGTGAAATACTAGGTAAGATCCCGGACCAAAAAGACCGATTAAGCATGGAAAAGGAACTCGTGGATACTCTCAATCTGGAATCATTTAACGCCCAACAGGATAACCTTGAATCCACCCTTCAAAATCAGGAGCCCGTTTCCGAGAACCTTGAGAATGAAGACAACGTCGACGATCATCGGTCGAAACCGCGCTAGCGCCGGTTTAAAAAAATCGCCAAATAAAAACCTTCCGGTATATAATCGTGTCCGAAACAAAACACATCAACGAGATAGTACGGATGGAGAGATTGCATGCTGCCGCATCGTAAATACCTGCTGATTATTGACGATGCTCCCAAAGACCAACGACTGGAGGAGTATTTTGCCAAATTTAACTTCAGTCTGGTTCAGTACAGCGATACCCGGCAACTGGGGCAGGAAAGCGAGCCGCCGGAAGCCTTGCTTATTAACTGGCGGCTGCTTAAGGACAATGCCTTAACAATTGATACGCTCTACCACCGTTACCCGGCGCCCATTTTAGTCATCAGCGATAATAGCAACGAGGAAATGTGTGTCAAAATGCTGGAGGCCGGGGCGGATGACTTTTTGGTAAAACCCATCCACCCGCGTGAATTGCATGCGCGCATCAGCGCCATCAGTCGCCGCGTCCAGCGCTTTGCCGATGAGGTGGAACAGGAAAAAGAAATCCTGGCTTTCGCCAACTGGCGTCTTTACCCTTCTTCCCGGCAAATATTTGATGAACATCACCAGGAACTGCAACTCAGCGCCGGCGAGTATGATTTATTGCTGGCTTTTGTCAGGCAGCCGCAGCAGATCCTCGGACGTGAATTCCTGTTGCAGATTACCAAAAACAGCGATCTGAATCCCTTTGATCGCCGCATTGACGTGCAAATCAGCCGCCTGCGTCAAAAAATCGAAACTGACGCGAAAAAACCTGCACTGATAAAAACCATCCGTAATGGCGGCTACCTGTTTACTGCGCGCGTGCTGTCGCTTAAGGAAGGGACGGAAAGTAAATAATCCCTTCCTGACTGCAAGCCGGTTAGTGGGTCATAGCCGGTTGCCTGACCTTTTCCAGTCCCAGTTGCTCCCTCAAATTATAATTTCCACCAACTTTTACTGTTTGGGTATAAACCACGCCCATCTGCTCACGTGCTTCCGCAAGTATCTCATGAAGCTCACCCAGCTGATCGACAGCGCGGGCTTTCTTCTCAAAACAATCTAAATTGTCTTCCATGGCGTCAATTAACGCCTGAGCAAAATGTTGCGGTGTATCGATCGTATGGCCATTTTTGGCTTTGCGATCATTATCCACCGACGTGCCAGTCCCTTCACGGTCGCAGAGTTGATAACGCTCGATTTGCATTAATAACCTCGAAGCGATAGCTACGCGCGCTTCCTGCAGATCCTTGTTGTAAAAAAATCCACGGTTAATCGCCTTATAGCGTTGTGATACGTCGCCACTGTGGTCATTTTCTGCCACAACTTCGTCAAGCAATCTGGCGCGGCGGCTTAAATAATCCTCAAGTCTTACGATAAGCTGCTCTCTTACCTTTTCAAGCTGGAAAGCAGAACCCACGTGGTTTAAAGCCGTTCCAGTATTCAATTTCTGGGTTGCAAAGACGGCAGGAATATCCTCTTCAAATAAATTACAGATGGCGGAATCCGAGAGCTTTCCTTTGGTCACCACACCCAGCGCCGTGAACACGCGCGCACTGTACGCGACGGAGGCGATAACCGCGGAGACGGTTTTGGCGGACATGATCAGATGTTGCGTTTGAGTTAGCAGTTGTTGACAGGCGGCCTGCTTTTCTACAGCAACTTTTTCGACGAGTTTCTTTTGACCCAACTGCGCGACGATGGCTAATTTTAATTCCCTCAGGTTTGGGGTTGAGACATGATTAAACGAAGGGGATAACAGTTCGTTATCGGCCCGATAAAGGTGTTCAAACGAGGTTAGTCCGGACTCCATTCGTACACCCATGGCAATCGATTCCAGATTGATATTTCCCATGATTAAATCAATCTGATGCCGCTTAAGAAAAGCGTCATTGGTCTTTCTAACCAAATGAATCGTCAACTCCTTGTTGGTGGTCTTGAGCATGGGTTGTAACTCTCTCTCCAGCTTCAAAAACGCCTCAAGGGATTTGGATGACGTATGGATTTTAGGTTGTAATTGTTTTTTGAAGCTGACACGTGAAGTAAACACCGTGGGAAAATAGCGCACTTCACGGCTTTGAAATAATTGAAACAGGTTAGTCATTGATAGATCCATCTGATAAAGGGAAAACTATTCTACAAAACTTATGTGCAGCCGGCGAGGGTGTTAACCAATTGACAAGTTGATCTGATTAAAACCAATTTCATTTTGTGGTAAACTACCTGCTTCCCAACTGGATGATGGCAAAATCGTGTTAAAAATCCAATGGCATCGCATGGTGCGTTCGCGTTATTACTGGCAAAAGGCTGCCCTGATTCTGTTGCTTGCCACCCTTGGCATTTTTTCTATCCGCGCCTTGTTTCACTCCAAAACCTCTGCCGAAGCGCCGGCCAATAAACTGGTCGAAATCGAGGTCGTAAAAAAGCAGACCCTTAGACAAACCATCCACCTATTGGGAACCATTCATCCTCAACACAGCACCGTGCTGGTCGCCAAAGAGTCCGGGATGCTGGATGCCCTGGTTCCTACCGGCCAAAAAATCAGGAAAGGCACCTTGATTGCCAAAATTGCCAATCCCGATCGCGAAAAAAACCTGCAATTGTCCACGGCGGCCGTTGAACTGGCCAAGGCACAATACGAACGCATCAGCCCCTTGATTAAAAAGGGCTACGTCAGCGCCAAAGAGGCGGAAGAAAAAAAGCAGCTCTGGATAGATGCCCAGAAAGAATTGTCCAAAACAAAGATTGAACTGGATAACTCCCGTTTTTATGCCCCTTTTGACGGCATCATTGGCGCGTATAAAAAACGTGAAGGCGCGGAGGTCAATGCCGGTGAAGCCGTTGTGAGCCTCTATGACCCTTCCTCGCTGATTGTGGATGTGGATATTCCCTGCAGTAACTTAAGCGATATCCATGAAGGACAGCCCGTTTATGTTCAGGGTAAAACCTACGCCTTAAGCCATTTGCAAAAAATGCTCGATGAAGACACCCACATGTGCCCGGCGGATGTCACCATCCAGTGCGAGGAGTGCCTGGTGGGCTCAACTGTTGACGTTGATTTGGTGGTCGCTGAAAAAAAAGACACCGTGGTTATCCCCTTTCAAGCGCTCTTTTTGAGAAACAGCAAACCCTTTGTGTATGTGGTCAGACAAAGCCGTATTGAGCTTGTTGCGGTAAAGACCGGACTTAAGCAGCAGGATCAGATTGAAATTATCAGCGGCTTAAAACCCGGACAACACTTGGTTATCCGAGGTCAGGAACGCCTTTACCCGGGCATGACTGTCGATAGTGTTAACCCTTCTGATGCCAAGGCCAGTAAGCCATCATGAAACTGACCAGTTATTTTATTAAACATCCCGTCATCGCCATCGTCTTAAACAGCATGATTGCTGTTTTGGGTCTTCTTTGTCTTTATACCCTTTCTGTGCGTGAGTACCCCGATATCAGTTTTCCCACCATCACGGTGTACGCAAGCTACCCCAATGCCAGTCCCGATCTCGTCGAAACCTCAGTGACCAACATCCTTGAGGATCGCTTGGCCGGGATTGAGGGTCTGGAGACCATTACCTCCCAATCCAGCGCCGGCAGTTCACAAATCACGCTGGTGTTTCGGCCAAATACTTCCATGGACAGGGCTTTAAGCGCCACCCAGGATGCCGTGGGCATGGCCAAAGCCCTGTTACCGGCTCAAGTCAAATCGCCGTCGGTAGAACGCCAACGTAAATCCAATGGGCTGCCATTCATTGGCGTGTCATTGGAATCGTCTGTCCGTGATTTCGGGGAATTAACCCATTACGCCAACCTTAATTTGAAAAATGTGTTCCGCAGCGTTCAGGGCGTGGCGACCGTGGATGTCTGGGGACAGCCCTACACGTACACGATTAGCCTTAAGCCAGAAAAATTATTTGCCTTTGGAGTGAACACCGATGAAGTCGTTAATGCGCTTGATAAAAGCCGCATTTCCCTGCCTGCCGGGAATTACCGCAATAAAATTCCAAGCACCTTAAATTCGACTCTCAATACCCGGGACGATTATGAGAACCTCCTGATCAAAGCCAACCCCAAACACCCGGTTTTTTTAGGATCCTTGGCCGATGTGGCTCTGGAAACCGATAACAGCCAAATGCGGGTTCGGGTTAACGGCCATGCTGGGCTGGTGTTATCCATTAATCGCGCCAGTGATGCCAACCCAATCGAAGTATCCAAAGAGGTCCGTAAAGTCCTTCACGGCATCCAACAGAGCCTGCCCGCGGATTTGCAGGTCAAAGTCATTATTGATCAGTCCGATTTTATTAATGCCTCCCTGAAAAATATTCGCTCCGCCATTGGCGAGGCCATTTTTCTGGTGCTGATTATTGTCTTTTTATTTTTACGTAACCTGCGGGCCACGATCATTCCTTTGATTACTATCCCTGTTTCCCTGCTGGGCTCCCTGCTCTTTCTCAAACTCTTTGGCTTTTCCATTAACTTAATGACCCTGTTGGCCATGGTGCTGGCTATAGGGCTCGTCGTCGACGATGCAATCATTGTCCTTGAAAACATCTGGCGACATATTGAGGAAGGCTTATCGCCTTTCGATGCAGCCATCCGGGGCGCTAAAGAAATTGGTTTCGCCATTGTTGCCATGACCTTTACCTTAGCCAGCGTTTATCTTCCCATTGCGTTTATTCAGGGCATGCTTGGGCAATTGTTTATTGAATTTGCAGTGGCCTTAGCCGGCAGCGTTTTTATTTCAGGCCTTGTGGCTTTAACGTTGTCACCTTTGATGTGCGCGCGTTTCTTAAGTAAAGACGCCAAAAACTGGTGGCCGCAGTTTGATGTCTTCCTTGAAAAATTAGCTGAGCGTTATGGCCATGCACTTGACTTTATCCTGCATCGGCAGAAGCTCACCTTTGCCGCCGCCTTACTCTCGATTCTCGCCTGTGTGGGTTTTTATCAGTTAATACCCCATGAAACGGCACCCAAGGAAGATCGCAGCCTGATTGGCATCTATACCCCTCCTGTTGCAGGTGAAGATCTGGCCACCCTGGATAACAAGATTGCTAAACTGGAAACCAAAATCAACGCACTTCCGGAATCCACCAATCGCCTGACCTTTATTGGTGATTGGGGAGGAAGCATTGTATTGCCTTTAAAACCTCACGCGCAAAGGCATCGTACGGCCAGCCAGCTGGTAGACGAGTTACGGCCTGCCTTTAATCACTATCCTTCAATTGATCCGCACGTGTGGAGCTGGGATACCGGCTTACCGGGTATTGATGATGCGGGAAGCGGGACGGAACTGGCTTTGGTCATTTCCACCCCTGAAAGCTACAGGCAACTGTTTGATGAAACCGAGAAATTAAAATCGGCGCTCGATAAAACACACTTGTTTGATGATGTCAGTTATGAACTTCGCCTGGATACCATGGGCTACACCATTGATCTGGATTACAACCAGTTGGCCAAGCTGGGTTTAAGCGCCAGCCAGGTGGCAAAAACCATTGAAGTCTTTTTCAGCGGCGATAAATCACAGACCTTTGAGAAAGATGGCGTTACGTATAATGTCACCATCAAAGGCAGTCACGCCCCCTGGACACTCAATGAACTCTACCTCACTACCAGTGAAGGCAAGCGGGTGTCTCTTGGGGCAATCACCACCATGCAACCCAAGGCACAGCCGGCAACGCTTGATCACTACCAACAAATGCGCTCGACCACACTGCATGTGCAATTAAAAAAAGGCGATGCCATGGCCCGCGCTGCAAAAACGCTCTGGACTCAGGCCAAAGAAAACCTGCCGTCTCACTATAAATTAACCTGGACCGGAGCGGCCAAAGCCTTGCAGGAATCATCCCATGTCATGCTCTTCCTGCTGCTTTTATCGCTCGCTTTCATTTATGCCATCCTGTCGACACAATTTGAGAATTTCATTGATCCCTTCATTATTCTGTTCACTGTACCGCTTGCCTGCTCAGGCGCCCTGCTGTTTACCTGGCTATTCGGTCAATCGTTAAATATTTATACGCAGGTTGGCTTAATTACCTTGATTGGTTTGATCAGTAAACACGGTATCCTGATTGTCGAATTCGCCAATAAGTTACATCAAAACGGCGCGCCCCTGCTCGATGCCATCCAACGGGCGGCTGTGCTGCGTTTAAGGCCGGTACTGATGACCACTGGCGCCATGGTGTTTGGTGCAATTCCGCTGGTTCTGTCGCATGATGCCGGCGCCGAATCGCGTCATGCCATTGGCACCGTACTGATAGGCGGGCTTTGTGTCGGGACTTTCTTTACCCTGTTTATTCTGCCCGCCGTGTATATCATTATTAAAAGTAAACGCCTGCCGGTGAAAACACAGTAATCTTCTCAGCAGCTTAAGCAGGGTTGGGGATTTTGATCATCCGCACCGTCTTGATGGTGTTATCGCCCACTTTCAAGACTTCAATCTGGTAGTGATCAATCTGCAAACAGCATTCCGGCGGCGGAATATACCCCAGATGCTCGATAATGACCCCGCTTAAGGTGCGGGGTCCCAAAGCCGGCAATTGCCAGCCCAGCAGGCGTTTCAGATGCCTCAATGTAATGCTCGCATCAACGATCACCGAGCCGTCGTCCTGTTCAATGATATCCTTGCTTAAGGCCGCAATGTCCGTAGTAAACTCACCGACCACTTCCTCGAGGATGTCTTCCATGGTGACTAAACCCTGCAGATCACCGTATTCATCCACCACAAAACAACTGCGTTTTTTCATTTTCTGAAAATTTAAAATCTGGGCATTGAGCGGCGTGGCCTCAGGAATAAAATAAGGCTCATCAGCGGCCTTGATGAGGCTCTCCTTATCGAGACGCTCTTCAACCATCAGGTTAAATAAATCGCGTACGTGAACTACGCCAATTAAATGATCAATGGTATCGCGATAGAGAGGCAATCGGGTGTGTTGCGCCGTTTCCAACTGGTCAAGCAACTCATGCCAGGATTGATTTACATCAATGCCCACAATGTCGCTTTTCGGCACCATGATGTCTTCCACCGTCGCCTGCTCCAAATCCAGCAGACTAATCAGCATGCTTCTATGTTCCGTTGGCATTAATCCCCCGGCTTCATGCACCACCGAACGCAGTTCTTCACTGGACAATAACTCCTTTTGGGCTTTATCGATGGAAACACCAAAACAGCGCAGCAGGGTATTGGTTATCCAGGTAACGGTTTTCACGAAAGGCGCAAGCAGGGTCTGCAGTATCATCAGAGGCAGGGCGCTTCTGAAAGCGACGGCCTGGGGATGCAATGCCGCCAGGGTTTTGGGTGCCAATTCGGAAAAAACTAGAATAACCAGCGTCAGAATAGCGGTTGCAATTGCCACCCCGGCATCACCATAAAGGCGTTGACCGACTAAAGTGGCCAGCATGGAGGCAATAATATTGGCTACCGTATTGCCGATTAAAATGATGCTGAGGAGGCGGTCGGGACGAGCTAACAGGTTGTTAACCCGGATAGCTTGCTTATGCTTTTTCTTCACCATGTGGCGCAGGCGATAGCGGTTCAATGACATAATGCCAATCTCTGAACCGGAAAAAAAGGCTGACAGAATGACTAACAGCAATAGCAGCATGAACAATGTCGTCAGTGATAACTGCCCCATGGTTTCTCTTGGTAGTAAAATCAAACCGACATCATAACAAAAGAATCCGGCTTGGCAGAGAGTATTTTTTACGGGCGTCAAACCACAACAAAGTGCTTTATGCTGTGCCGTATCCTTGTGGTATAATAACCCACTTTTTTCTACAGGGTCATTGTCATGTTTGAGAATTTAACCGAGCGGTTGACGCATGCCTTTAAAACACTGAGCGGTCAGAGCCGTTTCACGGAGGAAAATACCCAGCAGGCGTTACGAGAAGTCCGCCTCTCTTTACTGGAAGCTGACGTGGCCTTGCCGGTCGTTAAGGATTTCATCGCCCAGATTAAAGAAAAAGCCCTGGGCCAGGACGTGGATGTCAATTTAAAACCCGATCAGGCGCTTATCAAGATCGTGCACGATGAGTTGGTGCATCTTCTTGGCGATACCCGCGCGGAATTGAATTTCAAAACTCAACCGCCCGCTGTTTTTCTGATGGCAGGTCTTCAGGGTTCCGGTAAAACCACCACCACCGCCAAACTGGCGCGTTACCTGAAAGAGACAGAAAACAAAAAAGTCATGCTCGTCAGTGTTGACGTGTATCGCCCTGCCGCGATCGAGCAGTTGCGGTTGCTGGCAGAACAGCTGGATGTGGCTTTTTTCCCGGCTGAAAGCCATGAGAAGCCCGTTTCCATTGCGCAAAAAGCCCTGGATAGCGCCCGTAAAAATTACGTGGATGTTGTCATTTTTGATACCGCCGGCCGCTTGCACATTGATACGGAAATGATGTCTGAAATCAAGGCCATCCATAAAGCCATTAACCCGGTTGAAACCTTGTTTGTCGTCGACAGCATGACCGGACAGGATGCGGCCAATACCGCGAAAGCGTTCCATGAAGCCCTGCCGTTGACCGGGGTTATTCTCACCAAAACCGACGGCGATGCCCGTGGCGGCGCCGCGTTATCCGTCAAACAGATTACCGGGCAACCCATTAAGTTCATGGGTAGCGGCGAGAAGATCGACGCCCTTGAGCCCTTCCATCCCGATCGCGTTGCGCAACGGATTCTCGGCATGGGTGATATCCTGACCCTGATTGAAGAAGTTGAGCGTAAAGCCGATAAGGCCACCAGTGAAAAACTGGCTAAAAAGCTTAAAAAAGGCAAAAGCTTTGATTTGGAAGACTTCAAACAGCAGCTGCTGCAGATGAATAACATGGGCGGCATCACCGGCATGATGAGCAAACTTCCGGGGTTAAACCAATTGCCTAAACAGGCGCTCAATCAAGTGAATGATAAAGCCATGGCGCAAACGATTGCCATCATTAACTCCATGACACCCAAAGAACGGCGTATACCCAAAATAATCGTTGGTTCCAGAAAGCGGCGTATCGCCCAGGGTTCAGGAACTCAGATTCAGGATGTTAATCGCCTGCTGAAGCAGTATGAACAGATGCAAAAAATGATGAAAAAATTCACCAAACCCGGTGCAATGCAGAAAATGATGCGCGGTATGGGCGGATTAGCCGGTATGAAAGGCATGTTTCCGGATGAATTTAAATAATTATAGGAAGCCCTTCCCATACGGAGTTAATTTTCGTACAATACACGGCATTTTTACGTAACCACTCTTAACGAGGAAAACAATGGTCGTTATACGTTTATCACGAGGCGGCGCCAAAAAGCGTCCTTTTTATCACATGGTTGTTACCGATAGCCGCAGACGTCGCGATGGTAATTACATCGAACGCATTGGTTATTACAACCCGGTTGCTCGTGGCCAGGAAATCCCTTTACACGTTGAAATGGATAAGTTGGCTCACTGGCAAAGCGTTGGTGCACAATTGTCTGATCGTGTCAGCCAGCTGATTAAGCAACACAAGAAGAGCCAAGCCGCTGAGTAACGTGAAAAAAACGATTGATTGGGTTGTTATCGGCCGCTTCGGCCGAGCTCACGGTGTGAAAGGATTGATTACTGTTCATTCATTTACTGAACCCCGTGATAATGTGTTGCGTTATACCGACTGGCATATCCAACGCAATAATCAATGGCAACCTGTTAATTTGCTACGCGTTGATGTCACTGACAAGCAGATTCTTGCCCTGGTTGAAGGATGCTCTGATCGAGAACAGGCAGCCAGTTTAACCAATCTGGACATTGCTGTAAGCAGTGAGCAGCTGCCTGAATTACCTTCGGGTGATTATTACTGGCATCAATTGATGGGCCTGCAGGTGATGAACCAGCAGGGCGTTAATTTTGGCACGGTGACTGACATGATGCCGACAGGTTCGAATGATGTAATGGTGATCCATGGTGAAAACCGCCATTTAATCCCCTACATTCCGGGTCGGTATGTTGTAGCGGTTGATTTAGAGAAACACGTGATTCTTGTCGATTGGGATGCTGATTTTTAATGATTCATCTCGGCGTCATCACATTAATGCCGGAGATGTTTGCGGTTCTTGAGCATGGCGTTGTAGGCCGAGCCATCAGTCAGGGAATTGCCAGCGTCAATTATTGGAATCCACGTGATTGGGCTTCCAGGCCTTATCGGCAAGTCGATGACAAGCCTTACGGCGGCGGCCCCGGCATGGTCATGATGTACGAGCCTCTGGCTTTGGCAATAACGCAGGCCAGACAGCAGATGCCAAAACCGTGCAAAACGATTTATTTGAGTCCCCAGGGACGAGCCATTAACCAGGGCGACTTGAACAAGATAGCCAGCGAAAAGCAATCCTTGCTCTTTATTGCTGGCCGATACGAAGGAATTGATGAACGAATCATCGAAAAACACGTGGACGAAGAATGGTCCATCGGTGATTTTGTATTAAGCGGTGGTGAATTGGCAGCCATGATTTTTATTGATGCCATTGTGAGACTGCTGCCGGGGAGCTTAGGCCATGCCGGTTCAGCCGAGCAAGATTCGTTTATGAACGGCTTGCTGGATTATCCTCACTACACCAGACCGGCAACCATAGACGGCATGAGCGTACCGTCCGTCTTGTTGAACGGCAATCACCGCGACATTGAGCGGTGGCGACGCAAACACGCTTTGGGGAATACCTGGCTGAAACGGCCGGGTTTATTGGAAACGATTAAATTCAATGAATTCGACCGGCAGTTACTGGACGAATTTAAATGCGAACACGGTGATCCTGATTAATAGGGAACACCCATTTGAGGAGTAACCATGACTAACATCATTGATGAACTGAATGCCGAACAAATGAAAGGCAAAAACATTCCTGAATTCAGCCCAGGGGATACTGTTCTGGTGCAGGTAAAAGTAAAAGAAGGAAGCCGTGAGCGTCTTCAGGCCTTTGAAGGCATCGTGATTGCTAAACGCAACCGTGGTCTGAACTCCGCGTTTACTGTTCGTAAAATCTCTCACAATGTTGGTGTAGAGCGTGTATTCCAGACTTACAGCCCGATCGTTGACAGCATTACTGTTAAACGCCGTGGTGACGTCCGACGCGCCAAGCTTTATTACCTGCGTGATCTGGCTGGTCGTGCTGCCCGTATTAAAGAAAAACTGACTGGTAAGAAAGAAGGTTAATTGCAAAGGCATCCTGTTTCGACAGGATGCCTTTCTTCCTGCCATGCTCAGTTTGACTGCCTATCAAACCCCGGTTGGCTGGCTTAATGTCCAGTACGATGAGCATTTTGTTTTTGGAGCTGTGTTCAGTCACACTCCGTTTGACAACGCAGAACCCACAACAACCCCATTGTGCCTGACCATTGCCCAGGAACTTGACCATTATTTCAGCGATCCTCACTACCGCTTTCAGCTTCCGTTAAAACCCCTGGGAACCCCTTATCAACAACGCGTATGGAATGCCCTGCTGGTTATTCCGGTGGGCCGCACTGTCACTTACGGGGAACTGGCCAACACACTGCAATCCAGCCCACGTGCGATTGGGCAAGCTTGTAAAAACAATCCTCTGGCTCTATTTATCCCCTGCCATCGTGTCGTCGGCAAGGACAACCCGGGTGGTTACATGGGGCATGCGCATGCCTTAAGTTACAAGCATGATTTATTATCGCACGAGGGTTATAGCTGAGGACTTTGTTCCTTGTCTGTTTTCGTTTCTTTGGGCAACTCAACCTCAGCATTGCTAATCAAACGGCTAATCCAGCTTCCAATAAAAAAATGCAGGGATGTTTTGGTATTGTCGAGAAACTCTTCCAGCACGTTTTTAGGCGCCAATTTGGATAAATACAAATTTTCTTCCCAGATCTCAGGTCCCATTTCCCGGAGTTTATTGACATAGTCTTTCAGCAAATTATCGCACTCATCACTGCCCATTTTCTTTTTAAATTGATCAAGTAAGGCCTGGACCACCCCTGCCCTGAGCGCAAACGCCTTATCGGTTTGATTCTTTAATTCTTCGGCATAAGCCTCACACAACTCCAACTGCAGCAGGCGCTGCCTGGTGATTTCGATTGTTTTACAATAGGGGTTGCTTTTGGCGAGCAGTCCTAATTCGTTACCCTTCTTAAGCAAATGATCACGGTTGATTGAGGCTGTGAACCTCTCGGTTTCCTGTGAAACCAATTGCTCAATCGTTTTGAGATTATGCGTTAAGGGTTGTTGTTTATACTCACTGAGGATTTGCAAATCCTCATAGACTAAGCATTGCATGGCGGCACTGACAAGGATGGTGGCAGCATAATCCAGCGTTCCAGGCAACATCGAGGGTTGTTCATTGATTAAGGCATATAACACAACAATGGCGCAGAGATCGTCCGCTTTTGAAAAGCCATGGTTGATTAGGTCATAAATGGCCACGGGCAACAGCTGATCAGCCGATATCTGTTCATTTTTTCCCCCATACGATTGCTCGAGAAAGGAGACCCATTCCAGCGCGCTTAACAGCTCCCCCTGCCGCAATAAGGCTAAGTATTCCTCAGTCGATTTGAGCATTCCATCTCCAAGTAGGTCGTCAGCAAGCTCTTAAAAAATAATCTATAGTCATAAAAGAGCCTTTCAAATCTTAAGCGTGCCCGTAGGTTAATAATAAGAACAGGCAAGGAGCAAGCCGCATGAAAACATTAAGTCTCGCAGGTATTTTAATCACATTGCCCCTAAGTACTGCAATGGCCAATTGCGATCTGACCCGTTTCCGATGGGATTGTGACATTCCCATGCAGGTAAAACCGTCGCATGCGGCACAATCGTTAGTCTATTGCGGCAACACGTACGGTTACCTAACGCCAGCGCAATTTGACGTGTTAACCCGCTACCATCGCCGCAGCGTCAATATGGTATTAAAAATTAATGGCGAATACGTCGACAGCCCCTGTGTTCCGGCACGAAAATACCCTTATTGGGATTAACAGGCTGTCATTTATGGCGTTTATGTGTAAAATTTCAGCACCTAATGAATGCCTGAGGGTGCTGTGATTGATTTTACCAAACTGACTGACGAGTTGCATGGGCAGGGTTACAGTCTTGTTGACAATTTCCTACCCGATACCACTCACCAGCAACTGCTCTCACTGGCACAAAAAATGGCCGAAACGGGTGAGTTTAAGCAGGCACGCATTGGACGCCAACTGGATGCCCTGCACGATCAGAACATTCGGCGGGACAAAATTCGCTGGCTTCACGACACGCCGGAGCATGAAGCCATCGAAGCCTATTATACCGCCATTCACCGGTTAGCCGGTACGCTGAATCAAACTTTCTACTTAGGCCTGGCTCACTTCGAAACCCATTTTGCGATTTATCAACCGGGGGATTTTTACCGCCGGCACGTGGATCAATTCATCAACACACGCGATAGGCGCCTCTCTTGTGTTTATTATTTAAACAATGACTGGCAAACCACCTGGGGTGGTGAGTTGAAGCTTTATAATGCCAGGGATGAACTCCTGCAAACGGTGCTGCCCTTGGGCAACCGTTTCATCTGTTTTGACAGCCAGCTCCCCCACGAGGTCTGTGTAACCCGAGAAACCCGTTATAGTCTCGCCGGTTGGCTTAAAACCCGAAGCAGCGTCCCTGCTTAATTTATAAAATCAAAAAAACCTGATATTCTCGTGTGTAATCAGATTCTCTTCTTTGTAAGCGATATCATGCACGCCCTTGAAATAAATGAACTGCGTAAAACGTATGCCAACGGGGTAGAGGCTCTAAAAGGCATTAATCTCACGGTCAAAAAAGGAGACTTTTTTGCCCTGCTTGGTGCGAATGGCGCAGGCAAATCGACCACCATTGGCCTGATTACCACCCTGGTCACCAAAACCTCGGGTAAAATTTCAATCGACGGGTATGACCTGGATGAAAAACCCGATTTAGCCAAAGCATGCCTGGGCCTGGTGCCCCAGGAATTCAATCTGAACATCTTTGAAGCCTGTGATCAGATCCTTATCAATCAAGCCGGCTTTTACGGCATTTGTCGTAAACAGGCGAGACAGCAGGCAGACATTCTTTTACAGCAACTGGGGTTATGGGAAAAGCGCCACAGCATTGTCCGGCACCTTTCAGGAGGCATGAAACGGCGGCTGATGATTGCCCGGGCATTGATTCATCAACCCAAGGTTTTGATTCTGGATGAACCCACCGCCGGCGTTGACATTGAAATTCGCCGCAGCATGTGGGATTTTCTGACCCAAACCAATGCCCAGGGAACAACCATCATTTTAACCACCCATTACCTTGAAGAAGCAGAGCAACTGTGTAAAAACATTGCCATCATTGATCAGGGTCAGATTATCGAAAACACGTCCATGAGAGCGTTGTTGAAAACACTTCATCATCAAACCTTTGTATTGAACACCGAATCACCCATTACCGGGCTGCCCTCTCTTGCGCCTTTCAGTGCCACCTTGATTGATAACCACACCTTCGAATTGCGGGTAGACAATCAGGTGTCGCTTAACGACGTGTTTTCAGTATTGAGCGAACGGGGTTTGCGTATCCACAGTTTACGTAACAAAACCAATCGCCTGGAAGAACTTTTTCTGGATTTAATTAACCATGACCATTAATCGTCAAGTTGTCGCGTTGTATACCCTGGTTCGCCGAGAATTAGTCCGTATGTTCCGCATCGCAAGCCAGGTCTTTTTACCGCCGGTCATTACCACCGCGCTGTATTTTTTAATTTTTGGAACCTTGATTGGCAATCGCATAGGCCCGGTTGGCGGCGTCTTGTACACCACGTTTATTGCGCCGGGCTTAATCATGATGTCGGTGATTACCAATGCCTATGGCAACGTCTCTACCTCGCTGTTCAGCTCACGATTCCAGAAAAATGTGGAAGAAATGCTGGTCAGCCCCATGCACGACAGCCTGTTGCTGCTCGGCTATGTCTTGGGCGGTATTTTAAGAGGGATGATCGTGGCGCTGCTTGTCTACCTTGTTTCCTGTTTTTTTGTCCGGATAGAACTTTACAGTCTCAGCATGACTTGCCTCGTGGTTATCCTGGTGTCCGCTATTTTTTCACTGGCCGGTTTTACCAATGCCATGGTCGCCCGCAATTTCGATGATGTCATGATTATCCCGACCTTCGTTTTAACGCCGCTGACCTATCTGGGCGGCGTTTTTTATTCAACGAGCATGCTGCCCGGCATCTGGCAGACGATTTCTCACTTTAACCCCATTCTTTACATGGTTAATGCTCTGCG
This sequence comes from Legionella taurinensis, assembly GCF_900452865.1. Taxonomy (NCBI): domain Bacteria; kingdom Pseudomonadati; phylum Pseudomonadota; class Gammaproteobacteria; order Legionellales; family Legionellaceae; genus Legionella; species Legionella taurinensis. The sequence goes on from NZ_UGOZ01000001.1 coordinate 2,852,346, forward strand.
GCACGCCATGATCAATCAGGAAGAAATACCCATGACCGAAGCCCTGTTAATCATTCTGGCCCTGCTGGCATTCCTGACTGGACTCAACCTATACATGCTTAAAAAGGGGACTGGGCTACGGGATTAACCCGGGCGGGAAGAGCGGGCGCTTGACAGTTTTTCAATTCGCGCATGAGCAATTTGTTCATTGCCTTTTTGTTGCCTTGAAAATCGGATGTGCACCTCGCGCAAGTCATGCTCTCTATTAAAAAACAAACCAGTGTAGTTTTCTCTGGCAAAACCCTTCCCGCGATTTAAAGTAAATTCCAGGGTAATCGCTTTAAACGCCTCAATGATCCTGGTTTTAGCGGCCTGCACCAGACGCTCCTGGCTTTCGGGAGTAAACTGCCTGCTATACCAGGATTCACGCTCAGGCGTATCGAGAAGAACCCAGGCTTCAGGCGTCGGGTGATCCATGATTTTGCGCATGATGCGTTTTTGTAAAAACTGCATTTTGGCAATGATTTTATTCTGACAAAAATTGCGTTGCAGGAGCCCATCGCCGGTTCCATCATTCGATTTACGTTCAATCACAGTCAGGCGATGCCCGCGAAGCGCAATGCCATCAAATTCCTGTCTGGCCTTTGTTTCCGGGTCCATCACCGTAAAGGATTTATACAGGCTCAATGACAGCTTCTGGGTAAAATCCATGATCGTGTCCAACAGGCCTTCCGTGACATCCCTCCCGTCGATACCGCACAATCTGGCGATTTGTTCCTTTTGCTCCGCTTGGAGTTGCGCATTTCTCCCGCTGAAATTATCGTATTCGCCGCCCGCTGCGGTAAGCACGGCGGAGGTCAAGGTGCTTATTGTCTCTTCCTCATCGGAATCGTAATCCAAAAAAGTATCGACAAAAGCAACGCCGGACTCGGTACCCGTATCCGGATAGGTATAAACCAGAGGTCCTACCATTTTAAAATGCGTGAGATTATTCACCCATTCCTGCAGGCTTCTAGCATCAGAAGAGACAGCGTCCAACTCAAGAAAAGCCTGGTGATAGTGCTGAAAACGCGTTGCTGGAGGCGGTAATGCATCTTCCAATTGTTCGATTTGCAACACCGTTTCTTGATTTAAACCCTGGATAGCCCCCTGAAGTTTGCCCATCTCACCCGCCAGATGTTTCCGACAGGAAGCCCGCGCTTTATCCAGCAATTTGCCGTATTCTTTTTGCAGATGATTGCGTAGTTGTTCTTTCTCCCTGGTAGCCCGTTGCCTGATCGTGGAGTAGTTGTATTCACATTGCAGCAGACTTTGGTTGACAAAATCAACGAAATGGCGGGAATAACGGGCATACTCCCCGGAAAATCCGGTGTGATACGCTAACAATTTAAGCTGCTTGTCGAGGACTGCCAGTTCCTGATGAAGAAATTTTTCCTCTGCCTGCAGGGATTGCATCTGTCCACTTAACAGGTTTGCAGTCACAGGCTCTCGCGCTAATTCCTGCTGCTGTCCCTCAAGAAGCTGAATTTCCTTACCTATTTTTACCAATCGTTCGTTTAGAAATTTTCTGTATTTAAACCGTTCCTTGTCTTGATCAGACAAAGAAGCGACATGCGCCTTCAACAATTCCAGCGTCGTGTAATAGGCTCTATAAACCGCGGCATCACAATCATCGCTTTTTAAAGAAAAATTTTCCAGCTCTTCATTAAGCAGCTTTTTACGCTTTTCATTCAATTTTTCATACTGTTTTAAGGCTACTTTAAACGGTTGAAGACTTTCTACAGGATTGCTCAAGGACTGACCCGTCAGGTGAGTCCAGGCGTTGTTAATGATTTTGATGTCGGCTTTGATTTCTTTGAGCTCTTGGACGATTGCATCAAAATCGTCCTGAGTCGTTAGCATTTCACCCACCTTTAGTATCCTTTTTTCAAGCTCGGGCAAAGCGTAACCTACATTCAAAAAAAGGGCTTTTTTCTCTGAAAAATGTTCAAAAACCAACAATTCATTATAAATGCAACTAAAATACCGGAATACCGCTGGAGAGGGGTGATGACTCCGTCGCTGGTGATGCTTTGATTTTTTATCCCGTTCTTCTTTTTCCCGCTCAGGCCTTCTGCTTGACACCAGGTCCTCAAAATGGCGATGTAATCGTGCCGGGCCTTCGCTCTGCAGCACATCATTCCAGTCTGTTTCTTCCAATGGTGGTTCTTTAACGACCACATTGTAACCGGCATCAATAAACAGGTTTTTTGCCCTGCCAAACGCCTGATTGGCTGAAGAATTGTCCTTGTCATGGTCTTTCAGGAAGACGACGGTCGCGCCAGGAGGGTAATGGGTTTTAACATACCCCAATACGGTCGGTAAGGCATCAACACCCATGGAAGCTAAAATGGCATGATTTTCCCTGATCGCATCGATAACTGCGACACTGGCCGCCGTCTCAACTCCTTCCGCAATGTAGACCACATCCCGAGAGACACCCGGATTGACAATGGCCGCTTTCCCGGGGCGCGGCGGGGCGGTAGCGCCAATGTACTTTTTGCAATAAAACTGACGGGATTTACCCTGCGCTTTCTGACCATCCGCCCCGACTTGAATGAGTTGTAAACCCATTAAGCGATTATCGAGATCATGAACCGGGGTCACCACATAATCACGGTACGGCTCGTTCTCATCCAGCTCCTTAATGCCCAAGGGACCGCGTAAATGTCTAAACGAAAGGCTTCTGGCCACTGCCGCAGGAATTTGTCGCGTGTCGACTAAGTATTTTTCGGCTGGCGTGTTGGTAATGGACTGAGACGATTCCCATAACCGCTTTGCCAAGGCGATTTTTTTTTCATCGATGAGAAACGCCTGTAATTCAGTAATGGATTTAATGCGCATGAAAGATAAATTGGCGACCAAATTGATCACTAATATCTCATATCCAGATTAAGAAAAGCTTAAACCGGCCACAATCCATACCACCGCCCTGACTCTCTTCCCTCAGGGGATTGACGCTCTTGTTTAGACTGGTATATGGTAAGTAAATGATCTTTAAATTTAACTTTAATCCACTTTGGACTTCGTTTAACGCATTTACACCGCGGGAATGGGTATAGAAAGCATTTTATAAAGCATCAGGAGGTCACCATGGGAATTTTGGACTCCCTCATCAGTGCGGTTGTCAGTCCAGGCAGCGGCCACGCCATCACCGGCGGATTAGGTTTAATGCTCGGAACAGGATTTGGCGCCTATCTCCATTCACTGAAAGCCAATTGCGAAAAGAAAAATTTAGTCCTTACCTTAGAACATCTCCCCAAAACCCATGCGGAGATCCTGAATGAAAACTGCAAAGAAATCATCGAGAGCATGCTCCAGGAACTGGATGCCCTGGATAAAGGCTGCGAATTGCAACTTCAATTAGGCAGTGCACTGCGTGAACACATTGACACGTTCTGCTATTTACGCCAACGAAGCGGCAGTGAGTTTTTTCATATTCCCAAACTGCATGAAGGGGTTAAATCTCTGGATCTGAATCATTCGTCCGCTTACGCCATTGAAAAAACAATCAATGAATATTTTGAAACCTACCTGAATGTGAACCGTCAGGTTATCAATTCAGAAAATCGTGCCGCTGCCGTGGCAGCGGTGCAAATCATGCGCAACACCTCCATCATCCTTGTGCAGATGATGAAATCACTGGCGAGTTTACCAGGCTATGAGAATGAATTACGCCTGCTTAAGCTTAAAGACATCATGAAGAATTTCTACACCAACATCCTTCATAACAAACTGCTGACCGGTAATTTCAATAAAAATCTCCACGAATACCTCATTACCACGACAAAACAACGCGAAACCCTGGCGTTGCGTGTCCAGGGGCATTATGACCAACTGATTGACCAATTGATTCTTGAACAGCGCGACATCAGCATCCAACAATTAGCGCAGCAATCATCGATTCAGTTGCATGGCTTGACCAGTACTTTTCTGGAATTGGTTGCCCGTTTCTTCGATAGTCAGGCGGGCAAGGAATTTACAGAAATCACTACCTATAAAATGGCGCAAGGGATGCTAAGAGCCGACACAGCTCAAGCCACTGGCGCACTTCCCTTCCCTGATAAAGGAATTTATACCCTGCTGAAACCCTTCGCGGTCATCGCAGAGCACTTAAATCAATTAAGTAACCAGGAGGATTTGCTTTCCTTTGTTCAATACCAGGACCTGTTCAGCGATCCCGCCGTACTCAAAGCGATAGCCAACTGGAACCAGAAATACCATTACCTCACATTAAGCGTCGAAGAGCAGGCGCTTCTCGCGGAAGATCTGGCCATGATTTGCAAATTACTGTTCGTCTGCCAGGCCCTTGAAAAAGACTTTTTTCAATCCGCAGTCAATTACGGCCACCGCGGCCTGCTGGCACGCGGCGAGTATAAGGCCAAGCGTTTCATTATCTCTTTCTTCTACGAAGCGGCTCTGCAGCGCATCGAACATTTTTTTACACGCCATCCGGCGTTCTCGGAATTGTTGCACCACATTAACGATCCCAAATGGCTCGAAGCACAGGGCATCCCCATGACAGGAAATGGTCAATCGTTTGTCATCAAAACGGAAGCGGCTTCCGATAAAAGCCTGATAAAACAGAATAAAGTGGTGACTAACTCCGTATTCCGGCGCTGCATTCAGATGTTGAATAGCCTGCGCGTGAGAATGGATTACATCCACAATGCGTTTTTAGACAGGCATTACCTGGACACGCCGGGGGAGTCGGAGGCTTCACCTGCCCAGACCGCCGAAAATCGCGTCTACCAGTTTAATGTCGTACGGTTACTGGAAGAGTTCGGCCTGGTGGATAGTCTGGGGATCAATCTGTCCAGCAAAACCGCGCCCAATCCCTCAATCGATAAAAACCTGCTGACCTCCCTGCAATTGACTTATTTTCAAATTCAGCAGGCCGAGAAGCTTCTGCTTGATCTTTCCGGTAAACTGCGATTGCGCACCATTTATAACCCGACGCGGTTGACCAGCACTTACCAATTGCAATTTGATGATAACGTGGTGGAGATTGATGCGTCACTGTACGACTTCCTGAGAAACATTACCAATGCCCATTTTGGCTGGCTTGATGTGCCCCAGAACCGTTTGCTTAATTTAGTCACGCAGGAGCAGGAATTTCACTTTCATGAGACGAAAGGCGGCAATCTCGCGGCTTACATGACGTTGTACCATCAATTAACTCGTCTTTATGAGTTAACCAAACAGCAAGTCGCAAGCCAAACCAACGAAGCCATCGAAGCCTTTTTGAGTCGACTGCACGATGTGCTCGCTAACCGGCAGGTGGTGATTGAGCACGTGACATTGGAATCAGAAAACCTTAAACAGTTGGCTGCCAACAATAGCCGATTAAAGTCCGAATACACCAAGAACCAGCAACAAATCGCAGCATTGAGCCAGGATGTCAGGCTGCTGCATGGTCAGTTACAAACCACTCAGGCAACCATTGCGGAGTTAAAAGAAAAGACAGAGCAGAATCTTGCCCACATCGAAAAGATTGAAACGATTAATGGCAATATCTACACCTTGTTGCTGGATGAATTCAAGGACAACATCAATGATCTCAATGAAATTAACAAGGATTTAAATGGCAAACTGGATGAAATTCAGCAATTGCTGTGCGGCCATCAATCCAGTCAGATTCAAATGGCCAGCGAGGAAATTTACACGCTGAAGCAGAATATGCGAACGCGCATTGACATCATCCTGCAACGTTTTAATCGTTACGAGAAAAGCTTTGAATGCGCCAATGACGAAATCCGCAAAGCTTTTAGCCGTCTTAAGAGTAATATTTCCCAGGAAAAATTAATCATCGAAAAACTGGAGTCCCAGCTCAATCTTGCCTTAAGGCAATTGGACGAACAGCGGCAGAAAGCACAGTTTTTTACCGCAAAACAAGGGCAAATTAAAGTCATTGTCAGTGATTTTAAAACCCTGTTTGCCCATCTTGAAACCACGTTTCAACCGCGGCTTGCTTTTTTCAGTTCCTACCGCGGCATAAAAACCAAAAATTTAATGACTTTCATCGAAATCCTCCTCGCCAATCAGCGGCATCTGAAAGCGTCTATCGACAGTTACCGCAGCAAGACGGATTTTAACCGCACCATCGAGGAGCTATTGAATCAGAGCGAGGTCATTAATTGTTATCATGGGCTTTTCAACCGCAGCGTGTCGAAAAAAGTCTTTAAGGACATCATCGACCAGTTTCAACGCGGCACGTTGGTGCAGACATTAAAAACACAAGGGATCGCCTACCACGATGCCTACATCAAGCTGAGCTATGATGGGGAACTGGTGTATAAAAACGAGCGCATAGCTTGCCCGGTGCAGCCTTAAGCGCGGGGTGCTTTGCGCTTAAATCCAAGCGCTTCCAGCCGTTCTTCAACGGCAGGATGGGTAGAGAACGCACTGCTTAAGGATTTCACCGGATCAAAGCTTGAGGGGTCAAACAGGTAAGAAGCCTGACGCACCTGCTCATGGGGGGTATTGCCATACTCCTCGTTGTATTGCTCGGCGTGCTGTTCATGATCCTGACTTATTTTCAATAAGGCGCGGGCCATGGGCTCGTTATCGCGCATTAACTCCACCGCGCCTGAGTCCGCCATGTACTCCCTCGTACGGCTTAAAAAGAGCGTTAATAACACTGTCAGGATAGGCAAAACATAACGCAGGAGAACAATGATAAGCACCAGGCGGTTGTCGCCGCGGCGATCGCGGCGGTAAATGACGGAATAAAACAGCATGTCAATGACAATCAGCAAAATATTGCTCAATATGGCAACCATTAAGGTCAATTTGATGTCGAGGTGGCGAATGTGGCTTAGCTCGTGTGCCATCACCGCCTGCATTTCCGCCCTGTCGAGTTTTTCCATCAGGCCGCGGGTAATCGCCACCATGGCTGACTTTTCACTGTAACCGCTGGCAAAGGCATTCATGTAATTGGCTTCAATAATAAACACCTTGGGCATGTATTGTAATCCGGCCGAGACTTTCATCTCTTCAACGACATTATAAAGTTGCTTTTCCTGAAGATTCGCTGCCGTTTCAGGCGTAATTTCACGGTATTCCGTTCCCATCAACATGATGCGATCATAGAGTGCGTAAGCGGCAAAAAGGGAAATGACAGCCACCGCCCCCATGGTTAAGGTCGCATACGGTACCGCCTTAAGCGTCAGCAGCGCACTGAAGCATTGCTCTAGTGAAAGGCCCGGGTAGGTGGATTGCAGGATGACCACATCGACTAACAGCCCCACGCCCACGTAAATGGCAATGAACAGGAGAATCACGGTGCGGGTTTTCCGCTGGTTGCGCCTTAACTGTTCACGCCAGTTACCGGTCGTGGCATGGTAATCGGACAGGGCCATGGTATAACTCAGAACTTAACCGTGTAGGCTTCGTTCGCTTTAATCTGTTCCTCTGGCAAGGCCCAATACTCAAATTGCTTGTCGAGGGCTGCCGGGAAAAAATTAACGACCATCGCTTCAACAAAGGATTTCTTCTTGGCGTAATAACGTTCAATGCTGTCATTGTAGGCTTGTTTGGCATAGGACAGTTTATTTTCGGTATTGACGATTTCTTCCTGAAGCTGCAATACGTTCTGGTTGGCTTTCAAATCCGGGTATTGCTCGAAAACCACATTCAGCCCCGATGCAATTTGGGAAATCCCATTTTCAGCGGCAATTCTGGTCTGCTCATCGCCAGCCGCCTTAGCCGCCTGCGCCTGATTACGCAGAGCCACCACGTCCTTCAGCGTGGTTTGTTCATAATCCATGTATTTTTTAACCGTCTCAATGAGCGATTCGAAGACTTTGAAACGTCGATCAAGCTGGATATCAATCTGGCGTTTGTTGTTGTTAATGGCTTCAATCATGCCGATTAGTGCGTTGTAAATACCTATCACCCAAAAGGCAATGATCACCACAATAACCAAAAGTACGATTAGGAATTTGCCCATCTTTTGCATTCCTTTAATTATTACTGTTCAATAAGTTATAGCTCAAATAACAAGAAAATAAAAATGTTTTAGTCCTGTAACCACCGATCCCATCCTTGACCTTCTCCACACCCCGCAAAACCCTCGAAATTTTCTTGAAACACTTGAACTGGTCCTCGATACCCAACCGGACATGGTAGCGTTCGGATTTATTAGCACTGCGAAACGGGAAGCTGACTACATTGCCTGCCTATACGCTACTAACATTATCGCCATTCCTGCCTTTCCTCCCTCGAATACCAAACTCAAAGCCAAATTAGAAAAAATTGCAGACGATGCGCAACCCGCGGCGGTGCTTTGTGGTCAGGCTATCGAGTTGAAGACTGGCATGGGCGATGCCCTCTTTATTGCCTGGGATTTCAATAAGGTTGAGGCCGCCAAACTGGCCTGGGAATACCAATTACTCATTACACCAGGCATCTACCCCGCGGTTCCCCTGCATCGGGGTGGACTGCGTTTTTCTCTAACCACATTAAATACCGAGCAACAGGTTAATCAAGCCATCGACGCACTGGCAGACATTCATGCGCGGCTTTCCTGAGCGGCCGGCAGCAATGGCTTTAAAAACTGCCCTGTGTAGGATTGGGGAGAGGCGGCAATCATTTCCGGCGTACCCACCGCGATGATTTGACCGCCTTTACTGCCCCCTTCCGGGCCTAAATCGATAATCCAGTCGGCGGTTTTAATGACATCGAGGTTGTGCTCGATGATGACGATGGTATTGCCCTGCTCTCGTAACCTGAATAAAACAGCCAACAGCTGCTTGGTATCATGAAAATGCAGACCGGTGGTCGGCTCATCGAGAATATAGAGGGTATTGCCTGTATCGCGCTTGGATAATTCCCGCGCGAGTTTAATGCGCTGCGCCTCGCCTCCCGATAAGGTTGTCGCGCTCTGGCCGAGGCGAATATACGATAATCCCACATCAATCAGTGTCTGGCATTTGCGGGCCAGTACTGGAATGGCATCAAAAAACACCCGGGCATCTTCCACGGTTAAATCAAGGATCTCATGAATGTTTTTGCCTTTGTACTGGATCTCAAGCGTTTCACGATTGTAACGTTTACCTTTGCAGACATCGCAGGCGACGTAGATGTCCGGCAGAAAATGCATCTCGACCTTGATTAAGCCATCGCCCTGGCAGGCTTCGCAGCGTCCGCCGCGGACATTAAAGCTGAACCGGCCCGGTTGATACCCGCGGGCGCGGGCTTCAGGCGTGCCTGAAAACAACTCGCGGATGGGTGTAAAGAGGCCGGTGTAGGTTGCCGGATTAGAGCGCGGCGTGCGGCCAATAGGGCTTTGATCGATATCAATCACCTTGTCGCAGTGTTCAAGCCCGGTAAGCGATTCAATCGTGCACGGTGTAAGCAGGTTCGCGCGGTTTAAGCGGTTGGCCGCCAGCGGATAGAGCGTGTCATTAATTAAACTGGATTTGCCGGAGCCCGATACGCCAGTGATGCAGGTGATTAAGCCTGCGGGAATACTGGCATCCAGGCCTTTTAAGTTATTGCAGGTCACGCCTTTCAGGTGGATCATGCGTTTTTTATCCACACTCACCCGTTTTTCAGGCACCGGAATGGATTCTTTCCCCGCCAGGTAGCGCCCTGTCAGGGAGGCTTTATTGGCCATGATCTCGTCTGGCTTGCCGCTTGCCACGATCATGCCGCCGTGCACCCCGGCCCCAGGTCCCACATCCAGCACGTAGTCTGCCGCCCGGATGGCCTCTTCATCATGCTCCACCACGATAACCGTGTTGCCGAGATTACGCAGATGCAACAGGGTTTTAAGCAGGCGATCATTGTCGCGTTGATGAAGGCCGATGGACGGTTCATCAAGAATGTACATCACGCCAACCAATCCCGAACCAATCTGACTGGCCAGACGAATGCGTTGCGCCTCACCCCCCGACAGGGTTTCGGCACTGCGGGCCAATGAGAGGTAATCAAGCCCTACATTCACCAGAAACCCCAACCGCTCCACGATTTCCTTATTGATTTTAGCGGCAATTTCTCCTTTATAGCCGTCCAGTCGCAGGCCTTTAAAAAACTCATAGGCGTTTTCTATCGAATAGGCAGAAATCTCCGGCAGGTTTTTATTATCCACAAACACATGCCGGGCCTCTTCCCGCAAGCGCGCCCCCTGACAGGTTTGGCATGGGCGTGAGGAAAGGTACTTGGCCAGTTCCTCACGAACCATGGAGGACTCTGACTCATGGTAACGGCGCTGCATGTTAGGAATGATGCCCTCAAACGCATGGCGTCTTGACAAAAAATCACCATGCGGACGCTGGTAGCGAAACTCAATGACCTCGCTGCCGCTGCCGTAAAGAATAATTTGCCGTATTTTTTCCGGCAAATCGAGAAACGGAGTTTCCACATCAAACTGATAATGTTGCGCCAGGGACTCCAGCATCGGAAAATAATAGGTGGTTTTCCTGTCCCAACCGCGAATGGCCCCATCGGCCAGGCTTAACGTGTCATCATGAACCACGCGCTCAGGGTCAAAATACTGATCGACGCCGAGACCATCGCAATCGGGGCAGGCTCCCATGGGATTATTGAATGAAAACAACCGCGGCTCGAGTTCGCTTAAACTGTAGCCGCACTCAGGGCAGGCAAATTTGGAAGAGAACACCATCTCTGTGAAGTCGTTGTCCAGCGACGCGACAATGGCGATGCCCTCGGCCAGATTAAGCGCATTTTCGAACGACTCGCTTAACCGCTGCGCGATATCGTCGCGCACTTTAAAGCGATCGACCACCACCTCAATGCTGTGTTTTTGCCGCAGAGCGAGTTTTGGCGGATCGTCAAGCTCACATAATTCCCCGTCAATGCGGGCACGGACATACCCCTGGGCCTGCAATTGCTGAATCAGCTGCAAATGTTCCCCTTTCCGCTCACGAACCACCGGCGCTAAAATCATGGCTTTACTGTCTGCCGGCATGGACAAAACCTGATCAACCATCTGGCTGACGGTTTGAGCATGCAGGCTGATGTGATGCCTTGGGCAACGGGGCTCTCCTACCCGGGCAAATAAAAGGCGCAGGTAATCATAAATCTCGGTAATGGTCCCTACGGTGGAACGGGGATTATGCGATGTGGCTTTCTGTTCGATGGATATCGCCGGCGACAGGCCTTCGATGGCATCCACATCCGGTTTTTCCATCATCGATAAAAATTGACGGGCATAAGCCGACAGCGATTCCACGTAGCGGCGTTGCCCCTCGGCATACAGGGTGTCGAAGGCCAATGAGGATTTGCCGGAGCCCGATAGGCCGGTAATGACTGTGAGCTTATCGCGGGGAATGGTCACGTCAATGTTTTTCAGGTTGTGGGTTCTCGCGCCGCGAATGGTAATGGAATGCATGGAAGTGCCGGATTAATTGAAAAAAATTACAAATTATATCTCTGCTATAATTCTTAAACCAATGTTTGTTTTTGCCAATAGTAGTTAATTATCAACCAAAATTGCTGTAATCGTTACAAGGAAACCATCGTGAAGAGTAGCCTATTGCGCAATTTTTTTCTACTATTCCTTTTTTCTCTGCCCGTTTTTTCTTATGCTGATGCCCAGGATGATGAGGTTGCCGCTTGGACTCAGACCACGTTATTGAACACATTTACCCTGGATTACGACAGTTACGAAGAGGACATTGCTGCCAATCGCATCAATTACACTCAAAATGCCAGAGACGCGCTGCGAGGCTTCCTTGGCAATTACCTTTCCGTTATTGAAGAAAACCAGCTCTCTCTGCACCCGCAGGCTTTGGGCAACGCGCAAATCATCAATGAAGGTTATTTTTCCGGCATTCATTTCTGGCGGATTAATCAGGCCATTGCCATACCCGAATTAAGCATCCAAATTGCCTTTTCCATTGTGGTGGTTAAAGTCAATGGCGACCCGCCCTACCTGGTGCAAAGCGTCAGCATGATTAAGCAACCTTATCCTTAAACGGCGATGGTGTTGGAGCCTGGCTAAAAAATGGTATACTGGCGAAATAGCCCTGGCCCTGCGAATTTCTATGCGCGCACTCATTCATTTAATTGCAAGCACCCTGCTTCTGTTGACTGTGAATTTCGCTCATGCGGAAACAAACCTGAAAGAGATTGAACAAACGTTAAGCGACTCCGTCATTACTGCCAAAATTACCGCGAAATTCACCAAAAACCGTGATCTCAATCCGCTGAAAATCTCGGTAAGCACCCGTGATGGCGTCGTAACCTTAAACGGCCACGTGAATGATCGGGAAGCCTTTGTTAACGCTCTGCGTCTGACCAAAAACACCAAGGGCGTTAAGACCGTTGAAACTGAAAATTTAGTTATTCAGCCAGTCAACACGTCGTTTACCGATGCTTACATCACCGCCAAAGTGGAAGCTGCCATCCTGAAGGCGAAGGTGTTCGATGACGAAACCATTCCCTTGGTGGGGATTAACGCCACGACAAGCAATGGCGCAGTGACCCTGTCCGGTCGCGTTAAAACCAATAAATCAATCATCGCCATTGTGAAACGGGTGAACGCGGTCAAAGGGGTAAAAAAGATTATTTCCAATCTGGAAGTCAACAAGGAAAGTTAGAACAAGTGTAGGACACAGGCATGAAACCAATAACCCGCTTTCGTATTTTTCTTTGGCAATTCAGTCATTTCAAGGTGCCGTTAATCGGCTACTTAAAGCCTAAGCTTTTATCCATCGATGATGCGCAGGCGGTGGTCAAACTTCCTTTAACCCGGCGCAGCAAAAACCACCTGAATTCCATGTATTTCGGTGCACTGTCGGTAGGGGCTGACCTGGCTGGCGGCCTGCATGGTTTTTATTATGCTGAAAAAAGCAAGGTTAAAATCTCCCTGGTGTTTAAATCCTTTCAAGCGCAATTCATCAAACGGCCAGAAGCCGATGTGTATTTTGTCTGCAACCAGGGCGAGGTGGTCAGGCAAATGATTGATGAATCCCGACAGAGCGGTGAGCGCATCAATAAGCCGCTTGCCATTGAAGCCTTTATCCATTATGACAGGGAACCGGAAGAAGTCGCACGGTTTATCCTTGAACTGTCGCTTAAAGTGGTTGGTTGAGCCTGTCTCATGACCGGTAAAAAATTACTCCTGGGGTTCATTTTGGCTACCGGGGTAACGCTTGTCTATGGACTTATCTTTGCCATGCAGTTTAATAAATGCATACGCCTTGATATCTCCGCATTTTATTCAACCTCCCAGGCCCTGTCCCAGGGGCTTGACCCTTATCAGAATTTTATTCCAGATTACTTACCCCACGCCAAGAAGCTGCCGGCCAATCTTAACCCGCCCATTTTTTTACTTCTCTTCAGACCCTTTTCACAACTCCCTTATGAGTACGCAGTCCCTGTCTGGTCATTGTTTATTTTTGCATTGGGTATTTGCGGTGCGTGGCTTACGTTCACGCTAGCCTTCCCCATGCCCTTTGTCAAAAAGCACGGGGCCTTGTTGCTGGCTGTTTACTTGTTATTGTTCAGCACCCTCATGGATACCGCCATTGTCCAGATGGGTTCTGTGATCTTTTTCATGGTGATGGCGGGCTATTTCGCCTACATCCGCGGTCAGGATCGTCTTGCCGGTTGCTTGTGGGGATGCATTACCGCCATTAAGCTTTTTCCGGGTTTATTGCTTGTTTTTGCGTTCAGGCAACGACGATACGCCGTCTGTCTGGCCATGGCCTTAAGTTTCATCGTTCTCTGGCTCATTCCACTGTTCACCCACAGCGCCATTCTTTATGAGCAGTATTTCACCATGATGAAGCGGGTATTATGGTATGGCGACAGTTGGAATGCGTCCATCCACGGCTACCTGTACCGGTTATTGATTGAAAACGCTCACCCTGAACCCTGGATTTTAGTTCTTACCAAGAGCCTCTGCCTGGTGTTTTTTGCCCTGATTTTTTACGGGTACTGCAAAGCCATCAAACCCGGGAATCATTCAGCGAACCCGCACTATGCGTTTTGTTTAACCCTGCTGCTCATGCTGCTGTTAAGCCCTTTTGGCTGGCTGTATTATTTTTCCCTGCTGCTGCTTCCCTTCTGCTTAAGCTGGCAGACACTGGTCACCTGCAGAGACATCCCGCCGCATCTGACAGCCCTCTGGTTTTTGGCCTTTTTTTTAGTGAACGTGCCACTGGATTATGTCATGTTTACCAAAATGCCTGATTTTGTAAGCCGGATGACGTGGTACTCCCTCTTTTTTTATGGCCTGGTGTTGTTTATTTATGTGGTGACGCGTCTTTTAGGCCGAACCTACCCAAAGGCACAACAGAGTCTTCATAAAAGCCGCGAACTGGTTGTGCCCTTTTTTTTAATCCTTGCTCTGGGTGCGGTCATTCCTGTGGTTTTTTATGGTGTAAGCCTGCTTAAGACACCTTAGCTAACCTGGGTTACTGAAATAAAAACTGTTTTTACCCTCGCTTTTAACCTTGTACAACGCGGCATCGGCCTTCTGTAATAAGGCCTCGGCTGTTTTGGCGGCAAAAGGATACACGGCAATGCCAATACTCACCGACACATTCACCTCAATACCGTCAATCACCAGGGGGTGAGGAATGGATTCGATCAACCGCTTTGCCAGCAACGAGAGAGCAGAATAGGAGCTGAAATCGGTGACAATCAGCAAAAACTCATCTCCGGCCAAACGGGCCAAATAATCGTGGCCGCGAATCGATTGTTTAAAGCATTGACTGACCTCCACCAGCAATTGATCGCCCAGGTGATGACCGTAGGTGTCGTTCACCTCTTTAAAATCGTCAAGGTCAAGAAACATAAGGCCAACCTCGCTTTTGTTGCGCATGGCGCGGCTGATGGCTAACTCGAGCATCTCCATGCAGGCACGGCGATTGGGCAATTTGGTCAGTTCATCATGCAGGGCTAGATGCTGAAGCTGGGAATAGGCCATTTTGCGTTCTACCGCAAGACTCATCTGTGAGGCCAGCAGGTCAATCATGTCCAAATCTTCAATGGGTGCGGTATGGCTTTCGTCACTTAAAAACTCAAACACCGCATAAATCTCATCCGCGACGATAATGGGAAAAGCCAATGCCCCGCTGAATTTAAAATGGGTGCAGTGCGCCTGTTCCAGTGAAAAGGGATTGGCGCTGGAGGAGGACAGCCATACCGCTTTTCGCTCCTGAAAGACCTGCCCCACAATGCCTTCCTTTTTACTGAGCTCAAGGCTTTTCAGTGAGGCGCTACAGGCTGCCTCTCCTTTCATCGTTTGGTGCCAGACCGATTCGACATGCGGACTGTCCTCATTGACATAATACACCAGGCCTACCGCAAACCGGATCGCCTGACTGATTGTTGCGGCACAGAATTTAAAGGCATCCTGAATGGTGTCGGTGACCAGTATTGTGCGGGTGGTCTTGTAAATGAGGTCGAGTTCAAGGTTTTTAAGCGATAATTTCTCCTGGGTAAATTTCAATGTCGTAATATCAATGTGGGTACCAACCACACGGCGTATTCGGCCATCAGGATCGACAATGCCCTGTCCGCGGCAGAGAATCCACACCGGTTTGCCGTTACGATGGCGATAACGCACCTCCTGATGAAGGGGGTATTTGCCTTTGGACAGGATGTGTTTTTTAAGATTGCTCTCAAGCAATTTAAAGTCGTCAGGGAATGCGTTGTCGCGGAAAAAATCCAGGGTCGGCGTGTAATGATCCCGCTCGTAGCCTAAGGAGCGCAATAATTTACTGGATAAAATACACTCTTTGGTTTCAAGATTAATATCCCACCAGCCATCCGTGGTTTCATCAAGGATAAGATCATAAATGGCCTTGTTTTCCCGAAATAGATTTTCACTGTATTTTTTTGAGGCCAGCTCTTCCTGCAGGGCTTTGATATTGGAGATATCACGAAAACTGAACAGATAACCGATGGTCTGATTATCCGCCCCGATGAATGGACTGACCTTAAGCATCATCCGGCTGGTGGAATCAAATTGATTCATCAAATCGAGTTCAAGGTTATTAATCACGCCAGTGGCGGCAATCCGGTTCATGATGTTTTTTTCAAGCATGGTGTTTTTGATATTCAACACATCAAAAACGGATTGCCCTAACAGACTTTTTTTACGGACAATACCCAGAGTACGCATAAACGTCTGATTGCATTCCATCACCCGGCAGGTGCGATCCACAAAGAGGTAGAGATCAGGCGAATTGTCATAAATCCGTTGATACCTGGACTCCACCTCCAGCAAACGACGGCTCTTATCAGTAATCGACGTTTTTAACTGGGTGTTGTCCATGGCCACTTTATTGCGCAATAAATTAACCAAAGCCAACAAGGCTGTAATGGCTAACCCAAGCAAAATAGTAACAATCGGCAACCAGGGTCTGTTTTCTGCCACGTAACGGGGCGAAGGCCAGAGTTTAAAAACCAATGGTTCTGTCAAAAAATCCAGTTGCAGCAGCTCGCTGTATGCCCAACGATGGATAAAGGCCGGGCTTCCCTCATTGATCTGGGTGAAGAGCGTGATGGGGCCATAATGAACCTCCACACCGGTTAGTTCGGAATCAGCCCGCTTCACCGCCCCCGACACAATGCGCTGCAGATTATAAAACATCCACCCCGGGCGGCCTTGATTATGCGCAAAACATAAATAGGGCACGCCACCGCTCGCTGCGTGTTCAACGACCGTGACGGTCATCCCCTGTGTTTTTAATCCTTGCTGACAAAGGCTGATTAAACGCAGTAAATGCGATTTTTGCAGATCATCCATTGGGCCGTGCTGAGACAGGGCTTCCTTACCCCAGGCAATGGCTGCGAGCGTAGGCATGTCTTTCAAATAATTCCCCGCATCCTCACTGATGGCCTCATCGTTGAACGCATGATGGTTCAAACGGGAAAAAAAACGGCGGGTAGCCCAAAAGCTGTCATGCAGGTTGACCTCAATCTCCTTAGCAATCAGTCGCGTATCGGCTGCAATTTTTCGCCGCAATTGTTCTGCCGCATCGTTTAAAAAATTCTGCCAGAGTAAAATAAAAAACAGGAACCCGGTCACCAGAATGGTCATGGTCTGAACCATGCTGTGTTTTGAATAAAATTTAAAGTGGCGGTAATAAAAGAGGATGGAGAGTGACAGGCTGAGCAACATAAAACAAAAGGCAGACTGGGCTCCCATGCCGGGGTAACCTGCCCAGTTGTAAATGAGTTGGATATCCAGAAAATAACCAAACAGCGCGGCCAGACCGAGACACAACACCAGAGCGACCAGCACCAATTGCAGCAGTTTGGTCCATGTTTTTTTAAATAAACAGTACAGAAGAATAGCCGCATTGAGCAAAACAATGCAAAAGGCGGTATTAGGTCCCATACGAATGGGATACCCCTTGTCAATGGTGGTTTGTGGGATGAGCAGCCAATAATCAAGACCCAGATCCCAACCGCTTGCGTACTCTAACAGGGTAAAAAGACCGATAAGACCCGACAACAGACTTAAAAGCATCGCCAGGCGCTTTTTAAGCGCGAGTGCAAAAACAGCGGAAGACGTCAGGGTAATGCAAAGCGCGGTATTGAAGCGCATAACCAGAGAGCCTGCGCCAAGCGTCGCAAATTGCGGCGCACGCGTTATCCAGCCAACCATGATCACAACCCCGATCAAATAGGCCGCCGCTGCCAGCGCGTAGCAAAAATAATATCGCTTTGACCTTAATCCATTCGCCGTCAAAACAGCATCCTTAAAGGAAATAATATCCGTCCGCTTCCAGGTAAGTATAGCCGCACAGAAAGCATTCAGGCCCTGTCCATATCATAGCAATAACAGTGCCAGCTATTATTTTATTCTCATCACAGCATTTGACAATTAGGGGCCCGAAGACTAACGTTTTAAGAACCAAGCCACTGTTTTTCAATAATTTAAACAATGATTGATCTCTGTATCAACACACAACCTGATGATGAGAGCTGCGGCCCCACCAGTCTGCAGGCTATTTATCGCTATTATGGACTGGATATTCCGCTTGACCAGGTTATCCAGGGTGTGGAGCGTTCGCATTCCGGCGGCACGCTGGCGCCCATGCTCGGTAAACACGCGCTCCTGCATGGGTTTGATACCATCATTTACATTAACAACCTCAATATTTTTGACCCCACCTGGTTTGAACAGGGTGAAGCAAAGACCACGCTTCTGCTGCAGAAATTAAATACCCAGATGCGTTACAAACGCACAGCAGGAGTCCTGCAGGCCAGCAAAGCCTACATGGAATACGTGTCCTTGGGGGGCATTTTACGTTTCCGCACCCTGAGCGTTCAGCTTCTGAAGGATTACTTTAAGCAGGGCATCCCCATTTTGACGGGCTTAAGCGCCACGTACTTATACCGCAGCGCCAGAGAACGCTATACTAGTAAAGGTGAAGCTTATTACGATGATATTCGCGGGACACCCTGCGGGCATTTTGTTGTGCTCTGTGGTTATGATGCTAAAAAAAGGCTTATCGTAGTCGCCGATCCGCATCGTGAAAACCCGCTCTCACATGACAATTATTACAAAGTGAGCAGTCATCGTTTGATTAACGCCATCATGCTTGGTGTACTGACCTATGATGCCAATTTACTTATCATTCAACCAAAGAGCACCCAATGCAAACTATAATCGTTACGGATGACCCTGACAGTTGGCAATTTTTAAGCCCCTTAGCCGCCATCGTTCATGCGTCGGAATACCTTTCCAGCGAAAATTTTCTGCAAAACAATTCCCTGCGCGTCATTAACCTCTGCCAATCTTATCAGCATCAAACCATTGGCTATTATGTTTCCCTTCTGGCCCATGCCCGGGATCACAAAGCCATTCCGTCGGTGCACAGCATTCAAGACGTCATGAACACCAGTTTGTCCAAGCTGATTTCTCAGGAAGTGGATGAAGAAATACAGCACAGCCTGCAGGACATCAAAGGCACCGAATTTGTCTTTAGTCTGTATTTCGGTCAGAACATGGCCAAATGCCATGCCGATCTGGCGAGAAAACTGCATGGGTTATTCCCGTTGCCGCTTATCCGTTTCACACTGGAAAAACGCAAGCAATGGCGGATTAAAAACCTGCAGCCCTTGTCGTTAAGCGGCGTTCCGGCCCACCACCGCGATTTCATGCGCCAGGCAGCGGAAAGCTACCTGTCGAAAAAACGGTTCCATCAATGGCGTAAAAAACAACGTTATCATGATTTGGCTATTTTGGTTGATCCCACCGAACCCAATGCCCCATCCAACAAAAAAGCATTGGATTTCTTTGCCAATACCGGTGAAGACATGGGACTCAATGTTGATTTCATCGAAAAAAGCGACAGCAAATCCATTGCCGAATACGATGCGCTGTTCATACGTGCCACCACCTCCGTCAATCACTACACTTACCGAATGGCGCGCCGGGCTGCGCAGGAAAATATCGTGGTGATCGATGATCCGCAATCCATCATTAAATGCAGTAATAAAGTCTATCTTGCCGAACTAATGCGCAGCCATCAGATCCTGACACCCGAAACCACCTTCATCAGCAAATACGACAAGGAACTGCCGCCGATTGAATTCCCGTGTGTATTAAAACGCCCGGACAGTGCCTTCTCTCACGGAGTCATCAAACTCGATGACTTTAAATCCTTGCAAAAGTCGCTGAATCAATTTTTCAAAAGTTCGGATCTGGTCCTGATTCAACGGTTTATTCCCACGGAATTCGACTGGCGTATCGGCGTGCTGGATAACAAACCGATTTTTGCCTGCCGCTATTTCATGGCCAGGGATCACTGGCAAATCTACAACTGGGATGCCCTGAGCGATAAATCGCAAGGCAATATCGATGTTCAGGGCAACTTTGCCATACAGGGTAATCATGAAACGATTCCCATTACCGATGTCCCGGACGGGGTCATCAAAACAGCCCTGAAAACCACCCGACTCATTGGCGACGGGTTGTATGGCGTAGACATTAAAAGTCAGGGCGACAAACATTATGTGATTGAAGTCAATGACAACCCCAACATTGATTTTGGTATTGAAGATCAGATTCTTGGTGAAAACCTCTATCAACAAATCATGACCGTCTTTTTACAACGCATTCGCAGGAAGCATGGCTATGGGTAATTACTCGCTTTTTTCTGTCATAGGACTTGAAATCGAATACATGCTGGTTGATAAAGCCACATTAAACGTGCGTCCGCAAAGCGATACCATCCTTCAAGCCTTAAGCCACGGCGAACTCACCAACGAAGTGGCCCTGGGGGACATTGCCGTCAGCAATGAACTGGTGATGCATGTGCTTGAATTAAAAAACAATGGCCCGGCGCCTGTCTCACCGACCATTGTCACGCAGTTTAGGGAGGCAATTCAACGCGTGCAGCCGCTTCTTGAGGAACAGCAACTCCTGCTGCTGCCTACTGGCGCGCACCCCTGGATGGATCCTGCCTTAGAAACCCAACGCTGGCCGCACGGCAATCGCCAAATCTATCAGCAATACGATCAGATTTTTAACTGCCATGGCCATGGCTGGGCGAATCTGCAAAGCATGCATGTCAATCTGCCTTTTGCCAATGACGAGGAATTCAACCTGCTGCATAACAGCATCCGCCTGGTATTGCCTCTCCTGCCCGCCTTAGCCGCAAGCACCCCTTTCCTGGATGGCAAGCGCACCGGCATGCAGGACAGCCGCCTTTATTTTTATGATAAAAACCAGCAACGAATACCCGAAATTACCGGGCTGGTGGTGCCTGAATTTGTCCAATCCGAAGCGCAGTACCACCGTGACATTCTGACACCGATGTATGAGGCGATACGGCCCTATGATCCCAAAGGCATTCTCCAGCACGAATGGCTGAACTCCCGCGGCGCCATTGCCAAATTTGAGTATGGCGCCATTGAAATCCGCTTGATTGATTCCCAGGAATGCGTGCAGGCGGATTATGCGATTGCCAGTGCCATTGTAGCTATCCTGAAACATTGGGTGAACCATTCCCATTACTTTCTGGATAATCCCTGCGACACAGGAACTCTGGCGGCACTTTATCAGCAAAGCCTGCAGGACGGCCTGGATACGCCGATAGAAAGCCGCGAATTGAGCCGGCAATGGCAATTAGCGCGAGGGGTTAAAACCTGCCGCGATGTCTGGGCAGCATTGATTGAACAGGTCAGCGCCGAGCTCGATTACTCGTGCCAGACGGTTTTGGAAACGATACTCAGTCAGGGGAATCTCAGCCAGCGGATGGTACGCGCCTGCGGTAATGACATCAGCCATCACACCTTAAAGCGCTTATACCGCCAACTGGGAGATTGTTTATTAACTAACCAACAACTGCACGCACTATGAAACCAATCGCCGTGGTTTTAAGTTGTGAACATGCCGTTAACCATGTCCCTGAGGAGTACAGGCCGCATTTTATGGCGCATGAGCATTTGCTCAACTCGCACAGGGGCATGGATTTTGGCGCGGAAGCCATCGCCAGCTACCTGCGCGACGCGCTGGCCTGCGAGCTCGTCTCAGCTAAAGCCACCCGCCTGTTGATCGATTGTAACCGCAGCCTGCACCATCGCCACTGCTTTTCTGAAATCACCTACCCTTTGCCAATCAATGAAAAGGAAGCGATACGGCAACGATACTACCTGCCTTTTCGGCAGGATGTGGAGACGCGGATTCATAGCCATCTGCAAGCGGGCAAGCAGGTGTGGCATTTGTCGGTCCACAGTTTTACACCCATTCTTAATGAAATAACCCGCAATACTGAAATTGGTTTATTGTATGATCCCAAACGGCTGCTTGAGAGAAACCTGGCAAGGCATTGGCAGCAACAGATTAAACACCTCGACCAAGGTCTGCGGGTCCGCCTGAATTACCCTTACCGTGGTGTCAGCGACGGTTTTGCCGCGTCCCTGCGTAAAAAATACCCGGCTGAGGATTATCTTGGTCTTGAAATCGAAAGCAATCAGGCCCTGGTGCATGAAAACCATGCTATTGCTCACCTGGCCTGTGTGTTGTCAACCAGCCTAAGAATCATGCTCGACAATTGGCAACCCATCAGTCATCAAACGCTCCCGCAAACTAGCCAGGGCGATTGAGCTGTTTTAAGTGGCAAAGCACGGGACCATTGTCCAGTTGCAGGGCATTACCGCCGGCATCCGTCATGAATTGCCCGGCATAACCTGACTTACTGGCCGCCTTCTGAGCAGAAATAAACAGACGGGGACGGCTACTGTCCTCGCTATCAACCGCCATGAGCAGCAGGTTATTATTCCGCAGGCTGTAAAGACTGACCTTAACCGGGTAGACGAAGTCAATCGACGGTTTGTCCCCGTCCTTTTCAGGCAAGGCAAACACCACGCGCTCACTGACACCCTGAAGCACACATTCCATGGTCTTTGTGCCCGCAAAAACCGGAAAAGCAACCAACACCAGAAGAACAGCCAATCTTTTTTTCATCGCCAGGTTCCTTACGTTATGGTTTTTTTCGTGAACGGCCTCGACTGGAGGGAAAGAATAAATTGAGTAATTTCCGCCAGATATCGCGAATCAACTGACGCAACAAGGTGTTTTTACTCAATTGCTCCAGCACGGACGGCTCTTGCTTTTCCTGTGACGTGTCACTGCTTACGTCACCCGGAACAGAGGAGTCTGCCGTGCGGTTTGCAGTTCCCAGCTTTTCCGCCGCCGAGGGCGTGGATTGGCGTTGGCCATATTGGGTATACAGAGGCGATTGATGAATAATGGCCTGAACCTGCGCATCGGTAATTGTCCCCATGCGCGATTCAGGCGCCCGGATTAAACACTGGATTAACGGGGTGGGTTGGCCATTGCCATCCAGTGCGCTGACCAGGGCTTCCCCGATACCCAGGGACGTTAACAACTGTTCTGTCGCATAATGGGTTGACGGCGGAAAATTCTGCGCCACCAGTTTCATCGCCTGCCTGTCTTTGGCGGTAAATGCACGCAGGGCATGCTGGATTTTTAATCCCAGTTGACTCAATACCGCCTCAGGAATGTCATTCGGCGTCTGGGTACAAAAGACAAGGCCAATGCCTTTGGAGCGGATTAATTTGACCATGGTCTCCAGTAAATTTAACAAGGCTTTACTGGCGTGATTAAAAATAAGATGGGCTTCGTCAATAAAAAGCACCAGTTTAGGCTTGAGCGGATCACCAAGCTCAGGGGATTGACGGTACACATCCGACAGCAATTTAATCATGAAGGTTGAAAACAACAAGGGTTTATCCTGCATGTCCATTAAACGCAGGATGGACACAATCCCAAGCCCCTCGGCCGTTGTGCGGAACAGATCCGTGACCTTAAAGGCCGGCTCGCCAAAAAAATCGCCGCCGCCCTGCGCTTCCAATTCGATGATTTTGCGCATGATCGAGCCGACGGAGGCAGACGACACGCTGCCATAACGCGACTCCACGTCAATGTTTCCTTCATCTGACTGGATGTATTGCAGGATGGCTTTAAAATCATTTAAATCATTCAGCGGTAATTGACGGTCTTTGGCGTATTCAAAAAGAATGGTGACCACGCCCGTCTGCGTCTCATTCACATCCAGCATGCGCGAGAAAAGCAACGCGCCAAAATCACTGACTTTACCGCGAACCGGCACACCTTGCACCCCGCGGTCTAAGGTTAACAGCTCCACCGGAAAACCCCGCGGGACAAATTCAAGGTTTAGGGAATGGCTGCGTTTTTTTAAGAAGTCATTGGACTCCCCAGGCACGGCCAGGCCGGACACATCGCCCTTGATGTCCATGACAAGGCTGGGTACGCCGGCTAACGATAACTGCTCACAAAGCACCTGAATGGTTTTGGTTTTACCGCTACCGGTGGCACCGGCGATAAGGCCATGGCGATTGAGTGATTTCAACACCAGGTTTACCGGCGCATCCTGAAGGATCGTTCCATCCAGCATAATCCCGCCCAGTTGAAGGGCAGGCAGTTCGCCGGCCTGATAGGGCACACGCAAATCATCGTACATGGCAATCGTCCTTGTTGAACGCGTTATGAGTTCTAGTCAATGACGCGTCTGTTGGTAAATCAATGGTCTAAGAAATGCATCACCCTTTGTCCTGACAATCCGGACAAAGGCCGTAAATATTGAGTGCATGATCGGTCATCTTGAAATGCGCCTGTCTCGCAATGGCTTCCTGACGCTTTTCGATGATGTCATCAATGAATTCTTCCACCCGCCCGCATTTGACGCAGACCAGATGATCATGGTGCTCGCCCTGACTTAATTCGAACACGGAATGACCGCCCTCAAAATTATGGCGGGAAACCAGCCCTGCGGTTTCAAACTGGGTTAGCACGCGATAAACCGTCGCCAGGCCGACATCTTCACCCATTTCTATCAAGGCTTTGTAAACATTTTCCGCACTCATGTGATGATCGCGGGATTGTTCCAGAATCTGTAAAACCTTGACTCGAGGCATGGTTATTTTTAATCCGGCATCTTTTAATTGCTGGCTTTCTTCCATTCGTACTCCTACCTGGCTGATTTGCATGGGTCGCAGGTGTCTTTCTATTAATGACATGCTATTATGGCGAAATTTTTCAACACAGGCAAAAATTATGCGCTTCCGTTTGTTTATTTTTACCGTCCTGATTTCCCTGCTGGTTTCCGGCTGTGCATCCTATGATTTTTCAAGGCGCATTGTGCAGCAGGGGAATTTGTTACCGCAGGCTAAAATTTCGCGATTGGCGATAGGCATGAGCAAACAGGATGCGGCCACGCTCATGGGAACCAGCCTGTTAAGCCCCACCTTTAATAACAACCGTTGGGATTATGCCTACACCTGGCGCAAAGGCAGCAACGCCCCGATTGTACGCAATGTCAGCCTTTATTTTGCCAACGGACGTCTGATTCGAATTGAACATCACCCTTAACCGGCTAACCGCGCTGGCGGTTCCTGCCTCCGGCGCCTTTTGCCCGCTCTCGTCGTTTCTGTTTGGGGTCAATCGTTAAAGGACGATACACCTCAATACGGTCCCCCTCCCTTAAACGCGTCGCCGCCGTCACCGGCTTTGAAAAAATACCCAGCGGCAATTGCTGCGTTTCGGGATAGTGCTCATGCAGTTGAGACTGCGACACCGCATCGCCTACACTGGCCCCAGCGGGAAGGGTCAGTTTTTTATGAAAAAAACCCCCTGCCTCATCCATGTAAATGATTTCGACATTAACCATACAAGGACGCGGCCCGGTCACAAAAGGCATCCACCATTTTCTCTGTCACCTGCTCAAACACAGGGCCTAAGAACATGGAAAACATTCGCCCCGCGAATTCAAACTCGAGGTCAAAGGAGATTCTGCAGCCTTCCGGTGTTTCATCGAAACGCCAGAACCCCTCCAGGTGACTGAACGGACCATCCACCAAACGGATTTCAATCATTTTATTTTTCTGCAGCCGATTGCGGGTGGTAAAGGATTTGCTCATGCCGGCGGCTGAGATGACCAAAGTCGCCTGCACTTCGTCTTCATCACGATGATGCACCTGGCTTTGAGCGCAATAAGGTAAAAATTCGGCATAATGTTCCACGTCATTGACCAGCGTGAACATTTGCTCGCAACTGTAGGGGATTACTCGTGATTTTTTTACAATGGTCATTTCAAACGCCCCTTACATGCTGAATAAGCCACTGCGACAAATCCACTATTTCATTGGCACAAACACTATGCTCCATGGGGTATTCATGAGCGGAAATCGCAGTAAATCCCTTTCGATCGAGCCATTTGAGGGTTTCTTTCGTCCAAACCGGCCAGACAATCGGATCATAGGTCCCAAAAGCGAGAAAAAGCGGCGTTGTGGCGGGTAATTGCGGTTCACATTCATTAACCAGAGGCAGGTAAGCCGACAGTGAAATAACGCCGCCAAGCGGCTTGGTCATGCCTAAGGCCGTATGCAGCGCCATGGCCCCGCCCTGTGAGAATCCGGCCAGGTAAATCTGTTCGCTGGTAAAGCCTGCCGCCAGTTGCTGCTCAACCGCTGCGCTAATCATTTTCTCCGATGTTAAAATGCCTTCCTTGTCTTCACGCGCGGCGAAATCCATGGCCAGGATATCATACCAGGCGCGCATGGCCATGCCGCCATTGATGGTAATCGGCCGTACCGGCGCGTCCAGAAAAACATGCCGCAGCATCAACTCATTAACCTGCAATTGCTCAGCCAGCCCGACCATGTCGTTTGCATCCGCACCGAGGCCATGCATCCAGATGACGCAGGCCTGTGCCGGGTGTTTCGGATCGATATGAAACACTGTTACCCCTAATTCAGCAAAAGGCAAATTATCACCAAAGTACTGGTGTATAGCAAGGTTGCGGCCCCTGTTACCCTGTAAATTTTAGACCGATGCAGCAAAAGAACGTTATTTCAGCGTTATCCCGTGAATTACTGTTTGTTCATCGATGAAATATAGAGTACAATACTGATCAATTAATGAACACACTTTTAATTTTTAGAGCGACGTCTGATGCCTTTAAAACCCGAACAGCTTAAAAAATACCAAGCGGACATTAAAAAAATAGTCCCCGGCGTGGTTAACCTTCATTTAAGCGAATCGCAATGGCAGGATCTAAGCGATCGCCTCCCCACAGGCAAATCGCAACTGCAGACGATGCAGCCCAAAAAACTGACATTCACACGCATTGTTCTTGCGTTATCCAAAGTCACAGGACAGCACCCTAATCACATTATTCAGCAAATCAGCAATAAACAACCGTCGCGCGCCTGTAAAAAAGAGCCCTCCCCGCAGACCGTTTCCATGCCAGCGAAAAGAAAGATAGACCAGGTTCTTAATCCGGACGACAACTCGTTTGTATCCGAGAAGAAAAAACTGACCACCCCTTTAAAAAAGACAGGAGTGACCGGTAAGGACTCCCTCACCCAGGTAACGCCAAAGCACGGCTATAGCCGTGAAGCCCTCACACCCGGCGGAACCCGTGTACGGCTTTTTTTCAGTAATTCCCAGGGCAGCCTTTATAAAAAGGTGACACCCGTCGGCAACCGCACTAATCAGGGA
Organism: Legionella taurinensis; assembly: GCF_900452865.1. Taxonomy (NCBI): domain Bacteria; kingdom Pseudomonadati; phylum Pseudomonadota; class Gammaproteobacteria; order Legionellales; family Legionellaceae; genus Legionella; species Legionella taurinensis. The sequence continues at coordinate 2,879,347 of NZ_UGOZ01000001.1, forward strand.
AAAGTGGACCTGTCCAAAGCCAGAAAACGTCTGTTTGACGAGAAATTACCGACCACCCTTTATAAAGAACGTCCCAAAGCCCAGCGTTTTGTGGCCACACTCGATAAAATGCTCCCCGAGGGCCAGAACCGCCTGTGCAGTCAAAAGCAATTAACGCAGGCAACCTGCAAGGATATTTTCATTGCCCATGGTCATGACGAAGCCAGCACAACCCATGGCAATCAATACCATTGGTCGCACCTTGTCGCCCATTTCTTAGGCGGCGACCACAGCGTCGACAACTTAATTCCCGCCACCCGTCAATGCAATCTCAGCATTCTGCAAATTGTCGAGCGGGAAATTGCGGACCGATTAAAATCAGGCATTCCTTCCATTACCATTACGGTCACACCCCATTATGACCAGGAGGATTCCTTAATCCCCTCGGAAATCATTTATCGCCTGGAGTGGCTTAAAAAAGACTGTGACAATGAATTTCATCAGGAGGAAATACGGTTTAATCCAGCGTCTTACGGATTCCCTACCCGATCCATGCGGGCTTCCATTGATCATCTTCGCAAAGCGGCAGAAGCAGAACAACCCAGTGAAAGCATGGAATCTGAGACGAACCAGCATGGCGCTTTGTTAAAGGTTTCTTTATAATCAAAGGCATTGGCTCCCTTTGAGATACTCATGAAACTGTTCCACCATGGCGTATTGCTGGCAATAATGACCCTGCTTCTGGCCGCTTGCGGGCAGAAGGGCCCGCTGTACCTGCCTGACAACAACCCGCCACACTCATCGAAAATTCGTTAGCAGCGAGTCCATTATGGCCATTAAGTTCACAAAAATGCACGGTCTTGGCAATGATTTCATGGTCATTGACGCCATTCATCAGACACCGGATTTACGCCCCCAAACAATCGCCCGCCTGGCCGCGCGTCATACCGGCATCGGCTTTGATCAATGCCTTATTGTTGAAAAAAGCACGAGCCCGGATACTGATTTTTTTTATCGCATTTTTAACGCTGACGGCCATGAGGTCGGGCAATGCGGGAATGGCGCCCGCTGTCTGGCGCGTTTTCTTCATCATTATGGTTTAACCGACAAGAAACGCATCACAGTGGCCACGCCCACAACCCGCATGGCACTTCTCCTCAATGACGATAAGACCGTCACGGTCGACATGGGTAAGCCCCGGCTTAATCCAGCAGAAATCCCGATGTTTGCCGTGGAAAAATCACCGCATTACCCGATCCCGCTGCTGGATGGGACTCACCTGCCGGTGCACGCCGTCAACGTCGGCAATCCCCACGCGGTTCTGGTGGTGGATGAGGTAGCCAACAGCCCGGTCGCTACCCTGGGGAAGGAAATTTGTGAGCATCGTTTATTCCCTGAACAGGTGAATGTCGGTTTTATGGAAATTGTTAATCCCGGACAAATCCGGCTGCGGGTCTATGAACGCGGGTGTGGAGAAACCAGTGCCTGCGGCAGCGGCGCAGTCGCGGCTGTTGCCGCAGGACGTCTTTTCCATCGGCTTGAACCCACGGTGAAAGTGAGCCTGCAAGGCGGTGAGTTAACCGTGGATTGGCCTGATATGAATAGCCCCATACAGCTGACTGGCCCGGCCGTTTTCGTGTATGAAGGAGTTTTGTTATGCGCATAGTGATTCTTGGCGCCGGTCAGGTTGGCGGTACGCTGGCACGTAATTTAACGCGCGAAAACAATGACATTACCGTGGTGGACCTGGACGAGGAACGTCTGCGGGAATTGCATCACCGCCTGGATATTCAGACGGTGCAGGGTTCCGCCGCACACCCCAATATTCTGATTGCTGCCGGCATTGAGCAGGCGGATATGCTGATTGCGGTGACCAACAGCGATGAAATCAACATGATGGGTTGCCAGATTGCCTACAGCCTGTTTCGCACGCCCACAAAAATTGCCCGCATCCGCTCGCAATACTATTTTGATTACCCCCAGCTGTTCTGCAACGACCATGTGCCGGTGGATGTGTGCATCAGCCCCGAAAAACTGGTCACAGAACACATTGAGAACCTCATTGATTACCCTGGCGCCACCCAGGTGCTTGATTTTGCAGACGGCCGCCTGTTATTGATTACCATCAAGCCCAAACCCGGCGGGGTGATGGTCGGCAAAACCATACAGCAGCTTTATCGACATCTGGAACTTATCGATGTCCGGGTGGTGGCGATTTTCCGCGACAAGGAAACCTTGATGCCGGAGGAAAATTGCGAGATCAAAAGTGATGATGACGTCTTGTTCATCGCGCCCCCGCAGGCCATTCAACAGGTTTTGATTGCCCTGGGCCGTTATACCCATCCGAACCGCCGCATTATTATTGCCGGTGGCGGCCATATCGGTACGAAACTCGCACAAACGCTTGAAGACCGCTACCGCATCAAAGTCATTGACCATAACATGACACGCGCCATGGATCTTGCCGGACAACTGAACAAGGGCACCGTTTTGCAGGGGGATATCGCCGACCGCGATCTGCTGCTGAATGAAAACATTGAATTTACTGATGTGTTTTGTGCCGTAACCAATGACGATGAAGCCAACATCATGTCCTGTCTTCAAGCTAAACGATTGGGGGCTCGCCATACCATGGCTCTGGTTAATCGCAACGCGTATGTCGAGTTGATCGAAGACAGCAGCATCGATCATGCCATTTCCCCGCAATTAATTACCATTGGCAGCATTCTGACTAAATTGCGGCGGGGAAATATGATCAAGGTTCACCGCCTGAACAATGGCGAACAGGAAGCCATTGAATTGGTTATCCATGGCGACCAGCAGACCTCGAAAGTCATTGGCCGGAAACTCAACGAAATCGATCTGCCGCAGGGTTGCTCTGTGATGGCGGTGATTCGGGAAGATAAAATCCTGATGAGTGATCCCCAGTTGACGCTTGAGGCCGGCGATCACCTGGTGATTTTATTATTAAAAAAACGTTACCTTCGCCAGGTCGAATCGCTGTTTCAAGTCAGCTTAACCTTTATGAGTTAAACGGGATTAGATCTCACCATGCAAATTAAAACCATACTGCGCCTGATCGGTTTATTGTTAATGATGTTCAGCTTCAGCATGGTGACACCCCTGCTGATTAACGTCATCTTTCATGAAGATTTCTGGAAGCCCTTTGTGACCGCCTTTGCCTGTACTTTTTTTACCGGGGCTTTACTCTCTTTTTTATTTAATGGGCAGCAGACCGAGCTTAAAATACGCGACGGCTTCCTGATTGTCGCCCTGTTCTGGGTCGTGCTTTGTTCATTTGCCTCCCTGCCCTTTATTTTTGCCATCAGCCATCACGATCACAGCATCACCGATGCGATTTTTGAATCGGTTTCAGGATTTACCACCACAGGCGCCAGCATCATTCCCCAGTTGGAAACGCTACCGCATGCCCTTTTGTTTTACCGTCAACAATTGCAGTTTTTGGGGGGCATGGGTATTGTGGTTCTGGCTGTGGCCATTCTTCCCATGCTGGGCGTCGGAGGCATGCAGCTGTACCGTGCCGAAACACCAGGCCCGATGAAGGACAGCAAATTAACACCGCGCATTGCCCAGACTGCCAAAGCATTGTGGTCTATTTATGTTTTGTTGACACTCTTGTGCATGCTCTGCTACTGGCTCGCTGGCATGGATTGGTTTGATGCCCTGGGAGAAAGTTTTGCCACCGTGTCCACCGGCGGCTTCTCCATGCATGACACCAGTTTTGCTTATTATGAAAGTGATTTGATTGAACTCATCGCCTGCCTGTTTATGTTGCTCGGCGGCTCCAGTTTCGCCCTGCATTTTATGATCCTTAAAAAACGAAGCTTCAGGCATTACTGGGAAGACGAAGAGTTTCGCAGCTACATCGCGTTTTTAATCATTGTCATTGGTTTTGTGACCTGGAGCCTGGTGATCAACGGCTTCTTTGATGAAAAGCACCATGCCCTCATCAAAAGCACCTTTAATATTATCTCCATGGCCACCACCACGGGCTTTATTTCTGCCCCATTCAGCACCTGGCCTACCTACGTGCCTGTCTTAATCATGCTGGCTGCCCTGATTGGCGGTTGTGCCGCATCCACCAGCGGCGGCATTAAAGTGATTCGTGCGCTGCTTATTTATAAACAAAGCCGGCGCGAGATGTACCATCTGCTCCATCCCAACGCCATCATCCCCATTAAATTCGGTAAACAGATTTTGCCGGAATCCATTCTGCAATCGATGTGGGGTTTTATTTCTGTCTTTTTAGGCTTGTTTATTTTCCTGATGCTGCTGTTTATGGCCCTGGGGAATGACTTCATAACATCGTTTTCCTCCATAATTGCCAGCATGGCGAATGCCGGCGCCGGCTTAGGCACGGTCAGCCAAAATTTTGCAGGCTTAACCCGCGCCAGCAAATGGGTTCTGATTTTTGCCATGATTGCGGGCCGACTTGAAATCTTTTCCCTGCTTATTATTTTTTCCCGCCAATTCTGGCAAAAATAACCGCGTGATTTTATTCATTAACATGACAGATTGATTTTTTTTTTGAAGGCGTTATGCTGATGCTACTTGTCAAGGATTGAGTCCGGGACGCTCTTTCATCGTTTCCGCAGCTCAAGGCACAGGAGGCCACGTCCATGGGCGAACAATTTCTTAGCGTTTTTCTGTCAAAAAAAACCATCAGTGAATTACGCCAGCTTCTGCTCATCGAAAAGCCTTCTGTTCACGATCTAACGCAACTCATTGCCCGGCTTGACAAAGCACAGGCCTACGAACATCTACGTCTATTGCTGGTTTTAGTCAGGGAGCAGATCCAGGAGGAGAGCGAGCAAAAGCAATTGCTGAACAGCTTAAATTCCATTTTACTGGCCCATGCCTGTCAACACAATGACAGCGAGGACATGATGAGCCGGCTCACTGAGCTAAAACCGTTGGCATCCCCTGACGATGCGCTGTGGTCAATGGTAATGGAGGAGCTGTTGCAATGGATTAAACAATCACGCCCGGCTGAAGAAATCAACGGGGTATTAAGCCGCCTTCCGCCCCCTGTTTGTGAAAAATTCTACCAACGCCTACTTGAAACAGCGTCAGGTAAAGAGCACTGGGTTCCGTCCTTCATTCAGTTTGTTTTGTCTTCTGCTGAGGACCATAATAAAAGCCAGCACCTCGAACTGTTAGCCCGCTGTCTGATTCTATCCCCTCTGCCGTGCACCACCGAGGATTTAAAATCACTAAGCCTGTTATTAAGTACCCCGCAACTGATTGACGTGACCTTTCATTTGCGCGCGCTGGCGTCCACTTATACCAGTAAAGACACCCCCAGCCATTCATCGCCGCTTAAGCACCTTTATTTAAGCCATTACGAAGAATTGCTGATGTGCCTGACCATTCGGGCGACCGCGTCGGAATCGGAGTATCAGCAATTAACAGAGAACAATGCGGAACTGGCTAATTTACTGATGTCCAAGCGGTTAAAATTGCTCGACTCCGTGGAAGAGCAACGGAGCCTGGTTTTTAAATTGCTGAAAAACTGTGCCCATTTCAACTGGCAGGATAAGCCGTTTCACGCCTTTATCCTCGGGCAGATTGTCGATGTGCTGCAAGCCCTGTCAAAAGAACAGGCCGCCCTCGCGTTTAGCCACTACTTCAATTACCATCACGACCGAAATTATTATGACGTCATTCGCCTTCTTGATGCCCTTTTTGAAAGAAAACCCGATGACGAGCTTATTCTCCACTGCCTGAAGCAGCATAATGATGCGGATAACTTCTTTATCATTAATTATTTGACCGCCAGCCGTACACGTGACAATAAACTGCTTCGCGGCTGCCTGGACATGCTCGACATCAGCCAGTTGCTTAATTTTTGCGGGCCGCTTGCGGCTTTGGCGCACCTCTATCGTCACGAACAGCCTTATTACCTGAAAATCTATTGCGACATCGTGATCCGGAAAATCACGCTGGCGAATAAGGTAAAAAACAGCTTCCCTGAACTGGTGGCCGCCATTCCTGATCAGGCCTGGGATGAAATGGTCGATTTGGTCTTTAATCAGTTAAAAGGGCAACCTCAAGTACAATATGAATGGCTGATGGCCCTGCTGGGCAGTTGTGTCAATAAGACCAAATTAATGCCTTATTGCCGCCTGCTGCTCAATCAGGGCATTTACGCCAATCAAAAGCAGGACATTTTAAAACAATTGTCCTGCAAGGAATTATTTGATTTCTACCTGTATCTGGTCCGAAATCAGGCGGGGGAAGAAGAATTTACCTGCTTTGTCGAACTGTTTAAGGAAACTGACCGAGAAACAGTATTGCTTTACATTCTTTCCAATACGCCGCTTATCAGTCGCACCTTCCTTGGCAAGCTGCTGGATTGCATTGAAATTAAAAACATCATTTATCTTGTGGAGTCACTGGTTGATTTAGCTCAAACGAATGCCGAATACAAGGCCACGCTGGAGCAGGTGCTGCTTCATTTCTGCAACAGGCTGCAGCTCACCTATGACGGTAACGCGCCGGTACATCACTGGACCGATTGTACAAACAATGCCCTTATTGCTGAACAGTTACTGTTGAGTCCCGTCTGTTTTCTTTCACTTTGCTCGCGCTCGTCTTACCTGCAAAATTTCACACCGTCCCTATTGCAGGGGATTGTTTGCCAGAATGTAGCGACTGATCTTAAATTACGAATAACCCGTGTGCTGGATATCGCGAGACTCAATGAAGCCTCAGCGGATACGATAGCGCTCAATTTACTCAGTCAGTTTCGCGAGTCTCCTGCTGTCCTGCATGAACTGTTTAGCCATTTATCATTCATTGAAAGCAGTTTAAGCGAAGAAGGTAAAAAAAATTATAACCACCTAAAGGCCAGTTGCTGGGCGTTGTTAAAACCCAAAGAACAGGAGAAAGCGGTCGATGACGACAGTTCTATCAAGACACTGCTCACGTCTCAATTGACCGCCCCTCATCGTTTTGACGGCGTATTGACCACCCTGGCTAACAACCTTGCCCAAAACAAGGACGTGCATTTAAGCGCATTGTACCTTACCCAGATTGAGCCTAAGAATTTTGATCAAATCAAACCCGACGTGATGGTCTCGGTTTTGCTCCATTCCATGGATGACCGGACGCAGGAAAACTGGAAAAAGACCGCCCAGTATTTACTGACTCAATCGCCGGAGAATGCGGTTGCTTTTTTGAAACGCCTGATCAGTGAATTAAAAAAAATCAAAAATAACCCTTTACTGGTGAATCAGTGTTTCCAGTTTGTCAGTCAGTTGCCTCCGTTTGCCACCCTTCTGCCTTTATTCGATGACGAGCTCTTGCAGTGGCTGGTTAGGGAAAGCAGTGAGGACTACCTGAAAAACAATTTCTGCGCGTGGCTGAAAACGTTGGCTGACAAGGGGGGTCTTCAAGACATTGCCCTGGGGCCTTTAATTTCCCTGTTGCCAGCCGATTCGCAATGGCTCAATGGCGTATTGCAGCAACAATGCTTAAGTCCCTACCTGCCCGCCATTTTTATCGAATTGACCCGCCATGAGCGGTGTGAAGTGCATTGCATCTGCCTCTATCAACAGATTAATAAACTGGGTGCGGCTGAAAAACGCAAAGCCATCGACGCCATGCAACAGCACCTGGGGAAAACAGGACACAGACTCTCCATTGCCGCGCCCGTATTAACCATGCTCATCCTTGATTTAACCGACATCCAGTTTCACAATTTAAGTGACAAGGCCCTCATTCTTCAGCAACTGAAGCTCTTTCAACAATGGATGAGTAATCGGGATGAAAACCCTTATTTCATGAAGGAGCTTGAAAGTCAGCTGTTTAATCTCATCAATTTTCTTAACGAACGCGATATCCAGTGGCCCCGATTAATTTTAAGCGACAAGGCCTTTGCCTCGCTGGCTTTATCCTGCCTTTTCAGCGCGGAGGCCAAAACCATTGATCGTCACCCGTTCACGACCCTGTTGTTGAATCACATCACCGTGTCGCTTCATCCTGCCCTGACCAAAGACCGGATTTTTCAAAATTACATTAAACAATTGCTGCTTAATCCACCGGCGCTGCTGCAAGAGGATCAATTCACCCTGCTCTTTGATAAGCTGGACGCCGAAGAAGGCAGGCAACTTGCCTTGGAACTGCTTAAGCGACCCGCGCTTGAAGACGTGCAATGGTCTGCCTTGTTGACCTTGTCCCGTGCATTAACGGTGAATGAATTATTTGATATTTATGAAAAAAGTAAAACCCGCTTTGTGTTTGTGGATTTGATCGTCCGTCATCCGCAGGGGATTGGCCAACTGAATAGAATGCAAAAAAAGTCGCTATTGGACAATCTGGACTCCGGAAAACAGTTGTTACGGATTTTAGACAGCCAGACCGGCGTGGACAGTAAATTTGCCTTCGTTGCCGCCCTCTTTGACTACTTAGCCAGTACCAATACGTCACTGGAAGACTGGTTTGGCCGATTGAATATTGACGGCCAGACCTTAGCCGCGCTGGCCAATTACACCTCTCATGAGGCGCATCAAACGCAATTACGGCAGATGATTGAGCGAAATTCGTATCGTCTCCATGAAATCAGGCATTACCTTAATCATCCAACACTCGATATGCCGCTTAATCACGAAGGTCTCCTGCATCAATTTGTCAAAACCCTCTGGCTTAATCCTGAGCAGGGTCACTCATGCCATCCCGCGCTCCTTAAAAGCCTCGATCTTAAGACGTTGAAAACCACGTTAAAAATTCAATCCTTATTCCTGTCGCACTTAAACAGCCTGCAAACCTTTTTTGAACCCTTTGCCAACAGCCAGGAAGTGGCAGCCGAAACGCTGACTGCTGCGAGGTGGGTGCATCGTCTGCCGCTGCTCGGTGACGGCTTGCTTGAAATTATTCATTACTATCAGAGTTGTGATGATAAAAACATCACAATCGCCATTGAAGGGACCAAACTCTACACCAGTTTAATTAAGCCGCTGTCAGAAGGCTCTTCATTCCAGGGATTATTTGACACCCAGCTTAATGAGCTTCATGCCCTGTTAAATGACTATGTGAAGGTATTCCCCTCTGACCATTCACACCGAAAATGGATACAAAACCTCATTCATCGCTATGATTTCAGCCTGAAGAGTATGGAACATGCCGCATCAACCCAGGTGTACAATCTCTTTCTGCCCGGATGTAATCAGGGCAAAATGGTTAAAGGCAGTGTCGCTCGCCTGGATTCCAAAACCATTCATCATCTCGTCACCATCGAGCCCAAGCCGTTGCCCACGACCAGCATGCCCGCCTTGTTGACCATGAGTGCCAACCATCCCCTGTTGCTGAAAGATAAAGAAATGCAAGCCTGGCTTCTTGATTCTTTCCTTTTTTCCGCCGCAGGCCGCGCCCTTGATAGTCCCTTGCTCCATACCTTGCTCAGCGGCGTTGACCCTGCGGAATTGACCATCAAAATGCGCGAAATAAAGCAAAAAATGGACACGTATCAGGAGAGTTTCCTTTTCCTGCGGGAATTAAGAAAAGAAGTGAGTTTATCCGATCTGGTTACGTTATTATTAAAACAGAACCAATCCAGGCTAAGCCTCTTTTTGGAGGCCTGTGAGTTTGCCGAACTGCGTTACCTCACGCAGATTATTCTTCTGGTTCTGTACATGAAACGTCTTAGGCTTACACCGGACCAGATCAGCAGTTTACTGCCTTTGCCGTCAATCAATACCCACACGCTCGAATGGGTGCAGCAGGATCTGGTTAAAACAGAGGGGATGAAGTCCCTGCTGGTTGAACAACATCACTGCATCGAGCAGGAAGGGTTAAGGTATCGTGCCGATAGTAAAAACAGCGCCCGATTAAATGCGCTGGCAGTAGCCAACATACGCCAGACCAGTCCTCCCCATTTCTACACCACGCTCAACAGCTACCTCGCTGTCTTTGAAAAAAAATACGACGACGAAAGCCGGGTCGCGTTCATCAGGCTGCTGGAATCGCTCCTCAGTGAGGAAAAAAATCCTGCTGCGGTTTTATCCCATTTGAGTCCCAAACTGCTTGAATTGCTGACTCACTACGCACTGGATAACCAGGGTAAGCCGGTTTTCCTGCTGGAACACCTGGCACTTAGCGGTTATGGGCAAAAATGCCAGGCCCTGGCCAGGATCAAATTGCAACAGCTCTTGGCCAACAGCCTAGCGATTGAGCCCGTGCCAGGCACACTGGATGAGTTGTCTCTGGAGCAATGGTGTCAACTTCCCGAATCCGATCTTGACACCCTGCTGCGCGTTCAACACCTCCTGTACCTCATTGAACCAGCCGCCGAGTTAATCCCCTGGCGCAAACACCACCTGGACATAAACCCGCGTGTACGGGCCTCCTTTAGCGCGGACGCAAGCCTGTTTAAGCTGTTTACACGGCTGGAGCAGGACGCCCGGCGATTGCAGGCCAATGAGCAGTTACCACTTAAAGCTCGCGACAATTTACGCGCTGCCTTTGCTTTTTTAAAGCGGGAAAACAAAAGCCTGGCCTATCTGTCGATGGACAATTATCCGCAAAAAAGCCAATTCGCTGAACCAGTGATTAATCAGCATTATTATGGATTATTTGCATTTATAGGTGAAAGCCCGGAGTCGCTCGTGGATGGCTTCATCGAATGGTTAGCCGCCCTGCCCCCCGCAACGCTTGATAAGCAGCAGTCATTAAACGAATTATTGCAGGACATCAGCAACAAGCACTTGGTGAACGAGCTCGCGGCGCGTCTGACGAATAAGACACTTCACCCCACGCAGGCCACGTGGATTTACACTCAACTCAAATCCTTTGCCATCCCCCGCGAACAACGCATTGAGTTGGCCGCTACGGCCTTTGACTGGTCCTGGCTTCAAGAAGAAATCAGCACGTCGTCGATGCCCGACGCCTTAAACCTGCTCAAAGCAGCCATGGCAAATGCCCGTCATCAAGAGGCTATTCTTGCCACGACAAAGAGTCAGCAGGCCTTTTTAAAATTGCTTGCGGCTTTAAAATTTCCAGCCAATGAACTGGTTCCACTGCTAAAAAGCACCCGTCCCGCCTTGCGTTCCCTGATGGCCATTCACCTGCTAAGCCGGACAGATTACCTTGATAAACTAAGTGGCGAATCACTCCTTTTGTCATTAAACAATCTGCCGGCCATGCTCCTGCCCCGGCGTCTGCAGAGCCTGACTCAGGCCATAGAAAAGAACATGCTGACACAGGACCTGCTGCAGGATCTGACCGAGGAGTCAGCCGCCAGTTTATTTTGCTCCCCTTTGCATTTCAATGGTTTCTCGGAAGCAACGGTGACCTTGCTGCTGAAACGTTTACCCACTCAAGCCCGCGACAATCTCATCCGCTACTGGTTAAATCAGTACGCTAACCTGCCATGCTCAGCGGGTCCCTTGATTGCCTTGGCCAATGCATGGAATAAGCAGGTACTGACGACCCTTGGCGAAATGGACCCCGGCAAACGGCGTCCCCTGCTGATGACGCTGATTGAGAAACATCATCTGTTATCAGACGGCAGCAAATTAAATGGCCTGGTCAGTTATTGTGACGAAACGCATTTGGCCTATGCCTTGCAACTGTACCTTCACGGACGTCAGGACATGCAGTCCTTGATTGATCTGATTAAAAATGCCCTAGCCACGATGGATGTGCAGAAATTATCCTCGCCGACACTGCAACTGTTGATTCGAGTGACGGAAGACAGTCATTTTGCGGATTTGCAGGCGCGTTTAAGTTCCGCGACCAGTGATTATCTGCGCGAGAACGCCCTCCAAGGCAACTGCAGCTTCTTTTACGATGACGGCATGTTGTCGATCCAGCGCTTGCGCAAGCCATTACTCGATGAAAACGCGGAAAAAGAGAAAACGTCCCGTGGGTTCCTGGGCTTCTTATTCAAACCCGCGAACAAGGAGCCGGCAGAATCCCTGTCACGGGATGAACCGGTTGTATTTAATGACATGAAGGAAGAGTTCAATTCCATTCTTTCCATTCATTATTTTTTAATTCATTACCGCAATAATGACGAAGACCTAAAACAGTTGATGACCCATTATCTTCACTACTGCAGCCAGGAAAAACAGGTTCATCATCTCCATGCAATCGCCTGGTTAATTAATCAAACCGGCCTTAAAGCCTCCCTACGCAAAATTCTATTTGAAAGTTTCTGGAAATACCCCCAGGTTATGGATGGCAAAATCGCCTCCTGCCTCCTGCGCTACGATGGTATCAAAGTACTCAAACGCCTGGGACTGCAAAAAAAATACCCGGAATTATCCCACCTGTGCAGTCAGAGTTTGCCTTATCTCGACCCTTATTCAGACACCGCCTCCATGGTACGTCTGGCCCAGCAGGAAGCTGATTTTGAACAGGCTTTAAGCACGACATCCTCTTTTTTACGGGAATGGCGCATCTGGTTCAAACGCTGCCTTTTTTATGGTTTCAGCGGCTGGTTTGTTCCTAAAAAACCGCAATTTGTTACACCGTTTGATGACGATCCCAGTCGTCTGGAACTGGTGTTTCCAGACTTGTCCGGCGATAAAAAAGAACCGTCCAAAACCCATATCAAATCGTTGGCTGAACAGCTTCGTCAACTCGACAGTGACGCGTCTCTGGACGCGTTGACGGAATTGAAACAGGCCCTTGAGGTTTATGATTGGCAGGCTCAGAAACCGGATGAATTACTGGTGCGTGAACAAACGGATCGCGTGTTCAGTGAATTGCTTCTGCGGGCTAAACGGCTTGAGTTTTCTCCCTGGCTCTCGCACAACATGGATCCTTTTATTAAAAACCGCAAAAGACTGCTTGCCATTTACAGCCAGAGTGGCGATGAAAAAGCCTTGCGTCGCTTGTTAAAAAAAGCGACAGACGAATTGCCTTTATTTAAAAGCCTGGCGGATGAATGGTTTACGTCGGCAGAGCCGCCGTTGCCGGAATCAAGCCACCTCGTACCGACGGATAACAAACCAGCCGATCCTGGCCTTGTCGGTCAACTCATTACCGCCACGGTCAATGCCGTTGTTTCTTTACCCGGTTTGCCGAAATTATTATTCTGGGGGTCGGAGAAGCCGCTTAAGTCGGAGATGGAGTGCAACCCACCCAGCCAAACCCCGCTGTCCTCCACCTGAGAGGAAAAGGCATTATTTCACCAACAGAGCAATTAATAACCCAAAATGTTTATTTATTCCCAATGTTGGAATATAATCACCCACTTTGGTATTTTTACCATTTCTTTCTGGATAAAAAACAAGATCTTACGGAGTTAATGATGAGTCGATTTAAATTATTGGTATTGTTTCTTCTGTTTTCTTCAATGGCTGTTGCCATGCCTGAGCATCATGAGAAATTAAAAGGCACAGGCCTGCTGGCCAGTCAGGTTGTTGAAGGAAGCGCGTCGCTTTTCACCAACAAGGAAATCAGGGTTACTGCTGTAAAAAAATCAGGCAGCACCACGTACATTACCTTGAAGACCATGGATCAACAATCAACCGCAACCCTGGCTATTCCAACACTGACGACGCACCAATTGCCTCTTGTCGCAGGACAGGTATTAAAAGTAACCAGTAATGCCGGAACCTATCTCCTTTATGCCGCAGGCCAATTGGTTGCCGTTCTTCCTCATGAATTTAATAAAACCCTTACCTTAAAAGCCTACGCCTGATAATCAACCCGGCGCTTGCCGGGTTTTTTTTGCCATTCCATTTTGCTTTTTCAGAAATTCTTAACTATTTTTAATGACACTGAGACAATTAGCACGCCTCAGTACAAAAAATAAACAAGGAGAATGAAATGAATAAGGATATCTTTCAAGGCCGTTGGGAAGAAGTCAAAGGCAAAATGAAACAAGCCTGGGGGAAACTGACTGACGACGATTTACAGGCTATCGAAGGCGACCAACAGGAAATTTACGGCAAACTGCAACAACGTTATGGTTATAACCGTGAGCAGGCAGAGAAAGCCATTAAAGACTTCCAAAACCGTTATCATTAATTTACTTAGTACAAGGAGAGTTACTATGAAAATCACTTCTTTCGTATTTGCTGGCGTCATGCTGGCAGCCACCAGCCTTTATGCAGCCAATACCGACATGACGTCCAAATGGGTTTGCACAACCAATGCCAGCAGCAGCGACGTTGAGTCAGATAAAGCAGCCGACAAACAAATGGCCGACACCGCTCGTTCTGCGGATGAAGCCTTTAATTTTGCCGGCCAACATTGCCGTGACTGCACAAAAATCACCTGTGAAGTCAAAGAGTAAGCGGCCTGCCTTCCATCCTCAAGCAGGATGGAAGCACTTCACCTGCCGTTTTTCCCTGTGAAGAAGACCTGAAGTATAAAGCCCTGCCGCTAAGCCATTCAAATCGAACTTTGCTTAAACTTAACAAAATAGATTTTGCGAAACACCCTTGCATGGCATAAGGTTATGTTAGTGGTAGTTGTTCCTGCTCGGCTAACAAGACATCGCCAGGAGGTCTGATTCGACCCGCCGTGTGCCAGCTTACCGTGAGTAAGACGCCTAACGCGAGTCATGTGACATCCACTTTGTGACCAGAACTGCTGCAGGACAACTTTCCACACTTTTGGCATCCTGCCCCGCTATCGTTTATACTCTCTTTTTCGTTTGAATGATTTCACCATGACTGAACCCACTAAACCCTATCGTAAACTCTGGCGATCCAGACGCGAAAGACGAATTGCCGGCGTTTGTGGCGGACTTGCTGATTATTTTTCACTGGATCCCTTCTGGATAAGGGCAGCTTTTGTGCTGCTTTTTATCCTGGGCGGTTCATCCCTGCTTGTCTATGTCATTATGTGGTTGCTGATTCCACTCGAGCCTAAGGACTGGCGTTAATCGCTTGTCCATTATTGACCGGCTCTTTTAACTTCCAACGCTTATGAAACCACAACCATTGCTCAGGATGAGCCAGAATCATGCGTTCCAGGGCCTGGTTGTAAGCTAAGGTATTGCGGTAAATCGATTCCTGGGTAGAGCCGTAATCCTTCCATGCCAGCGGCTCAAAAAATTCGAGCACATGGCGGCCATCAGCCAGACGATGGGAAGCAGCGGGGACCACCGGTACCCCCGTATGCCGCGCAAAACTGGCCAGACTGCGGTAGGTCCCGGCTTTTTTACCAAAGAATTCTACCGCCACCCCATCCCGGTTTTCCACGTAAGCATGCTGATCAAGCACAAAAATGACGGCATGGTTTTTCTCCAGCGCATCACAGACCTGCTCTAAGGAATTTTTACTGGGGATAACATTTAAACCCGCACGGTAATAGCGGCTAAACATCATCCGCTCAATCCATTTATTGCCAAGCGTCTTGCGAATGAAGTGAAACTGACCCTGAAACCGTTTAAAATTCAACACGCCGCCAATGGGGGCAAATTCCCAACTGCCGAAATGGCCCGTTAAAACCAACACGCCTCGCTGGTTCGCCACGGCATTCAACATGTGCTCATGCCCACGCACTTCCACGCGCTCTTTAAGCGCTTTTTCACTCATAAAGCGCAACAACAAGGTTTCTTTCAGCGACGTGGCCAAGTGGCCATAAAAGGCTTTGGCCAGGTGTTTTTTTTGTTTCAGTGTTAATTGGTCGCCAAACACCTGGTTGATATTCCCCATGACGACACGACGTCGATAGGGCAGGCAATGGTAGATAAACCGACCGGCAAGCGTTAACTTCAGGGCGTCAATTTTTTCGGCTGCTTCATTCACAGGCTTTAATCACCACGCAGGCATTCATGCTGGCAAAGCCGCGGTTAATCAGCACCGCATGGCGGGCTTGCGGCAGAGTACGGGTTTGGCTGTCAATGTTTAAGTCGGCACATGCCTCGGAAATCGCGGTCAGATTGGCAATGCCTGGAACGCACTGCTGCCTGAGCGCCATGACAGTCAATACAGTATCCACCATGCCGGAAGCACAGATGGTATGGCCCATGGCCCACTTAAAGGCAGTCACTGGAATATCCTTTCCAAAGACCTGCCTAATGGCCTGCGCTTCACTGATGTCGGATTTTCTGTTGCCGTTACCGTGCGCGGCGACAAAATCAATGTGCTCTGCATCCACCCCGACATTGCTTAAGGTGGTGTGAAGGAGTTGCGCTAAATGCGCACCGTCTTCATTCACCGAAAACAGACCGGACGCTTCGGAGGCTGACAGACCGCCGGCAATTTCAGCATAGCAAGTCGCTGCCCGCGCCGCTGCACTGGCTTCACTTTCGAGGACCAGGGCTGCCGCCCCCTCAGCGAGGATGGTGCCATCATGTTCGCAATCAAACGGTTTTAAATGCCTGGCGCTGACTACGCCAAGCTTGTCATAGTAATACAACGCCTGAGGTTCTATACCCATATCGTAAGCAACCACAACAGCGCGTTCAGCCTGACCGCTTTGAATGGCATGGAACGCTTCCAGTAAAGCCTGGGTGCCACCCACAGCATGGTTGGTGACGTTGTGGTTAGGGCCTTTAAACCCGTAGGTTATGCCAGTATAGGCCAGCACATTATTGGGTAAAATACGCAGCAGCCACATGGGGTGGACTTCGTTAAATAATTGAGCGGCAAATTGTTGCATGTCGCCGCCGGTTTTAGCCAATAAAGGTAAGAAATCGTATTGCTGAAAATATTTATTCCCTGGAGAACCCACGTACACGCCGGTTTGTTCATCAAACGCTGTGGCTGAAGGGAGGGCGTCACGGTAGGCAATCATCTGACTGTGCTCCACCGCCTGCACGGCCGCATTAATCCCCATGACATCCTGGCGGGAAATGACTTTCATCAACTTGCGATCCGGCAGCATTTTCGCCGGCTGGAAGTGTTTAAGCTCTCCGCCCAGAGACGCAGGCCAACCGGCCAGATCCCACTGGGTAATTTTATCAATACCGCTTTGACCGGCAAGCACCGCATCCCAGGTGGCTGCGGCTGTGTCGCCAGAAGCCGTCAGGGCACTGTATCCGGTAATAAACACACGATTAGTCATGAGCTGCCCCTCCAAATTCCGGGTGCTTAAAGAGCAGGCTGCTGTTTGAGCCGCCAAATCCAAACGAATTGGATAATACCACACCAACCGCCTTTTCACGCGGTCCATCCACCACATAATCCAAATCACAGTCAGGATCAGGCGTCGTTAAATTGGCGGTTTTGGGGATATAGCCATGGTGGATGGACAAAACCGATAAGACGGCTTCCAGCGCACCTGCCGCCGCGATCAAATGACCGGTTTGGCTTTTTGTCGAACTGGCCGGCAAGGTACGGGCACGCTCTTTAAACACCGCCTTGATGGCATTGGTCTCGCTCAAATCATTCATTTTCGTCGAAGTTCCGTGGGCATTGATGTAATCCACATCGGAAGGCTGTACGCCGGCATCCTGCAGGGCCCGCTCAATGGCCTGGATAGCGCCATCGCCATTGGGGTGTGAATCGGTAATACGGTAGGAACTCAGGGAATTCCCCTCTCCTGCCAATTCCGCATAAATCCGTGCACCGCGTTTTTTAGCCTTCTGCCATTCCTCAAGGATCAGGAAGGCCGCTCCCTCGCCAAGAACAAATCCATTGCGGGTGGCATCAAACGGCCGGCTGGCTGTCGTCGGCGTGTCATTGTAAGTGGACAGTGCGCCCAACAGGCAAAAACTGGATAAGCCCAAGGGATTAATCATTGAATCAAACCCGCCGGCGAGGATGTAATCCGCCTCGCCGCGGCGAATCGCCTGCATCGCGAGGCCCAGGGCCTGACCACCGGAGGCACAGGCGGTGTGAACGGAGGTGGCATACCCTTCGATACCAAACTGTTGAATCAACAGGGATAAACCCGAATTGGACGTGGTTTGACCGAAATCGGCAAGGCGGTAGAAATCCCGGACGTTTTCCTCAAGCTGCTGCCAGTTAATCTCACCTTGTTCAGCGCAGGCGCGCTGAAAACGCTGCAGGTAGTCAAATTCAGCCGTCATCATGCCGCTGCCCGCCACAACGCCCCAACGGGCGGCGTTGTGCTTTTCGGGCAAAATGCCGGCATCATCGAAGGCCTGTTGGGCCGCATGCAGGGCATATTGCGTAAACGACATGGCAAAACGGCTGTGTTTTCCCAGAAGGGCTGCCTTTGGCGTAAAGGATTTCACTTCGGCGGCGATGGTCGTTGGGAACCCGCTGGCATCAAATTGTTTGATTTCAGCAATTCCGGATTTCCCAGCCATCAGATTGGACCAGGTCGCTGCCACATCGTTCCCCAGGGGGGAAACCACACCCAAACCGGTGATGGCTACACGTCGTTTACTCATAATCAATTACCTTCTGTGGTCATCACAACTTCTAAAACACAAACCCTCCGGCCATCCACTTCGCTGCGATAACTCAAGATCAATTGCTGCTCGTCCCGATGCTTGACTTTAAGGTAGCAGAGTAACCGGTCGCCAGGCTGAACAAAATCACTCATTTTAATTTTGCGCAACTCAACCACACGGTAAGTCACCGGAAAATCAGCCTGAGCAAGAAACTCTCGGGCAAGATTGAGCTTGCACTCCAGCAATACTGTCATGGGCAGCACCGGCTTTCTAGGAAAATGATCAGGGAAATAGGAGGCTGAACGGCTGATCAGTTTTTCAGCCACACATTCCACACCTGGCACAGAGGAAAGAATGCGGTCGAACCCCATGCAGGCTGTCAGCGTCACTGAACGGGCAGGGACCGCGCAAGGGTTGGCCTCTGAAGGTTGCCATTCCCCGGGCCGGTTAATTTCGGCAAACTGGGCGCGGACTTCGCCTTCGGAAATAAACAGGTCCATGGGCAGCAGAGGGCCTAAAGCCCCCTCAACGGTGAAGATGACTTCGCCATTGACGCTGGCTTTGCTGTGGTATTGTACGGAACTTTCATCCAGCCGCTCGATAAACGATTCAAGCAACAGGGTGTCGCCTACATAAGCCGGTTTAAGCGGGCGGGCACTGGCCACGACACCCGCGACCGGCCTTGCCGTAAACTGGTTCATGGCCATGACATTCCAGGCTGCCAGCTGGCCTAAGGTTTCACCGATGAGCGAGGAAGCAAGGCATAGCCTGCCTTCTTCATCCTGCACCAGGTAAGCATCATCACAGGTGACATGTTTTACACCGCGAACCCACTCGCCCGGGACAAGCTCAAGAATTCTGTCGACAAATAAAAAGCGCATCAGGCCACTGTTTCAGTTGTTTTCTGATCATTAACGGCAGCAACGACTAATTTGCAAAACGTTTCGACCGTAAACAACATGGGAATTTCATTGACCTTCAGGTTGGCTTTGAAATGCTCAGCCGGCACTTCGCTTAAATAATTTTTAAGCGCCTGCATGCCTTTGACTGTTAAAACACCGCCTTTTTCAAACTCGTCTTCAGCCAAATCGCCGCGGGCGTTTTTTTCCAACTGACCACGGGGAATTTTGATATTAAATTCTTTTTCGAGTTGGAAAACCAAATCGAGAAAATCAATGGATTCCGCCCCCAAATCAGCGATCAGACGGCTTTGTTTCGTCACGTCTTCTTCATCGATCACCAATACGTCTGCGATAATTTCCCTGACCTTGGGGTACACGCTGTCTACATTCATATTCTATCCTCAGAGCTCATCTAGTTAGAAAAACTCCAGAGTATATCATAATTTTTTCATTGACAGCTATGCCAAATTGCGTTTAACTAATTGCCCCGCAGTATGCGCCCGGTTCGTCCCTGCTGCACAACGGCCATATCCACATCCTCCTTGCCATTCAATAAGTTATCAATCTCCCTGAGTTTCTCACTTTTGGTGTAGCCTTTGCCAAAGCAGTCACCAAAAACATAACTGAAAAAGCGGTATTCAAACAGACGGTTTTCCAATTTAGCTTTATGGGCCCTTAGCTTCTCGATTTGTTGATTTGACAGCTGCGAACCCACATGAGGCAGAGACTGTTTCTCTTTTGATTGAATGCCAGAGAACAATGAACCTGGACCAATCGGGTCTTCAATCCGCTCCAGAGGTACCTTAGTCGATTTGGACGCCAGGCCTTCTCCTTGTGTCAGAATAAGCGAAACCTCACTAAAATTTTTGAGCATTACCAATTCAACGCCTATGTTGTCTTTGGTCTCCAGCGTGTAAACCCAACGATGTTCCTCCTCTGTCTTCTTGCTGATAGAACTAGGATGCCACCTCTGTGTGTTCCTTTGCCACTGTGCTATCTCGCCTTTATTGAGCTCAAGGCGATAATAATTATTAAGGGGATCCTTAAAATAATGATACATAACAAACTCCTTACAATTCAGACTAACAGTATACAAAACAAACATTAAGTCAAAATTAAATCTTAGTTAATATTTTGTTAAGACAAGCAAGCATATAATATGGACACCATGATTAATATGAGCGCTTTTGATGAGCAATATTCAAATTCACCTCGTTTTCAAGAAACCCCGTTTTTTTACTTCCGAACCCATCCTTGAGCAATTGAAAGCCTTTGCGGAACTGGGTTTCAGTGTGCCGCTGCAAAAGTTATTCATAGGGGACCCCATTAAGGGTTTACCTGCTCTTGGTTTTAAAGGTGAACGCCACCTTCAATTCCTGAGTCAACTCATTACCGAGTTAGAGGCGCTTCAGGCAATTGAAAAAATAGATACCAAAAAAGCACGGAGTGACTATTCAGTATTTGCTCATTATTTGCGGGTCAGGAAAGGGTATAAAGAAACCGTTCAGAATCAACTGGGCAAGGAATTCCAACTGCTTACAGAGGAAGAACTGAATCAGGAAAACAGTTTATTACAAAATGTAACCACCCGAGCGCAACTTTTCAAAGAAAAAGTGCTTGCGCTGCGCGATAGCGAGTTGCTTCAAAAAGCCATGCTGTATGCGCAAAGAGCCGGGGAGGTTTACCAGCAGGCACTCCTTGTTTTGCAAACCATTGATGAAACAGCACAACAGGCATTAATGAAAAATGAGCCAGTCGAAAAAGACATCCAGTTTATCCAGGAAAAGATCCGCGCGATTGACGCCCTGAGTGCTGCGTTTGACAAGCTGGGATTACAAAACGAACTTGACAGCTGCCATGATGCCGAAACGAAAAATAAACTCACCGAACTGGTGAAGCTAATTCAGGAGGAAAAAGCAAAAGTTATCGCCACGGGTGAACTGGCGAAGCAGGCTTTATCCAAGGTTGTAAACCATAATGAATACCTGAACAGGAAAAACGCGGTGGTCGAAGAGAAACCGATCACACCGACTGAAGTCATCGTAGAACCCGAAGTCGTCGAAGATCCGCTTACTTCCCCCGCGGCCAATAACCCAACCGACGTTCCTGACGTGGACCAACGCCAGGAGACTGTCCCGCAAGAGAATGTCCCAGCGCCTGAACAAGAGGATGAGTCGGTTTTAAGACACAGGGAAACCCTGAAACAACAACTGGGTATCCTGATGACACTCGTCAGCAATTATAAAACCCAGCTCGAGTCTGAGAAAAAGGATTTCATTACCCGCTTCTTCCATCAGTCTCGAAAAGACACCAAAATAGCTTACTGCACGCAGTTATTGGCTTCGTTTGAAAAAACAGCAATTACGCCTGACAGCTCGCTCCAGACGATAGTAACGCAGGCACATGACCAGGCGATAACGAAAGTGGGTTCCTCTGCGCTGCTGACAGCCGGCGGCAGCTATTTCGGCACCAGCCGCCTGCTTGCCGTACAACGGCTGCTGGGGATAGAGGATGCCTGGAAGAAAGGCAAGTCGCGTTTTATTGCGACTACCCGGTCGGATTTTCATGGGTTAAAAACGACGGGGATTGTCGAAAACGTCAGAGCGATTGTCTCTGATTTTTTTGCAGGCAGGCAGGATGTTTCTAAATTCAAAGACCTCTGTGAAAAAGTGGCACCCTCATCACCCTCAACAGCCAACAGCAAAACAACGGTCTAATGACAGACCGCTGCTCGCTCTTTCTTACCCCACACGGCTATACCCTGCATCCACAAACAGGGTATGGGCGTTGATCATCGCCGCCTCCGGCAGGCACAGCAGGAACACCGCATTGGCAACATCAGCCGGGGTTAACGGCCTGTCGGCCAGTGCGTGGGCCTGGTATTCATCCAAAAGCTGTTCGCGGTTAGGGAAATGCTTCAACGCATCGGTATCGACAACGCCGGCAGACACGGTATTGGCCGTGATGCCGTACTCTGCAAGCTCAAGGCTTAATGAACGCACCAGTGCTTCCAGTGCCGCTTTCGACGCACCAATAAAGGCATAGTTGGGAATGGCGCGCTCTGCCCCGAGACTGGATAAGGCGATGACCCGCCCCCCAGCCGGCATGAGTTCCCGCCCTTCGGAGACCAGGTGATTCAAAGCCAGGGCATTGGTTTCCATACACCAGCGCCAATGCTTGGTCGACATGGTTAATGCCGGTTTTAACACACCGCTGGCGGCGTTACTGATTAAAAAATGCAACTGCCCGAAATGGTTGCGAAATTGGGCAAACATGTCCTTAACGGATTGATGATCCGCTACATTAGCCTGGAGGGCGACCGCTTTTCGTCCCATGGCTGTTAGTTCATTCACCAGATCATTGGCTTCATCGGAACTGTTGTAATACACGATAGCGATGTCACAGCCTGCCTGCGCCAGTTTCAAGGCAGTCGCCTTGCCTATCCCGCGGGCGCCGCCGGTTATCAGTGCCACTTTATCTGCAAAAATCAAACTCATTCGTCAAAGCCTCATTAATAAAATTTGCCAAACTACAGCGAATTACCCTATCCTGTCAACGGCCAGTTGATAATCTCTCCTTGTCGAGGCGGTGCTAAATTTGTACCATCAGCAGAATCAGTAAAGAATGACAATGTCTCATGAACAATTCCTGGATAACTAGCGTTTTTCCCATCGCAGCTATTTTTTCGTTTCGCATGCTGGGACTTTTTATGTTAATCCCGGTTTTTACGGTCTTTGCAGGACAGCTTGAAGGCGCTACCCCTGCCCTCATGGGCATAGCCCTGGGCAGTTACGGCTTAAGCCAGGGCCTGCTGCAGATGCCATTTGGTCTGTTATCGGATCGTTGGGGCAGAAAACCTGTCCTGACCCTGGGCTTATGCCTGTTCATTGCCGGCAGTGTCCTGGGTGCCTTAACCAGCACTATCCATGGCATGATCGCAGCCCGAATCCTTCAGGGTACGGGTGCGATAGGCAGCGTGCTGATTGCTCTGCTGGCGGATCTAACGCCGGATGACCAGCGCACCAAAGCCATGGCTGTGATTGGCATGACCATCGGCACGTCGTTCAGTCTGGCCATGATTCTAAGCCCTGCCATTACCCACCATTATGGATTGCCGGGTATTTTTTATTTGACGGCGCTTTTAGCCTTTACAGGCCTCGTCCTGCTGCACGGTGTTATTCCCACTCCGGCTCGCGAACGGTTTCATCATGACAGCGAAACCAGCCCTTCACTGCTGAAAACCGTCTTTTTCAATCCGCAGCTGCAACGGTTGAACGCCGGTATTTTTCTGCAGCATTTTATATTAACCGCAACGTTTTATGCCGTGCCGATCCTGCTTAAGCATCAGGTGAAATCGGACCACTTTACCCAAGCCTGGCAGTTTTACCTTCCGTTGATGATCATTGCTTTTATTGCCATGGTGCCCTTTATCATTCTGGCTGAAAAAAAGCGGCAGATGAAAGCGGTGTTTCTGGCTTCTGTGGCAACCAGCGGCATTGCCCAATTCCTGTTGGCAATTGGCGGGTACTACTGGTTGAGTTTATGGATTTTTATGCTGCTGTATTTCACCGCGTTCAACATCCTTGAAGCCGTCTTGCCTTCGCTGATTTCGCGCCAGGCCGATCCCCACAGTAAGGGCACGGCAATGGGCATTTATTCAAGCAGCCAGTTTTTGGGCATTTTTGCAGGCGGCACAACCGCGGGGGTGCTTTATCAGTATGCTGGCAACCAAGCCCTTTTTTATGTCAATGCCGTGCTTTGTATTGTGTGGCTGTTCATTGCTCGTACGATGAAACCAAATCGCTATTATTCGACGGTGATTATTAATTGTGAATCTTACGCGCCCGAGACATTAATCACGGCCCTTCCGCAATTGCAACAATTACCCGGCGTGAAGGAAGCCATTTTTGAACCGGATGAAAACGTGCTTTATTTACGTGTCGATAAACAGGATTACCAATCAACCCGTGTTGAGGATTTCCTGGCGGCTCACCCAGCGCCGTCCTCGATCAAAATCAAATAATTTGCATAAAATTACGCAGACTCAGGGTAAACCTACGCAAACCCGACGAGATTGGGTATAATGCTTGGCAACAAAAGCACCAGGAGAAAAGAATGGCACGCGGGATTAATAAAGTTATCCTGATTGGTAATGTGGGCGGCGATCCGGAAGTTCGATACATGCCCAATGGCAATGCGGTAACCACCTTATCGGTTGCAACCAGCGAAACGTGGAAAGATAAACAAACCGGCGATAAGCAGGAACGTACAGAGTGGCACCGCGTGGTTTGTTTTAACCGCTTGGGCGAAATTGCCGGTGAATACCTGCGCAAAGGCTCCAAGCTTTATGTCGAGGGCAGCTTACGCACCCGCAAATGGCAGGATCAACAGGGTCAAGACCGTTACACCACTGAAATTGTCGCCACAGACATTCAAATGCTCGATGGCAAAGGCGGTTCAGCCGGCGGCTTTGATGAGATGCCTGGCCAAACCATGGGCGCCCCAGCTTCTTCAGCGCCTGCGCGTAAGAGTCAGCCTCAGACCGCTGCCCAGGATGCTTTTGACGAACTGGATGATGACATCCCGTTCTAATAAACCACGCCCGTACTAACCTCGCTTGCGAGGTTAGGCTTATGTGCAGTCTATCTCATTGGGTTGGCATCACCAGTGCCTTATTCATCTATACTGATTCAATGAACGAATTCCTTCCCTATATCCACCATTGGAACCTGCTTCCCGATGGCGACCCTATTATTACTCAGACCAGCAGGTTGCTTCCGGTACTTTATAAACACCAGCCAGCGATGCTGAAAATAGTCACCCTCGACGAAGAACAACGCGGTGGCGAACTCATGGTCTGGTGGCATGGACAAGGGGCGGCCCGCATCCTGGCCCATGACCAGCAGGCCTTTTTAATGGAGCGCTCGATGGCACAGCCATCCCTCATGCAACTGGTCAAACAAGGCAACGACACTGAAGCCAGTCAAATTCTGTGTGGCGTGGTAAAACAACTGCACACGGCGTCAACGACTCAGCCTCCACCCAGACTCCTATCGCTTTCGGACTGGTTTAAAGCCCTGGAGCCTGCTGCGGCAAAGTATGGTGGGGTATTCAGCAAGGCACTGGTTGTGGCTAGAAGCCTGCTCATTACTCCTCGCGACCAGGTCGTGTTGCATGGAGATATCCATCACGGCAATGTCCTTTATTTTGGTAACCGCGGCTGGCTGGCCATTGATCCCAAAGGCCTGATTGGCGAACGGGGTTTTGATTACGCGAATCTTTTTTGTAATCCGGATTACCAAACCGCCACGACCCCCAACCGTTTACAAAATCAGGTTAGGGTTGTCGCCGAAGCGTCTCAATTGGAGCCCACTCGCCTACTGAAATGGATTCTGGCTTACGCAGGGTTGTCTGCGGCCTGGCATCTGGAGGATGGAGGCAACCCGGAGTTGGCTTTACGAGTGGCCGAAATTGCTTCTTCGGTAGTGGATTTTAATCCATGAGCAGGCTCCATTAAGCCCGCTGGCGCACGCTTTCCATTCCTGAATCAAATGATTTGACAAGTTCAATAAACCAGCATAAAAGTCATTTTTTTGTACTAGATGAGGTACGAAATGGTCCATTGCATTAACGTATTCAAACAATTTACTTTTTTTAGTGATTATTGGATACCACCCACCATGAGGGCCATCGCTTCTACCTTCTCTAAAATTAACATCGATAGTCATTATGTCTGATTCTCTGAACCGTGCCGCCAATTACTTAGCTGCTCGAAAAGCATGCCAATACGCTCGTCGCTTTGTCGTAAAAGGAGCCACACAAAGCATTAACAACACCTATTCATCTCAACAAAGGGTAAGTTTGGATGGCGCGATTTCCGATCTGAGGGGTCTTTCTTTGGCTAAGGATCCTTATAATCTTGAGACTGACCTCTCCATACACATTTTCTACAAAGTGACTGAACTCTGCAAAAAATACTCATTGGGCAACTGTTTCGAATTATCACTCCTCTCACTGGAATACCTGGTAATGAATGAGCCTGATGTGAGGGCCGAAGTCTTTACACTAAGCGGCGGTGATCATACTTTCCTTGTCGTGGGCAGGAATCCTGCAAGCCCACTTCATTCACCTGAAACATGGGGTAAAAATGCATTTTTCTGTGATCCCTGGGCTAACAAAGTATACCCTGCATACAAATACTCCATCCATTTAAGAAACCATTACTCAACAAGCTACCTCAACAACACCAAAGGGGATTTCCTTAACCACACCGAAAAATTCGACAAAACCCGTCATGCTTTTAAGCGCATGGACACCTTGACAACGACCTATCTGAGAACAGCGGATACTCCTTTACATAAACTACAGCTAAAAAACCTGTTTAAAGAAAGGGCCGCCAGTATTCAGCATGCGATTCAATCATTGATTGTCAATCTGGAACCCATTGCACAATCAGTAGAAGAAGAGCACGGCTCTCTGGATACTAAACACGTCATGATCAAAAATTTAGTCAGTGAGCTTACTGTGCAAATTGACTGCATCACAACCAGTATGAAGCAGGACGTGGATTTTAAAGAGCCCTACCTTAAAGTTCGCATGACATTACAGGATTGCCTTAAAGAGCACACAGTCAGGTACTGGAAGTCAATGATCTTATCGGAGAACAATAGAAACACGCTCTTTACTTACCGCTATCCCTTATCCCCAAAAACGCTCTGGATGCAATTTTTTCATATCCCTCCTAAAACGGCTCAACAAACAATGGATCGTTTAGAGGCGGCCCAGAATGAATTGCAATCACACCTGCATCAATTCTAACAGTGGTGACGACACTCGAATGGACATCTGTCGCTGCAATTAGCCAGGGATGCCCGCTGCGCGGGCAAGAAAAATGGGTGAACCAGCGTGCCCTAAGACCGTGCCAACACAGGGTTCAATCCTGAAAAAATGAGCAAACCTCACTTTCCTGCAGGCGAGCAAATCCTCGTGCAAAATCCCCAGAATTTATCCTGCACGAAGATGGGCGACCATCAGATTACTCTCAGGTCTAATCCCGAGACAAAAACAACCCGGATCCTAATAGGGGCCCGTCTGCGTGGGTAAGACTGGGAAAGGTGAGGATGGCAGACACCAGCTCGGGCAAGACAGGAGAGCGCGGACGGGCAGAAACCGCCAGGGTACCCATGTCTTGCCCGAAGGCAACCATTCGAATCCCAGATGATTCTATTCGGATGTAACCAATGGTTATTGATTGGGTTATAACGCTTTCATAGGCTATAGAACAGCGAAGGCAAAGGAAAAACGGAAGTCATAAAAAAACCCGCCGGAGCGGGTCTCATAAGTCAATAAATCAATTACTCATCGGAATCTGATTCAACTGGTCTATCAACTAATTCAATAATAGCCATAGGTGCATTATCACCTGGTCGAAAGCCGCATTTTAAAACACGGACATAACCACCGGGACGTTCAACATAACGCGGACCTAAGTTAGTAAATAACTTGCCCACAGCACTTTTTGAACGAAGACGATCAAATACATGACGTCTACTGGCAACTGAATCCTTTTTGCTGACAGTAATCAATGGCTCAATGAACTTTCTTAATTCTTTCGCTTTTGGCAATGTAGTTTTAATTAATTCATGCTCAATCAAAGAACAACACATGTTTGAGAACATGGCCTTTCTGTGACTGCTTGTACGGCTAAAACTACGGCCTGTATTACGGTGACGCATGGGTAAGACTCCTACTATTAATCGCCAAGGTTAGCTGGCGGCCAATTCTCAAGTTTCATCCCTAATGATAAAGATCGTGATGCAAGGACATCTTTAATTTCGGTAAGGGATTTCTTTCCTAAATTGGGTGTTTTTAATAATTCATTTTCTGTTTTTTGTACCAGGTCACCGATAAAATAGATATTTTCTGCTTTTAAGCAATTAGCAGAACGGACAGTCAATTCCAAATCATCTACCGGTCTTAATAACACTGGATCAAAATCATTGCGCTCTTTGTTATCGGAACGCGATTCTTCAAACTTCATGTCCACAAACGCATGCAATTGCCTTTGCAGGATCGAAGCAGAAATGCGAATCGCTTCTTCAGGATCCAAAGTACCGTTCGTTTGCAAATCGATCGTTAACTTATCAAGGTCCGTTCGATTTTCAACACGAGCGCTATCCACAAAATAAGCGACTTTGATAACAGGCGAAAAGGTATTATCAATTTTTAATTTACCAACAGAACGATGCTCAGCTTCATCGTCAAAATGACGAATGAATGAATCTGTAGAATGGAAGCCTACACCGCGTTCCACTTTCAGAGTCATGTTCAGTTTGCCATTTTCGTTCAAATGAGCAATAACCAGATCAGGATTTACAATTTCGATGCCATGAGTTAACTCAATATCGCCTGCAGTCACGATGCCCGGACCTTGTTTGTTCAAGGTCAGGTTCGCTTCCTGTCCGACGGTCATCTTGATAGCAACCTGTTTCAGGTTTAACAGAATATCGACAACATCCTCCTGTACGCCTTCAATGGTGCTGTATTCGTGTAATACACCATCGATAGAAACTTCTGTAATCGCGCTTCCCGGCATAGAGGACAAGAGAATGCGTCTCAACGCATTTCCAAGCGTGTGGCCATAGCCACGCTCAAGAGGCTCCAATACGATACGAGCATGATTAAGCGTTTCTGAGTGTACTTTCAGTACAGATGGCGTCAGCATTTCATTTATTTCAGTATACATTCGGCTAGTCTCCGAGCTTACTTAGAGTAAAGTTCTACAACTAAATTAACATTATAGGATGAAGACAAGTCATTTAATGTGGGTGCCGTTGCAAAAGTACCCTTAAAAGCACTGCTATCAACAGTTAACCAATCACATGCGCCACGTTGCTCAGACAAGGCAACCGCCGCTTGAATGCGACCCTGGTTTTTTGCCTTCTGACGCACAGAAACGATGTCGCCTGCTTTAAGCAGATAAGAAGGAACATTAACCAACTCATCATTCACAAGAATAGCCTTGTGAGACACTAATTGTCGAGCTTCAGCACGAGTACTGGCAAATCCCATACGATAAACCACGTTATCAAGACGGCTTTCCAGCAGAACCATCAGGTTTTCACCTGTTCCACCTTTCTGACTTGCTGCTTTTTTGTAATAGTTTCGGAATTGCTTTTCCAACACACCATACAAACGGCGGATTTTTTGTTTTTCACGCAATTGTAAACCGTAATCACTTAAGCGTGGTCGATTACCACCGTGTTGACCAGGCAATTTTTCAGATTTACATTTTGATTTATGGTCGCGTACGCCACTTTTTAAATAGAGGTCTGTTCCCTCTCTACGAGATAGCTTACACTTTGGACCAAGATATCTAGCCATTAATTACTCCTGAATATCTTAAACACGTCGTTTTTTAGGTGGTTTGCAACCATTATGAGGTATGCCTGTCACATCAGTAATTTCAACAATTTTGAAATCCTGTGCTATCAATTCGCGAATAGTGGATTCACGACCTGGGCCAGGACCATGGACAAATACGGCAACTGATTTCATACCATATTCCTTTGCAACCGCAGAGGCTCGTTCAGTAGCAACCTGAGCAGCATAAGGTGTACTTTTTCTGGAACCACGGAAGCCTGAACCCCCGGAGGTTGCCCAACATAGTGCATTACCCTGACGATCAGTAAACGTTACAATCGTATTGTTGAATGATGCGTGAACATGTACGATTCCATCAGAAACGACACGTTTAACTTTTTTTCTAGTCTTTTGCTTTGCCATCTTATTATCCTAAATTAATTACTTGTACCTTTACGGCGACCTTTTCGTGTACGAGCATTGGTTTTCGTACGCTGGCCCCGTAATGGTAAGCCTCTGCGGTGACGCAACCCGCGGTAACAACCCAGGTCCATAAGACGCTTGATATTCATTGTAACAACACGACGCAAATCACCTTCAACAGTCATCTTGGCAATTTCAGTACGCAAAGCTTCCAACTTCTCTTCTGACAGTTGGGAAACTTTGGTTGCGGTGTCAATGCCAACCGCCTCACACAATTTTTTTGATGTGGTTTTGCCAATTCCATAAATCGACGTAAGTGCAATCACTATGTGTTTGTGATCCGGTATATTCACACCTGCAATACGAGCCATTAAAATCTCTCCGAACGTTATTTTGTTCTGCCAGAAAGGGACAGAAGAATACTATTATATTGATCCAAAATCAAGCAGGAATTAACCCTGCTTTTGCTTATGCCTTGCGTCTTTACAAATAACCCGTATAGTTCCGCTACGCTTAATAATTTTACAGTTACGGCAAATTCGTTTAACTGATGCTCTAACTTTCATTAATAACTCCGATAATAATCATAAAAGACCGGGCAACTTAGTCCCTTTAAAATTGGCCTTTTTCATCAATGAATCATATTGCTGTGTCATCAAATGGGCTTGTACTTGCGCAACAAAATCCATAATTACAACGACGATGATTAAAAGTGAAGTTCCGCCAAAATAGAAAGGCACATGCCAGGTATACATCAAAATTTGTGGCAATAAGCAAACCAGCACCAGATAGATAGCTCCGATTAATGTCAGTCGAGTCATCACGGAATCAATGTATCGGGTAGTTTGTTCACCAGGCCGTATGCCCGGAATATAGGCGCCGGATTTTTTCAAATTTTCAGCTGTATCCTTTGGATTGAAAACCAGGGCGGCATAGAAAAATGCAAAGCCAATGATCGCAATCGCATACACAATTAAATATAGCGGTTGGCCAGGTGATAAAGCCATTCCTACATCAGCAAGCCAACTCATCCCCTTAGTCTTAGAGAAAAACTGAGCTAACGTTGCGGGCAGTAAAATAATACTGGAAGCAAAAATCGGCGGAATAACCCCTGACATATTAATCTTCAGCGGCAAGTGACTGGTCTGTGCAGCATAAACCTTACGTCCATGCGTGCGCTGTGCATAATTAACACGAATACGACGCTGCGCCCGCTCCATGAACACCACAAAGCCAGTGACCACAACGACAATAATACCAATCAAAACCAATGACAACCCCTGCATCTGCCCTTCACGCACCTGCTGAAACACAGAGGCGATGGCATTAGGCATGCTGGATACGATACCTGAGAAAATAATTAATGAGATACCGTTTCCGACCCCCTTTTCTGTAATTTGCTCTCCTAACCACATGAGGAACATGGTTCCTGTGACCAACGTCACAACGGAGGTAAAATAGAAAAAGAAATCTGGGTTAAGGGCAATATGCTGACCAGCCAGCCATCGAGACATACCTAATGATTGGAAAATTGCCAGCAACAACGTCAAGTAACGGGTGTATTGATTAATCTTGCGACGACCAGTTTCACCCTCTTTTTTTAATTGTTCCAATTTAGGTGAAACAACTGAAAAGAGCTGAATTATAATTGATGCGGAGATATAAGGCATAATTCCAATAGCGAACACAGTCACACGGGATAATGCACCACCCGAGAACATATTGAATAAGCCAAAAATGGTATTCTGTTGCTCACCAAAGAAATTAGCCAGCTTTTGTGGATCCAGACCAGGGACAGGAATATGAGCCCCCAACCGATAAACGAGGATTGCTAAAACCACAAAAATTAATCTAGCCTTCAATTCAGCCAACCCACCCTTGGATTGGCCAGCTATTTGCCTCGCATTATTCATAGTCACTCTTCTATGCTTCCGCCAGCCTGCTCAATTGCACTGCGAGCACCTTTCGTAACACGCAATCCTTTTAGTTTGACAGGGACAGTAATTTCACCAGAATGAATGATTTTAACGCTTTGAATTGCACGGCTGATTAAACCAACTGAGCGCAATACTTCGATATCAATGACATCTGATTTAATACCGGCCAACTCTGACAAAGTCACTTCGTCCACCGTTTTTGCAATTCGAGACTTGAAACCCATCTTGGGTAAACGTCTCTGAATCGGCATTTGACCGCCCTCAAAATTAATCTTATGGAATCCGCCAGCACGAGCTTTTTGCCCTTTATGGCCTTTACCACTGGTTTTACCCAGACCGGATCCAATACCACGACCAAGACGACGTTTAGACGGTCTGGAACCTGGATCAGGAGAAAGTGTATTTAAATTCATTATGCACATTCCTCAACTTGTAACATATAGTTAACTGCATTAATAAGACCTCGAATAGCAGGAATGTCTTTATGAACGACGCTGCTGTTTAACTTTCCAAGGCCTAATTGTTTGACTATAGCGATATGTTTAGGCTTTCTTCCGATAGTACTTTTGACTAACGTGATTTTTAAATTTTTACTTTTGCTCATGATTAGTCTGCCATTATCTCTTCAACAGTTTTACCGCGCTTAGCGGCCACATAATCTGGCGTACCGATATGAGTCAAAGCACCAATCGTTGCTCGAACAATATTGCTTGGGTTAGTCGAACCAATACTCTTTGCAGAAATATTTTGTACACCCAGAACTTCCAATACTGCACGCATGGCACCACCAGCAATAATACCAGTACCTTCACTCGCAGGCTTCATGAATACTTTCGATGCGCCATAACTCCAGGTAATCTCGTGATGAATGGTTTTTCCTGCCAGGGGAATGTAAGTCATGTTCTTTCTGGCTTGCTCCATTGCTTTTTGGATAGCAATAGGCACTTCACGTGCTTTACCACGGCCATAACCGACTTTTCCCTTGCCATCGCCAATTACAACAAGAACGGCGAAACCAAATACACGTCCACCTTTCACTACTTTTGCTGTACGAGTAACCGATACTAATTTTTCCTGGTATCCATCACTCATTTTTTGATCTTCAACAAATGCCATAACCGTTCCTTAAAAATTCAAACCAGCTTCGCGGGCGCCGTTGGCCAATGCCTTAACACGGCCATGATATTTATATCCGGCACGGTCGAATGAAACGTCAACGATTTGTTTCGCCTTAGCACGCTCACCAAGCAATTTACCAACTTGCTGTGCCTGTTCAACTTTCGTTCCAGACAGGGAAGATTTTAACTCTTTATCGACTGTTGAAGCAGACACCAGAGTGACATCACCGTTTTCGCTGCGAACAACAATTTGAGAGTAAATATGGGAAGCACTGCGATAAACAACTAATCGAGGACGACTAGAACTTTTCAACATTGCTTTTGCTTTTAAACCACGTCTAATACGTGCAACCTGCTTTTTCATGATCTAAACCTTATTTCTTCTTGGCTTCTTTACGGGCAATCTGTTCGCCAGCAAATTTAACGCCCTTACCCTTGTAAGGCTCTGGCGGTCTGAAGGCTCTGATCTCAGAAGCTGCCTGACCTAACAATTGCTTATCAATACCACGTAAAATAATAGTCGTATTGTTTGGGGTTTCGGCTGTGACACCAGCAGGCAATGTGTATTCTACTGGGTGAGAAAAACCTAAAGACAGTGTTAAAGATTTTCCTGCCGCCTGAGCACGGTATCCAACGCCAACTAGCTCAAGTGTCAAATCAAAACCGGTTGTGACACCCTTCACCATGTTATTAACCAGTGCTCTGGTTGTACCGGCCTGGGCCCATCCATTCGGATCATTCGAGGCTGGTTTAAAGATAATCAGGGTGGCATCATCATCACTTGGAGCCACACTGACATGCTTATTTAAATGTTGTTTAAGTTCCCCTTTAGGACCTTTAACAGTTAACTCGTCTTTAGCCACCTGAAGCTGAACATTGGCAGGCAGTCGGACTGGGGCTTTTGCTACTCTAGACATAATTTTCCTCGCAACTATTAGGCTACTTCACAGAGTACTTCGCCGCCAACCCCATTCGTTTTGGCTGCCTTGTGAGTCATGACGCCTTTTGAGGTAGACAGGATAGCCACACCGAATCCAGAGACTGAGCGTAAATCTTTAGATGATTTATACACTCTTAAACCAGGTCTGCTGATACGTAAAATACGCTCAATAACCGGACGTCCATGGTAGTATTTAAGATTAATGGTCATCGACTTCAGGTTATTCGCCAAAGGCTCAACAGAATAGTCAAGAATATAACCTTCTTCTTTTAATACCCGAGCAATCTCTTCTTTCAATTTGGATGAAATTAAAGAGACACTCTGATGTTTAGCTTGTTGACCATTGCGAATTCGTGTCAACATATCAGCTACTGGATCATGCATACTCACAGTTGTTCTCCATAGAATAAAAATTACCAGCTGGACTTACGGCCGCCTGTGACATTGCCAGTCATGAGTTCCTGTCTTAAGCAAATTCTGCATAAACCAAACTTACGATAAACGGCATGAGGTCGACCACATTGCTGGCAACGTGTAGTGTGTCTGACAGGATTTGAATTTAACGGCAGCTTGGCTAATTTAGCCTGTGCATCCATAATTGCATCAAAATCCTGTGAAGACTTAATTAAAACTTTTAATTCTTGTCTGCGCTCGGCGTATTTTTCTATTAATGCTTCCAAGTTTTTAGTTTTTTCGAGCTTCGATTTTCTAGCCACAATAATACCCTTCTTAGTGTTTGTCTCTGTCTTTCAAAGGCAAATTGAATGCTTCTAGTAAAGCCTTTGCTTCTTCATTGGTTTTTGCACTTGTAGTAATACAAATGTCCAAACCGCGAATACCATCAGTCTTATCGTAGTCAATTTCAGGAAAAACGATTTGCTCATGAATACCCATACTGTAATTACCAGTACCATCGAAGGACTTGGGGTTTAAACCACGGAAGTCTCTTACACGGGGCAAAGTAATAGTAATCAGTCTGTCCAGAAACTCATACATACGCTTACGGCGCAGAGTCACTTTACAACCAATTGGCCAGCCTTCACGAATTTTGAATCCGGCAATTGATTTTCTTGCCTTGGTCACAACTGGTTTTTGGCCTGAAATAAGGGTCATGTCTTTCACAGCGTGTTCCATGACTTTTTTATCACCAACCGCTTCACCGACACCCATATTTAATGTAATTTTAGTAATCTTGGGAACTTCCATTACACTTTTATAGCCGAATTTTTTCATCATTACTTCGACTATTTTATCTTTATATAACTCTTCAAGTCTTGCCATTTCAGCCACCTAATTAGACCAAATCAATAACTTCGTTATTGGATTTAAAGTATCTTACTTTGATGTTATTGCCATCTTTTTCAATAAATTTAAAACCAACCTTGTCAGCTTTTTTGGATACTGGGTTATACATCGCCACATTAGAGACATCTAAAGCAGCTTCCAGCGAAACAATACCGCCCTTTTGGTTAATTTGAGGATTAGGCTTAACATGTTTCTTGATCAGGTTCGCTCCTTCAACAACGATACCTTTATCACTAACACGCTTGACTTTACCGACATGGCCTTTACTTTTTCCGGCGATAACAATGACAGTATCACCTGATCTAATACGCTTCATATCTAATCCTTCTTACAAAACTTCTGCAGCTAAAGAAATGATTTTCATAAATCTTTCTCTAAGCTCACGAGTAACCGGGCCAAATATACGTGTGCCGATAGGCTCGTCCTGGTTATTCAGCAATACGGCTGCGTTACCATCAAAACGGATGAGCGAACCATCATCACGACGAACACCCTGACTGGTTCTCACGACTACGGCTTTCATTACCGCACCCTTTTTTACTTTGCTACGTGGAATTGCATCTTTAATGCTTACTTTAATAACATCACCGACGCGAGCATAGCGTCTGTGTGATCCACCAAGCACCTTGATACACATCACTTTGCGTGCGCCGCTGTTGTCTGCAACATCAAGCACAGTCTGCATTTGTATCATTCTTATCTCCAGCTCTAAATTCGACCAGAAAAAGGTTGCTGATTATATCAGCCCTTCTGGAATTTTAAAAGTGATCAAGTCAAATTAAGAAATAACTTCGACTAAAACCCAACTTTTTGTTTTAGAGAGGGGTCTAGATTCGCGTATTCTTACGGTATTACCAATTTGTCCAACTTGCTGTTCATCATGAGCATGCAGTTTCGTTCTGCGTTTCATGATTTTTCCGTATTTCGGATGCTTTACAGTCCTTTCTACCATGACAACAATAGTTTTTTGCATTTTATTGCTAACAATTTTGCCAACTATTGTTCTTGCATTTGATTCACTATTTGACATCACTCTTTCCAACCTTTTCTGTCATAATGGTTTTAACTCTCGCCACCGCTTTTCTGACTTGAGAAACAAGATGGGTCTTATCTAAAGAACCATTTGCCTTCTTCATACGCAGTTCAAACTGCTTTTTGCGCAGAGTTAATAATTCGGCGTTCAGTTCGTCAGATGATAAATTTCTAAGCTCTTCAATCTTTTTCATTACATCACCGTTCTTTCTTCAAATATAACCTTGAAAGGTAGTTTGGCTTTAGCGAGATTAAACGCTTCCATGGCCAATTCTCTGGTAACGCCTTCCATTTCAAACAAAACTTTACCCGGTTGAACTTGGGCAACCCAGTATTCAACGTTACCTTTACCCTTACCCTGTCGGACTTCGAGAGGCTTTTGAGTAATTGGTTTGTCAGGAAATACACGAATCCAGATTTTACCGCCACGCTTAATATGGCGAGTCATGGCTCGACGAGCAGCTTCAATCTGTCGCGCAGTCAAACGGCCACGCTCAAGTGCTTTCAATCCAAATTCCCCAAAGCTGACTTTACTGCCGCGTTGGGCCAGTCCGCGGTTGCGGCCTTTCATTTGTTTACGATATTTTGTACGTTTAGGCTGTAGCATGATTAAAAATCCTCACTCATTTACTGCTTTCAGCATTACGATTCTTTTGGGGCAGAATTTCGCCTTTGAAAATCCAGACTTTAACACCGATGATGCCATAAGTTGTCTTGGCTTCTGCAGTTCCGTAATCAACATCTGCACGGAATGTATGCAATGGCACACGGCCTTCACGATACCATTCACTTCGGGCAATCTCAGCACCACCGAGACGACCACTTACGCAAATCTTGATACCTTTAGCGCCTGCCTTCATTGCTGAAGTGACTGCACGCTTCATTGCTCTTCTGAACATGACGCGCTGCTCCAGCTGCTGAGCAATGCCTTCTGCTACGAGAGTTGAATCCAGCTCAGGCTTACGTACTTCTTCAATGTTCAAATGAACAGGTACACCCAGTTGTTTGGCGATATCGCCTCGCAGAGATTCAATACCACCGCCTTTTTTGCCGATAATGACGCCAGGGCGGGCAGTATGAATAGTAACAACTGCATTATTAGCCGGACGTTCAATCTGAATACGGCTAACGGCCGCAGCCATCAATTTTTTCTTAAGATCTTTTCTTAAGTTAATATCCTGATTAAGCAATCGGCCATAATCTCTACTGGCATACCACTTGGAATTCCAGTCTCTAATAATACCTAAACGGATACCTATAGGGTTTACTTTCTGTCCCATTGCTATTCCTCGTCAGACACTTTTATAGTGATATGGCATGTGCGTTTGCAGATGCGATTAGCACGACCCTTCGCTCTTGGGCTAATGCGCTTTAATGTCATCGCTTCATCGACACAAATCATACCTACTTTCAATTCGTCAATATCAGCACCGTTGTTGTTTTCCGCGTTAGCAATAGCAGATTCCAACAATTTCAGCATTAACTGGGCGCCTTTTTTAGGAGTAAAACGTAACACGTCTAACGCTCCTGAGACATCCATTTTGCGAATCATGTTTGCAACCAATCTGCCTTTTTGGGCGGACAGTGGTGCATTTCTTAATTTAGCTGTAACTTCCATCATTGCCTCTTACTTACCTTTGGCTTTTCTGTCGCCAGAGTGGCCTTTGAATGTACGAGTCATAGCAAACTCACCTAATTTATGACCGACCATATTGTCAGTAATGAACACAGGAACGTGATCCTTACCATTATGAACAGCCAATGTCAGATCAATCATCTCAGGTGTTATTGTTGAACGTCTTGACCAGGTCTTAATTGGTTTTTTTGATTTTGACGCAATAGCCGCTTCAACTTTTGCTAACAGATGACCATCAACGAAGGGACCTTTTCTAATAGAACGTGGCACTGTGATATCCTCTTAACTAATTATTTCTTCTTGCGACCTCTGACGATGAAACGGTCAGTGCGCTTGTTACTACGGGTTTTATAGCCTTTGGTAGGTACACCCCATGGAGTAACTGGATGTCTACCACCTGAAGTTCTACCCTCACCACCACCATGTGGGTGATCAACCGGGTTCATGGCCACACCACGTACAGTGGGTCGAATACCACGCCAACGTTTTGCACCCGCTTTACCTAAAGCCCTTAAGCTGTGTTCACTGTTGCTTACTTCACCAATGACAGCTCGGCAGGCGGTCAGCACTTTACGCATTTCGCCTGAACGAAGTTTTAAAGTGGCATAAACACCTTCTTTCGCAACGATTTGACCGCTGCATCCAGCACTTCTTAACAACTGAGCGCCTTTACCCGGTTTCATTTCCACGCAATGAATGGTGGTACCAACGGGGATATTGCGCAGCGGCAAACAGTTTCCTGTGCTGATTGGCGAGTCTTCACCACTCACAATCGTTTGTCCTGCTTCCAGACCTGCTGGAGCAATGATATAACGACGCTCACCGTCTTTATAGACGACAAGGGCAATCAATGCTGAACGGTTTGGATCATATTCAATACGCTCAACACGGGCTTCAATGCCGTCTTTGTTGCGTTTAAAATCAATAATACGGTACTTAGCACGTACACCTCCACCAATGTGGCGGACAGTGATACGGCCCTGGTTATTTCGACCACCCGTCTTGTTTAATTTTTCAACCAGAGCAGAATGGGGTTGCCCCTTATGAATATGATGGTGGACAACCCGTAATTCACCGCGCTTTCCTGGTGATGTTGGTTTCGATTTTAATAATGCCATCTTAATCTGCCTTATTCTGTCACTGTAAAGTCAATATCATGACCTTCATGTAATGCTACAAATGCTTTTTTCCAATCGCTTCGCTTACCACTTAATTGCTTGAAGCGCTTGTTTTTGCCTTTAACGTTCATGACTGTCACGCTTTTAACCTTGACTTTAAACATTTGCTCGACAGCGTGTTTAATTTCCTGTTTGGTCGCAGTCTTTAAAACTTTAAACGTGAATTGCTTGAACTTGTCAGCCATTACAGTTGCTTTTTCAGAGGTGTGTGGTTCTTTGAGAACCATTAATAAGCGCTCTGCATTCATTGTAACAACTCCTCTAAACTCTTCACTGCATCGCCAGTCATTAATACTTTCTCGAATCGCAGCAGGCTAACCGGATCAACCGTGTTAACGTCGCAAATATCATATTGATGCAGATTGCGAGAAGCCAAATACTCGTGCTCACCCACTTCATTCATCACAATTAATGCATTGGATAAATTTAAGTCCTTCATTTTAGACAGAAAATCTTTGGTTTTATGCGTTTTGCACTCAAAATCGCTAACAACGACAAGACTGTCCGTACGATGAAGTTCGGAGATTATACTACGCAAAGCACGTTTGTACATTTTTTTGTTAAGTTTTTGCGAATAATCTCGTTTCTTTGAAGCGAAGGTAACCCCACCGGAACGCCAGATTGGGCTACGAATCGTACCCGCTCTTGCTCGGCCTGTTCCTTTTTGACGCCATGGCTTTTTACCGCCACCGCTTACCTCAGAACGTGTTTTTTGGGCGCTATTACCACTGCGCGCATTGTTCATGAATGTAACGACCGCTTGATGAATCAAGCCTTCATTGTAACGATAGTCAAAAACATCTTCACTTACGCTAAGAGCAGTGTTTGTATCTTTTGTCTTAAGTTCCATTATTTGCCCCTTACTTGCTTCTTAACCGCGGGCCTTACTTCAATTCGTGCACCAGGGCATCCGGGAATGGCACCCTTAATCAAAAGAAGATTACGGTCACTATCAACACGAACCAATTCCAGGCTTTGAGTTGTGCAACGCACATTACCCAATTGGCCTGCCATTTTCTTACCTTTGAACACGCGTCCAGGTGTCTGGTTTTGACCAATAGAACCTAGAACACGGTGAGAACGGGAGTTACCGTGCGTAGCATCCTGAGTACGGAAATTATGGCGCTTTACACCACCGGCGAAACCCTTACCTTTGGTAATCCCGGAAACATCAACATATTGTCCAGCAGTAAAAACATCAGCAACAGACAGGGTTTGACCCACACTGTAACCATCCAATGCTTCAACTGGAAATTCACACATCATATCACCAGCTTCAATTTGCGCTTTGGCAAAATGGCCAGCTAAAGGCTTGCTCACATGGCTTGCCTTTTTTGTTCCAGCAGTAATTTGGATTGCTGTGTAACCATCAGTCTCAAGCGTTTTAAGTTGAGAAATACGGTTAGGCAATACCTCTACTACAGAAACAGGTACAGATACACCCTCATCTGTAAAAATTCGTGTCATGCCTACTTTTCGGCCTACTAACCCATTAGTCATTGTAACACCTCGTTAATATCCCTGGCCCGGATTATTCATCATCCAGGCTAATCTGAACGTCAACCCCGGCAGCCAAATCAAGCTTCATTAGCGCATCAACTGTCTTCTCAGTGGGATGTACAATGACAACAAGGCGTTTATGGGTACGTAATTCGTATTGGTCACGCGCATCTTTGTTAACATGCGGTGAAATCAATACAGTAAATTTCTCTTTCTTGATTGGCAAAGGTATTGGCCCACGGATTTGTGCGCCAGTACGTTTTGCTGTCTCTACGATTTCGCGAGTTGACGAATCAATCAAGCGATGATCAAATGATTTCAGACGAATCTTGATATTTTGTTGGTTACTCATTTTACTCACTCGATGATTTTAGCAACAACACCCGCACCTACGGTACGGCCACCTTCACGAATCGCGAAACGCAGACCTTCGTCCATCGCGATGGGTGAATGAAGATTTACAGTCATCTGGACGTTGTCTCCAGGCATAACCATCTCAACACCTTGCGGCAGATCACAGGAACCGGTTACGTCAGTCGTTCGGAAGTAAAACTGCGGACGATAGCCATTGAAAAACGGCGTATGACGGCCACCTTCGTCTTTTGACAGTACGTAAACTTCCGCTTCAAACTTGGTGTGCGGCTTGATCGTTCCTGGCTTCGCCAAGACCTGTCCACGCTCCACTTCATCACGCTTCGTACCACGCAACAGAACACCCACGTTGTCACCTGCTCGGCCTTCGTCAAGCAGCTTACGGAACATCTCAACACCAGTACACGTTGTCTTCTGAGTATCACGAATACCCACAATCTCAACTTCTTCACCGACTTTGACAATACCGCTTTCAACACGACCAGTGACTACTGTTCCGCGTCCAGAAATAGAGAATACGTCTTCGATCGGTAACAGGAAGGGCTTATCAATGTTACGTACAGGCTCAGGAATGTAAGAGTCCATCGTCTCAACCAGTTTAACAATCGCTGGGACTCCAATCTCGCTGGTATCGCCTTCCAATGCTTTCAATGCAGAACCAACAACAATAGGAATGTCATCCCCAGGGAATTCGTAGCTGCTCAGAAGGTCGCGTACTTCCATCTCAACCAGCTCTAATAATTCAGGATCGTCTACCATGTCCGCTTTGTTCATGAACACAACAATGTACGGTACACCAACCTGACGAGACAGCAGAATGTGTTCGCGTGTTTGAGGCATCGGACCATCCGCAGCGGAAACCACCAGAATTGCTCCATCCATCTGAGCAGCACCCGTAATCATGTTCTTAACATAATCCGCGTGTCCTGGGCAGTCAACGTGGGCATAATGTCGGTTCGTGGATTCATATTCTACGTGAGCCGTAGAAATCGTAATACCACGCTCTCTTTCTTCCGGTGCAGCATCGATCTGGTCGTATGCTTTTGCCGTGCCGCCATGCAGGCCTGCCATAATCGTTGTAATCGCTGCCGTCAGCGTTGTCTTTCCATGGTCTACGTGACCAATCGTTCCAACGTTTACGTGTGGCTTCTTACGCTCAAACTTTTCCTTCGCCATTTCTCTATACCTCGTTAACTTTAACTTTTATTGTTTCTTGATGATCGCTTCAGCAATATTATTAGGAGCTTCTGCATAGCGTGAAAACTCCATAGAGTAGGTTGCTCTACCCTGTGTTGCCGAACGTACATCGGTTGCATATCCAAACATTTCAGCCAAAGGCACTTCCGCTCGGATGACTTTTCCTGCAGGAGAGTCTTCCATGCCCTGAACCAATCCACGACGTCTGTTGAGGTCACCCATCACATCACCCATGTAATCTTCAGGCGTAACGACCTCGACACTCATAATCGGCTCAAGCAGAACAGGTTTCGCTTTTGTGGCTCCTTGTTTGAAACATTGAGAACCAGCAATTTTAAATGCCATCTCACTGGAATCCACTTCGTGGAAAGATCCATCAAACAGAGTCACTTTAACATCGACTACTGGATACCCTGCAATAACACCATTTTGCAACTGTTCCTGGATGCCTTTGTCAACTGCCGGAATGTATTCTTTGGGAATTACACCACCGACAATCGCATTGACAAACTCGTACCCTGCCCCTGCCTCGTTTGGCTCAATTTTAAGCCATACATGTCCATACTGACCACGGCCGCCTGATTGGCGAACGAATTTACCTTCCTGTTCAACAGAGGCTTTAATCGTTTCACGGTAGGCAACCTGTGGCTTCCCAACATTCGCTTCCACGTTAAATTCACGCTTCATGCGATCCACAATAATCTCAAGATGTAACTCACCCATTCCCTGAATAATTGTTTGCCCTGACTCTTCATCAGTATGAACACGGAATGAGGGGTCTTCCTGAGCAAGCTTACCTAAAGCTATCGACATTTTTTCCTGGTCAGCTTTGGTTTTTGGCTCTACAGCAACTGCAATCACTGGATCAGGAAAGTCCATTCTTTCAAGAATAACCACTGAATCAGAATCACAGAGGGTATCACCAGTCGTCACAGTTTTTAAGCCGACGGCTGCAGCGATATCACCCGCGTGTACTTCTTTGATTTCTTCACGGGAATTGGCATGCATTTGAAGAAGACGGCCTATACGCTCTTTTTTACCTTTTACCGAGTTGTATACCGTGTCACCACTTTTAAGTACACCTGAATAAGTTCGGAAATAGGTCAATGTCCCAACGAAAGGGTCTGTAGCAATTTTAAATGCCAGTGCAGAGAACGGCTCATCATACGATGTTTTA
Organism: Legionella taurinensis; assembly: GCF_900452865.1. Lineage (NCBI taxonomy): Bacteria > Pseudomonadati > Pseudomonadota > Gammaproteobacteria > Legionellales > Legionellaceae > Legionella > Legionella taurinensis. The sequence continues at coordinate 2,922,691 of NZ_UGOZ01000001.1, forward strand.
CGTCGAATTTCTTCGCCATGTTCGTCGTGCCCTTTAATAGCCGGAATGTCAATGGGGGACGGCAGATAATCAATAACGCCGTCCAACACAGCCTGAACCCCTTTATTTTTAAAGGCTGAACCACAGAAGACAGGTACCATTTCATTGGTAATGGTCCGCTGTCTTAATGCCTTTTTGATTTCTTCTTCGGTGAATTCGCCGCCTTCCAGGTATTTTTCCATTAACTCTTCAGATGCTTCAGCAGCGGCTTCGATGATCAAGCCACGGTATTCTTCACATTGGGCAAGCATAGCTTCTGGAATCGGTTTGTATTCAAAAGACATGCCTTTGTTTTCTTCATCCCAATGGATTGCCTTCATTTTAATTAAGTCAACCACACCAACAAAAGCTTCTTCGGCACCGATTGGCATTTGAACGACAACAGGATTTGAACCCAGACGTTGTTTAATTTGACTGACTACGCGCAAGAAGTTTGCACCCATACGGTCCATTTTATTGACAAACACAACGCGTGGAACACCGTATTTGTCAGCCTGACGCCATACGGTTTCTGATTGCGGTTCAACTCCGGATACAGCATCGAATACTACTACAGCACCATCGAGAACACGTAAAGAACGCTCCACCTCAATCATGAAGTCAACGTGGCCCGGAGTATCAATAATATTGATACGGTGGCGAGCATATTGCTTGTCCATTCCAGCCCAGTAACACGTTGTTGCTGCAGAGGTAATCGTGATTCCGCGTTCCTGCTCCTGAACCATCCAGTCCATGGTTGCAGCGCCATCATGCACTTCACCAATTTTATGTGACATACCGGTGTAATACAGAACACGCTCAGTGGTCGTTGTTTTACCAGCATCCACGTGGGCGGCAATACCAATGTTTCTGTATAGTTCTAACGGAGTAGACACGACGTAACCTCTCTGTTAATTCCATCTAAAATGTGCAAAAGCCTGGTTAGCTTTGGCCATTTTATGAGTGTCTTCACGTTTTTTCACGGCAGAACCTTTGCTTTCGAATGCATCGATTAATTCGCCTGCCAACCGTAACATCATTCCTTTTTCGCCGCGTGAACGGGCAGCCTGGACTATCCAGCGCATGCCAAGCGCAATGCTTCTATCCATACGGACTTCAACAGGAACCTGGTAGGTCGCACCGCCGACTCGTCTTGAACGCACTTCCACACTGGGTCTTACATTATCAAGAGCTTGTTCAAAGTAATGAAGAACACTAGCGGAACCAGCACTGGATGAACCAGTCTCGCCCTCTTCGTCGTTCTTTTTGCTTTTCTTAATGCGCTCATTCAAGAGATCAAGGGCGCCATAGGTAATCTTTTCGGCAGTTGATTTTTTACCGCTTACCATCAGGACGTTAATGAATTTGGCTAAAAGTTCGCTGTGATGCTTTGGATCAGGCAAAATTTCGCGTTTGGGTACTTCTCTTCTTCTTGGCATTTCAATTTCCTACAATCAGATTATTTCTTGTCTTTCGGCTTCTTGGTACCGTATTTAGAACGACCTTGTTTACGATCGTTGACACCAGAGGTATCCAGACTTCCACGAACGGTATGATAGCGCACACCAGGCAAGTCTTTTACCCTACCGCCGCGAATTAATACAACAGAGTGTTCCTGCAGGTTATGGCCTTCACCACCGATGTAGGAAGATACTTCATAACCATTGGTCAAGCGCACACGTGCTACCTTACGCATAGCTGAGTTTGGCTTTTTAGGGGTTGTAGTATATACACGAGTACATACACCTCGTCGTTGTGGACAGGATTGCAAAGCAGGGACCTTACTTTTCTCTTCGATGTCTCTGCGAGGCTTTCTTACTAACTGATTAATAGTAGCCATTTATTGTTAACTCCGAACTTTATCTCTTGTCTATATTTTGAATGCATAAGGAGGCCGGATTCTATATAGCTCCGGCAGATTTGTCAAGTTAAACCTGCCGGGGTTACATCAATCCAAGTTAATCATTATGATTGTCTGCGTTCAACGCTTCACTTAATGCATGCTCTACATCACTTGCAGTGACGGTATGTGCGGTATGCTCAGTACTTGCAGCTCTGGCACGTCTCGCCTTGCGGCCCTGGTGGTAGGCATAGCCTGTTCCCGCAGGAATCAGTCGACCGACCATCACATTCTCTTTCAAACCACGAAGATCATCGACCTTGCCGCTAACAGCCGCTTCGGTAAGTACTCTTGTGGTTTCTTGGAATGACGCCGCTGAAATAAACGATTCTGTCGCCAAGGAAGCCTTAGTAATACCCAGCAATATGGGGGTACCATGGGCAGGTTGTTTTCCTTCAGCAACCAATTTGTCATTTTCATGCAGCATCACGCTTTCTTCAACATGCTCGCCTGCCAGGAATTTCGAATCACCGGCAAATGTAATTACCCGTTTACGCAACATTTGTCGAACAATGGTTTCGATATGCTTGTCATTGATTTTTACCCCCTGCAGGCGGTAAACATCCTGAACCTCGTTAACGATGTAATTGGCCAGCGCGCCGACACCAAGCAAACGCAGTATATCGTGTGGGTTAAGCGGACCTTCTGCGATCACTTCCCCTCGCTCAACATGCTCACCCTCAAACACCGAAATATGACGCCATTTTGGTATTAATTCTTCATGGAACTGATTTTCTGACGCTGTAATAATCAGACGACGTTTTCCTTTGGTTTCCTTACCAAAGTTTACCAGACCTGATATTTCAGCCATCACCGCAGCATCTTTAGGTTTTCTAGCCTCAAACAAGTCAGCTACACGCGGAAGACCCCCGGTAATATCACGTGTCTTGGAACGCTCCTGCGGAATACGGGCAATGACATCACCCACGCCGACACTATTACCGTCTTCAAAGTTAATGATTGCATCCACAGGAAGATAATACTGGGCGGGGACATTGGTTCCTGCCAGGTAAATGTCTTCGCCGTCATCAGACACAAGCTTAACCATAGGACGCATGTCACGACCAGCAGAGCTTCGTTGCTTGGCATCGATGACCACAATATTACTCAGACCCGTTATTTCATCGGTCTGACGATTCATGGTCATGCCTTCGATAAGGTCAATGAATTTCAGCTTACCGCTTACTTCAGAAATAACCGGGTGGGTATGAGGATCCCAGCTGGCAATAACCTGACCGGCCTCAACTGCCATGTTGTCATGAACAGTGAGCACAGAACCATAAGGTAATTTATAGCGCTCACGCTCACGGCCGAAGTCATCCACAATCGATACTTCCCCAGAACGTGATACAGCGACTAAGTTGCCATTCTCGTGAGTAACCGTCTTGATGTTATGCAGACGAATAACCCCTTTATTCTTAATCTGAATATTATTGGCTGCCGTTGCCCTGGATGCCGCACCCCCGATATGGAAAGTACGCATGGTTAACTGAGTACCGGGTTCACCGATGGATTGCGCCGCAATAATCCCCACGGCTTCTCCGGTGTTCACCAGATGACCACGAGCCAGATCGCGTCCATAACATTTGGCACACAGACCAAACCGGGTTTCACAGGTTATGGGTGAGCGAACCAGAATTTGATCGACGCCAAGCTTTTCAAGCTTCTCTACCCAGTCCTCGTCCAGGAGGGTACCGGCGGTTACAACCGCGTCTTCCTGATTGGGAATATAAACATCCGTAGCAACCACACGACCCAATACCCTTTCATGCAAGGGTTCAACAATATCCCCACCCTCAATGAGAGGCTGCATGAGAATACCATTTTCGGTACCGCAATCATCCTGGGTAATCACCACATCCTGAGCGACATCCACCAGACGACGCGTCAGATAACCGGAGTTTGCTGTTTTTAACGCGGTATCGGCCAAACCTTTACGGGCACCGTGAGTCGAAATGAAGTACTGGAATACGTTCAGTCCTTCTCGGAAGTTCGCTGTAATCGGCGTCTCAATAATGGAGCCGTCTGGAGCCGCCATCAATCCCCGCATACCGGCGAGCTGGCGAATCTGGGCAGCAGAACCCCGCGCCCCGGAGTCAGCCATCATGAAGATGGGGTTAAATGATTCCTGACGCGTTGTATTTCCAGCGCGATCAATCACTTCTTCCGTTGCGATTTTACTCATCATCGACTTCGCCACCATTTCATTGGTACGCGACCAGATATCGATAACCTTATTGTAACGCTCGCCATTGGTTACCAGACCGGAACGGAATTGCGATTCAATCTCACGCACTTCATTATCAGCCTGCTCAATAATCACGGCCTTGTCGTCTGGAATCTCCATGTCTTCAATACCAATCGATGCACCGGCACGCGTGGCGTACTTAAACCCGGTATACATCAGCTGGTCAGCGAAAATGACAGTTTCTTTCAGCCCAAATTTACGGTAGCAATGGTCAACAACACGCGAAATAACTTTTTTAGTCATCGTACGGTTGATTTGTGCGAACGCCATTCCTTTAGGCAGAATATCAGCCAGAATCGCACGGCCTACCGTGGTATCCACGAGATGAACACCAGCGTTACCACCGTTTTCGCCGTCTTCATCATCTTTGGGCATGCGTACTTTAATTTTGGCATGAATATCGATGTAGCCAGCTTCATAAAAATTCTGAGCTTCCTGGGCGCTGGCAAAAATTTTGCCCTCCCCTTTGGCATTGATACGTTCGCGCGTCAGGTAATAAAGACCGAGCACCACGTCCTGACTGGGAACAATAATCGGCTCACCGCTCGCGGGAGACAGAATATTGTTAGTGGACATCATCAGCGACCGGGCTTCCAATTGCGCTTCCAGGGTTAACGGAACGTGAACAGCCATCTGGTCACCGTCGAAGTCTGCGTTATACGCAGTACATACGAGCGGATGGAGCTGGATTGCTTTCCCTTCAATTAACACGGGCTCAAAGGCCTGGATACCTAAACGGTGCAACGTCGGTGCACGGTTTAACAGAATGGGATGCTCTCGGATCACATCATCCAGAATGTCCCAAACAATCGGCTCTTCGCGCTCGACCATTTTCTTGGCCGCTTTAATCGTGGTAGCAAGACCTCGGAATTCGAGCTTGCTGAAGATAAAGGGTTTGAACAGTTCCAGCGCCATTTTTTTCGGCAGACCGCACTGGTGCAAACGCAAAGTCGGACCGACTACAATCACAGAACGACCGGAATAGTCAACGCGCTTACCTAGAAGGTTCTGACGGAAACGACCCTGCTTTCCTTTAATCATGTCGGCAAGTGATTTTAATGGACGCTTGTTGGTCCCTGTAATCGCTCTGCCGCGGCGGCCGTTATCCAGCAGCGCATCAACTGATTCCTGCAGCATACGCTTTTCGTTACGGACAATGATGTCCGGTGCGTTCAGATCCAGTAATCGCTTCAGGCGGTTGTTACGGTTAATCACGCGACGGTATAAATCATTCAAATCGGATGTAGCAAAACGTCCGCCATCCAGAGGCACTAAAGGCCTTAAATCAGGAGGCAATACGGGCAGGACATCCATAATCATCCATTCCGGCTTGTTACCCGACTCATAGAATGCTTCGATTAATTTTAAGCGCTTGGTGATTTTCTTAATTTTGGTTTCAGAATTGGTGGTAGGCAATTCTTCACGCAGAGTGCGTATTTCTTCTTCAAGATCAATCTGGCGTAATAAATCACGGATGGCTTCTGCACCCATGCGGGCATCGAATTCATCACCGTATTGCTCCATTGCTTCCAGATACACTTCATCATTCAGCAACTGACCGCGCTCCAACTCGGTCATACCGGGATCGACCACGACAAACGCTTCAAAATAAAGAACGCGCTCGATATCACGCAGCGTCATATCCAGCAAAAGACCAATTCTGGACGGAAGTGACTTCAGGAACCAGATATGGGCCACTGGACTGGCCAGCTCAATGTGCCCCATACGTTCACGGCGGACTTTAGCCAATGCCAGTTCTACACCGCATTTTTCACAAATAACGCCGCGGTGCTTAAGTCGTTTGTACTTACCACACAAACATTCGTAATCCTTCACCGGGCCAAACGTTTTTGCGCAGAATAAACCATCGCGCTCCGGTTTAAAGGTACGGTAATTAATGGTCTCGGGTTTTTTTACTTCCCCGTAAGACCAGGATCGAATTAATTCAGGTGAAGCCAATGCGATTTTAATCGCATCGAATTCTTCACTTTGCCCTTGTTGTTTGAGGATACCAAGCAAATCACTCATTACAGGTGCTTTTCTCATTGGGTCGCTGCTTAGATTAGCCAAGTCTATGCCTCCAAAAATTTGTTTATCAGAATTGATCGCTGAACGTGTTAGTCGTGGTTCAGTTCGATATCAATACCCAATGCTCTAATTTCCTTCAGTAATACATTGAAGGATTCAGGCATTCCAGGATCCATACGATGATCACCATCAACTATGTTTTTATATATCTTCGTTCGTCCTCCGACATCGTCTGATTTAACTGTTAACATTTCCTGCAACGTGTAAGCCGCGCCATAAGCTTCCAATGCCCAGACCTCCATCTCACCGAAGCGCTGGCCCCCGAATTGAGCCTTACCGCCAAGCGGCTGCTGAGTAACCAGACTATACGAACCGGTGGAGCGGGCGTGCATTTTGTCGTCCACAAGGTGATTCAGTTTGAGCATGTACATGTAACCGACGGTGACGGGGTTATCAAATGTCTTACCCGTACGCCCATCAATCAGCATGGTTTTTCCATCAGCAGGCAATCCAGCAAGCTCAAGCATGGATTTAATTTCTGCTTCATTGGCGCCGTCAAACACCGGTGTCGCCATGGGAACGCCGGCACGCAGGTTGTCAGCAAGAATAGCGACTTCGTTGTCATCAAGCTTTTCAAGGTGAACACGCTGAACGCCATCATGATTGTAGATCTTGCCCAGGAATTCACGAATCTGCTTAACGGGCTTATTGCTGTCAACTAAGTCGGCAATGCGCTGTCCCAAACCCTTGGCAGCAAGTCCTAAGTGCGTTTCCAGAACCTGACCAATGTTCATACGGGACGGTACACCTAATGGATTCAATACGATATCAACCGCAGTACCATCCGCCATGTAAGGCATGTCTTCAACGGGAACCACAATGGAAATAACCCCTTTGTTTCCGTGGCGACCAGCCATCTTATCACCCGGCTGAATGCGACGCTTAACTGCAAGATACACTTTAACAATTTTTAGAACGCCGGGAGCCAAATCATCGCCCTGGATAATTTTTTTACGGCTGTCGTTAAAGCGCTTTTCCATTTCTTTGCCAAGCAATTCAAGCTGCTTGGACAATTGTTCCAATTGCTGGCTGATAACTTCGTCATCCACGCGAACATCAAACCATTTGCTTCTGTCCACTTTCTCCAGATAGGATTCAGTGATTTTAGAGCCCGGCTTAATGCTGGATGGACCGCCTGCTGCCGTTTTACCCAGCAACAAATTATAGACGCGGTGATAAATGTCTTCTTCGCGAATACGTCGTTCATCGATAAGGTCTTTACGGACGCGGGCCAGATGCTCTTCTTCAATACTCTTGGCACGCTCGTCTTTTTCCAGACCATCCCGTGTAAAGACTTGAACGTCAATCACTGTTCCGTTCATGCCGGATGGAACGCGCAAGGAAGAATCTTTTACATCAGACGCTTTCTCACCGAAAATGGCTCTTAATAATTTCTCTTCCGGTGTTAACTGTGTTTCGCCTTTTGGCGTGACTTTACCAACGAGAATATCGCCTGCGGAGACCTCAGCACCAATATACACCACACCCGATTGATCGAGATTGGCCAATGCTGATTCACCCACATTAGGGATGTCCGCCGTAATTTCTTCCGTTCCGAGTTTGGTATCGCGAGCAATACAGGTTAATTCTTCAATATGAATGGTGGTGAAGCGATCTTCCTGGACAATACGCTCTGAAATTAAAATCGAGTCTTCGAAGTTATAACCGTTCCAGGGCATGAAGGCGACCAGCAAGTTCTGCCCCAGTGCCAATTCACCCATGTCAGTACACGGGCCATCGGCAAGAACATCACCCTTCTGAATACGATCACCTGTATTGACAATGGGACGCTGATTAATACAGGTATCCTGGTTAGAACGGAAATATTTCGTCAGGTTATAAATGTCTACCCCGGTTTCACCCGCAGTGGTTTCGTCATCGTTAACGCGGACAACGATACGGGAGGCATCAACCAAATCAATCACACCGCCACGTTTGGCAACAACAGAAACACCGGAATCAGAAGCCACTGTGCGCTCCATTCCCGTACCAACCAGCGGCTTTTCAGAACGCAGTGTGGGTACCGCCTGACGTTGCATGTTAGAACCCATCAAGGCACGGTTCGCGTCATCGTGCTCCAGGAAAGGAATCAATGAGGCTGCAACGGATACGATCTGCTTAGGCGACACATCCATGTAGTTAATTTTATCCGGTGTCGTCAATGAGAATTCATTCTGGTGACGGCAAGGAACCAAATCGGCAAGGATTTTGCCTTTTTCGTCTACTGCTACGCTCGATTGAGCAATGTATTGATCGACTTCTTCGATCGCTGACAGGTATTCAATATCGTCCGTGACATAGCCATCAATTACTTTACGGCAAGGTGTTTCAATAAAACCATAGTCATTGGTACGGGCGTAGACAGAGAGTGAATTGATCAAACCGATGTTTGGACCTTCAGGCGTTTCAATCGGGCAAACACGGCCATAGTGGGTGGTGTGAACGTCGCGGACTTCAAATCCTGCGCGCTCTCGAGTTAACCCGCCTGGGCCCAGAGCTGAAACACGACGCTTGTGAGTCACGCCGGAAAGGGGGTTAACTTGATCCATAAACTGCGATAACTGGCTTGAACCAAAAAATTCTTTAATGGCAGCAGAAACTGGCTTGGCGTTAATCAAATCCTGAGGCATCAGGTTTTCAGATTCAACCAGGCTTAAACGCTCTTTGACCGCACGCTCAACACGGACCAAACCAACACGGAACTGGTTTTCTGTCATTTCACCCACGCTGCGTACACGTCGGTTACCCAGATGATCAATGTCATCAACCATGCCAATACCGTTACGAATATCAATCAATGTTTTGATAACTGCGAGAATGTCTTCTTTCGTTAACGTTCCTGGACCCTGATCTTCTTTGCGCCCTACGCGTCGATTAAATTTCATACGGCCGACTGCGGATAAATCATAGCGATCTTCCGCAAAGAAAAGGTTTTTAAATAAGGCTTCCGCCGCTTCTTTTGTTGGCGGCTCACCAGGACGCATCATGCGATAAATTTCAACCAGCGCTTCAAGTTGGCTGTTGGTGGGATCAATTTTTAAGGTGTCAGAAATATAAGAACCATGATCCAGATCGTTGGTATAGATCATTTCAAATGACAAAATGCCATGTTCAGCCAACTGATCTAATAATTCAGAGGTGACTTCATCATTGGCATTCGCCAACACTTCACCTGTTTCAGTATTAACAATGTTTCTGGCGAGTATCTTACCGACCAGATAATCCTGCGGGACCACGAGATCCTGCATGTTGCTCTTTTCCATCATTTTAATATGACGGGCAGTAATGCGGCGGCCCTGCTCAACGATCAGCTCACCCGTTTCAGGAACAGCAATATCAAACGATGCAATTTCACCGCGCAGACGAGCAGGAATGAGATTAATGTGGAATTCACCATTGCGCAGTTGGCAAACGGTCGATTCAAAAAATTCAGCGAGGATATCTTCAACTTCATACCCCAGTGCACGTAATAAAATGCTGACTGGTAATTTTCTACGGCGGTCAATACGCACGAAAACACAGTCTTTAGGATCGAATTCAAAATCAAGCCATGAACCACGGTATGGAATAATACGGGCGGAATAAAGCAGTTTACCGGAAGAATGCGTCTTTCCGCGATCATGTTCAAATATAACACCGGGCGAGCGATGCAACTGCGAAACAACAACGCGCTCGGTTCCATTAACAACGAAAGTACCGACGTCAGTCATTAATGGAATTTCACCCATGAACACATCTTGTTCACGGATATCCTTGATGGGCTTTGGTTCACCAGCCGCATCTTTGTCAAGGACCACAAGTCTGATTTTAACACGCAGAGGAGCTGAATACGTTAAACCACGTAATTTACACTCTCTCACGTCAAAGGCGGGTTCGCCCAATTTGTAACCCACGTATTCTAAGCGGGCATTACCAGAAAAACTTTCAATAGGAAATACGGATGAGAACGCTGCATGCAAACCTGTTTTCTGTTCTGAGTTGGCTTTTGAATCAGCTTCCAGAAAATCTCTATAGGACTTTAACTGAATGTCCAGGAGATTGGGAATCGCCATCTTGTCAGCTTGCCTGCCAAAGCTCTTACGGAATCGTTTCTTCTCGGCGTGAGAATAGTGTTGAGGTTTAGCTTCTGCAGTTGCCATGGTGGTTCCTCTGTAAATTATTGATCATCAAACACACAAACCCAGCCATGTAACCATGGCCGGGTTCTGAAATAGAGACGTATAATTATTACTTAACGTCAACAGTCGCGCCAGCTTCTTCCAGATCTTTCTTGATGCTAGCTGCTTCGTCTTTCGATACACCTTCTTTAACAGTGGCAGGTGCACCTTCAACCAGGTCTTTTGCTTCTTTCAAGCCTAAACCGGTGATGTTACGAATGACTTTAATAACGCCGACTTTGTTAGAGCCAAAGCTTGTCATTACCACGTCAAACTCTGTCTTTTCTTCAGCAGCAGCAGATGCAGCAGCAGCGGGTGCAGCGACAGCTACAGCAGCAGCGGCGGCAGAAACGCCAAATTTTTCTTCCATTGCCTCGATCAGCTCAACAACTTCCATTACGGTCATGTTAGAGATTGTTTCAAGGATCTCATTTTTTGATACAGCCATTACTAGCTCCTAATTAAATATAATCGATTATCGGAATTTTACTGTTCTTTTTTGTCTTTGATTGCAGCAACCGTTCTAACCAGTTTGGCATGCGGTTCAGCAAGTGTTCTGACAAATTTCTCAATAGGCGCTTTCATCACAAACATCAGTTTGGCTATTGCCTCGTCTTTAGTCGGTAAGCTGGCTACTGCATCTAATTGCTCAGCGCCATAGACTTTACCGCCTACAGACAATGCTTTGATTTCAAGCTTGTCAAATGTTTTTACGAAATCCTTTAATAGTCTTGCCGCATCACTTGGTGCTTCAAGTGATAAAGCGATAAATAAAGGACCAACCAATTTGTCGCTCAAGCAGGAAAAATCAGTGTTTTCAAATGCTCTACGGGTTAATGTATTTCTTACAACCCTTAGATAAACACCGGATTTGCGAGCCTGGCTACGCAATTGGGTCATTTGGTTTACAGTCAAACCACGATAATCAGCAACCACAGCTGAAATAGCCTTAGAAGCAACTGCATTTACTTCTTCGACAACAGCTTTCTTTGCAGCTAATGTTATCGTCACGTTAGTGACCTCCTAAGTTGTGCAAATCTAAATGATTTGACAGTTATGGTGGCCGTCTCAGAATAACTTCTGTTCCGGTTCACCGTCTGCGCAGGGTAATTAAGCATTTCTGCACCTGCGGTCTTCGACGGCATGGAACGAGTCTATGCCGTGAATTCGAAATTCGGGTCAGATATATTACACAGGTAATGATGCAATATCAATAGGTAATCCAGGACCCATTGTGGTTGATAAGGTAATTTTTTTCAAATATACCCCTTTAGATGAAGCCGGTTTTGCCTTTTTCAAGTCAACCATTAACGCGGTAATGTTTTCAATGAGATCATCCGAAGTGAAATCAATTTTACCAACAGTACAATGGATAATACCGTTTTTATCGGTTCGATAACGAACCTGACCTGACTTAGCATCGGAAACGGCTGCTTCCACATTCGTAGTAACCGTACCGACTTTGGGGTTAGGCATCAGACCGCGAGGACCGAGAATTTGACCTAATTGGCCCACAATGCGCATAGCATCCGGTGTAGCAATGACTACATCAAAATCCAGTTCACCTGCTTTGATTTTGTCTGCCAGATCTTCAAAACCGACCAGATCAGCGCCGGCATTTTTAGCTTTGGTGGCATTGTCACCTTGTGCAAACACCGCAACACGGACGGTTTTACCCGTACCTTTTGGCAGATTGGTTGATGTTCTAACAACCTGATCTGATTTTCTTGGATCGACGCCAAGATTAACGCTGATATCCACGCTTTCTCTGAATTTGCTACTTGCAAACTCTTTCAGAATTTCAATCGCTTCAGCTGGATTATACAAATAATTGATTTTAACTTTTTCGCGAATTTTCTGTTGTTTTTTACTTAAACTTGCCATGGTAGTGCCCCTTATTATCAACCTTCAACTTCGATTCCCATGCTACGGGCAGTTCCAGCAATGGTGCGTACCGCTGCATCTAAACTTCCGGCAGTTAAATCGGGTTCTTTTGTTTTGGCAATTTCTTCGAGCTGAGCCCGATTCAATGTTGCCACCTTCTTAGTATTGGGGTTACTACTACCACTTTGCAGACCCGCTGTCTTTTTCAATAAGATAGAAGCTGGAGGCGTTTTAGTAATAAAAGTAAAACTGCGATCACTGTATACAGTAATAACAACAGGGATAGGTAAACCTTGTTCCAAATTCTGTGTTGCCGCATTAAAGGCTTTACAGAATTCCATAATGTTTACGCCGCGCTGACCCAGAGCAGGACCTACTGGAGGACTTGGATTAGCCTTTCCTGCCGGGATCTGTAACTTGACATAACCTTCAACTTTTTTAGCCATGATGACTCCTTATGGGTATAGCGCCAATGTCTGATTTGGTAATCAGTGTTTGGCTTCCCGTTACTAACAAAAATCAGGTTTTCTCAACCTGACTGAACTCCAACTCGACAGGAGTGGAGCGACCAAAAATGAGAACAGCAACTCGTAGACGGCTTTTCTCATAATTGACCTCTTCGACAACGCCGTTAAAGTCAACGAAAGGACCTTCCTTAACTCTAACCACTTCGCCAGGTTCAAACAGAATTTTAGGTTTAGGCTTGGTAACACCATCCTCAACACGCTGCAGAATAGCTTGCGCTTCTTTATCGCTAATAGGAGTAGGCGTCTGGCTTGTGCCGCCAATGAAACCAAGTACACGTGGAATCGCTCGGATCATATGCCATGTGGCATCATCCATCACCATGTTAACAAGGACATAACCAGGGAAAAATTTACGGGTGCTTTTACGTTTTTGACCCGCGCGCATTTCAACCACTTCCTCAGAAGGGACAACAACTTCGCCTATTTTATCCTGCAGATGGTGGTGCTCAGCACGTGATTTAATTTCGCGCATTACAAAATTTTCATAGCCTGAGTAGGCATGAACAACATACCACTGCTTAGATTTTTGTTCTTCAACCTTGTTCTGTTCTTCCACCTTGATCTCAACCTAAATGTGTTATTTTAGCAATGACCCACATCATTGCAGAATCAACGCCCCACAAGATAAAACCTGTCACAGCGACCATGATCATAACAATGGAAGTAGTCTGTATGGTTTCTTGTCGGGAGGGCCAAACCACTTTTTGTAGTTCTACTTTGGCTTCGTTTGCAAACTCAAAAACCTGCTGCCCTTTGTTGGTAAAGAATGCAAGTATAGCACAACCTACCAGCCAACCAATCCATATAATAATTTTAACCGGCGCGGAATAAGAATAATAATAGGTAACAAAAAAAGAACCCGCAGTTAGTATCAGTATCCCTAACCACAAGATTGCTTCTTTGAATGTAAATCTTGAATTTGATGAATTAGTCATATGTATTCTGTTAGTTGGCAGGCCAGGAGGGAATCGAACCCCCAACCTGCGGTTTTGGAGACCGCCACTCTGCCAATTGAGCTACTGGCCTAACTTAACATGTCGGGTGCAAACCGTGTTTGCACCCAAACCATCCATTACTCGATGATTTTAGCAACAACACCTGCACCTACGGTACGGCCACCTTCACGAATCGCGAAACGCAGACCTTCGTCCATCGCGATGGGTGAATGAAGATTTACAGTCATCTGGACGTTGTCTCCAGGCATAACCATCTCAACACCTTGCGGCAGATCACAAGAACCGGTTACGTCAGTCGTTCGGAAGTAAAACTGCGGACGATAGCCATTGAAAAACGGCGTATGACGGCCACCTTCGTCTTTTGACAGTACGTAAACTTCCGCTTCAAACTTGGTGTGCGGCTTGATCGTTCCTGGTTTCGCCAAGACCTGTCCACGCTCCACTTCATCACGCTTCGTACCACGCAACAGAACACCCACGTTGTCACCTGCTCGGCCTTCGTCAAGCAGCTTACGGAACATCTCAACACCAGTACACGTTGTCTTCTGAGTATCACGAATACCCACAATCTCAACTTCTTCACCGACTTTGACAATACCGCTTTCAACACGACCAGTGACTACTGTTCCGCGTCCAGAAATAGAGAATACGTCTTCGATCGGTAACAGGAAGGGCTTATCAATGTTACGTACAGGCTCAGGAATGTAAGAGTCCATCGTCTCAACCAGTTTAACAATCGCTGGGACTCCAATCTCGCTGGTATCGCCTTCCAATGCTTTCAATGCAGAACCAACAACAATAGGAATGTCATCCCCAGGGAATTCGTAGCTGCTCAGAAGGTCGCGTACTTCCATCTCAACCAGCTCTAATAATTCAGGATCGTCTACCATGTCCGCTTTGTTCATGAACACAACAATGTACGGTACACCAACCTGACGAGACAGCAGAATGTGTTCGCGTGTTTGAGGCATCGGACCATCCGCAGCGGAAACCACCAGAATCGCTCCATCCATCTGAGCAGCACCCGTAATCATGTTCTTAACATAATCCGCGTGTCCTGGGCAGTCAACGTGGGCATAATGTCGATTCGTGGATTCATATTCTACGTGAGCCGTAGAAATCGTAATACCACGCTCTCTTTCTTCCGGTGCAGCATCGATCTGGTCGTATGCTTTTGCCGTGCCGCCATGCAGGCCTGCCATAATCGTTGTAATCGCTGCCGTCAGCGTTGTCTTTCCATGGTCTACGTGACCAATCGTTCCAACGTTTACGTGTGGCTTCTTACGCTCAAACTTTTCCTTCGCCATCGGAAAATCTCCCCTAATAAATGATCATAATTTTGGTGCCCACAACTGGACTCGAACCAGCGACCTCTTCCTTACCAAGGAAGTGCTCTACCGCCTGAGCTATGTGGGCCTTAAGCATCAGACACAATACATCCATGAGAAAATTAAATACTTGGAGCGGGTGATGGGAATCGAACCCACGCTATCAGCTTGGAAGGCTGAAGTTCTACCATTGAACTACACCCGCGTGCCTTTCTCTTTCTCAACTGGTGGAGGGGGAAGGATTCGAACCTTCGAAGGCTGAGCCGTCAGATTTACAGTCTGATCCCTTTGACCGCTCGGGAACCCCTCCAAAAAAAAACGCCATTTTCTTTCAGGAAATGACTAAAGTCAAGTGCTTTAGCGCATGGGATTAGACTAAGTGGTGCTGGCACCAGGAATCGAACCCGGGACCTACTGATTACAAGTCAGTTGCTCTACCAACTGAGCTACGCCAGCATTACTCTTTTCTAATGTAGACTATCCTTGCCTACTGTGTGCCACATACAATGGTCTTGTTTTCTAAATAAAGCCCTGGCGATGACCTACTTTCACATGAGGAAGCCTCACACTATCATCGGCGCGAGTCTGTTTCACTTCTGAGTTCGAGATGGATTCAGGTGGTTCCAGAATGCTATGGTCGCCAGGAAAACGGTTTAAGCGTCATGGTTGTCTCGGTGCTACCCGATTGGCCATGAGGCCGGTAAAGAATAGAGTCACATTCATGTTATCCATGTAACCTGAAGCACATCAGGTTATATGGTCAAGACAATCAGCCAATTAGTACGAGTTAGCTTCACGCATTACTGCGCTTCCACACCTCGCCTATCAACGTCGTAGTCTTCAACGGGCTTCATGGGAAAACTCATCTTGAGGGAGGCTTCCCGCTTAGATGCTTTCAGCGGTTATCCCGTCCGAACTTAGCTACCCGGCAATGCCACTGGCGTGACAACCGGTACACCAGAGGTTCGTCCACTCCGGTCCTCTCGTACTAGGAGCAGCTCCTCTCAATTTTCCTACGCCCACGGCAGATAGGGACCGAACTGTCTCACGACGTTCTAAACCCAGCTCGCGTACCACTTTAAATGGCGAACAGCCATACCCTTGGGACCTGCTTCAGCCCCAGGATGTGATGAGCCGACATCGAGGTGCCAAACACCGCCGTCGATATGAACTCTTGGGCGGTATCAGCCTGTTATCCCCGGAGTACCTTTTATCCGTTGAGCGATGGCCCTTCCATACAGAACCACCGGATCACTAAGACCTACTTTCGTACCTGCTCGAGCCGTCACTCTCGCAGTCAAGCACCCTTTTGCCTTTACACTCTTGGTACGATGTCCGACCGTACCGAGGGTACCTTTGTGCTCCTCCGTTACTCTTTGGGAGGAGACCGCCCCAGTCAAACTACCCATCATACACTGTCCTCATCCAGGATTACTGGACCAAGTTAGAACCTCAATAATAACAGGGTGGTATTTCAAGGTCGGCTCCATGCGAACTGGCGTCCGCACTTCTTAGCCTCCCACCTATCCTACACAGTTATCATCAAAGTCCAGTGCAAAACTATAGTAAAGGTTCACGGGGTCTTTCCGTCTAGCCGCGGGTACACTGCATCTTCACAGCGATTTCAATTTCACTGAGTCTCGGGTGGAGACAGTGTGGCCATCGTTACGCCATTCGTGCAGGTCGGAACTTACCCGACAAGGAATTTCGCTACCTTAGGACCGTTATAGTTACGGCCGCCGTTTACCGGGGCTTCGATCAAGAGCTTCTCCGAAGATAACCCCATCAATTAACCTTCCGGCACCGGGCAGGCGTCACACCCTATACGTCTTCTTACGAATTTGCAGAGTGCTGTGTTTTTAATAAACAGTCGCAGCCACCTGGTCTCTGCGGCCCTCAACAGCTTTGTTGCGCAGGCAACTAACCATCAAGGGCGTACCTTCTCCCGAAGTTACGGTACCATTTTGCCTAGTTCCTTCACCCGAGTTCTCTCAAGCGCCTTAGTATTCTCTACCTGTCCACCTGTGTCGGTTTGCGGTACGGTTTCCTATAAGTTATGGCTAGCAGCTTTTCCTGGAAGCTTGGCATCAATGACTTCTCTGTACCCCGAAAGGTCAGAACCACTTCGCACCTCCGTGTTAATAAGAGACCGGATTTGCCAAGTCTCTCCACCTACGTGCAAGTACCGGGACAACCAACGCCCG
>NZ_UGOZ01000001.1:2945000-3128669 GCF_900452865.1 Legionella taurinensis
AACCGCTGTTTCTCTGCCTGGGACGCCTGTTTAACAGTACGCAACCGGGAAAAACCTGGGCAGGGTACGGTCGCTGCAATGTGCCGTATGGTGGTAAGGAATACATCGTTAATGATTACCAGGTTCCGCCAGCCAATGCCTTTGGCAATGTGTTCTGGCAGAATGCAGGCGGCCAGCCGCTTGCCATTGGCCGCGACACCAACGGCAATCCTTTGTTTTTATGTCAGGCTTATTTTAAAGGCAGTAAACAACCCGGCAAAACCTGGCCTGGCTACAACCACTGCAATATTTCTTATGCGGGACACGAAATCATTACTGACAATTACCGGATTCTGGGCTCGGATAGCGGACAGGCCAATTTTCACCAGCACGCCAGTCAAAATGCACAGCAACAACAGTGCATTACCGGGCCTTTCGGTAATAAAGCCTGTGGTTTTAACTGCATTAAATCCACGAATAATGTCGCCTGCGCCACCTCGATGGATCAACAATGTGTCAGTGATAACTTCGGGCGCATTGCCTGTGGGTATGGGTGCGTGCAGTCACCGTTGAAAGTTGCCTGTGCCAGGAAGCGCTCTGAAAATTGCGTCATCAATTCCTTTAACGAGATTCGCTGCGGCAGAAATTGCAGAATGGATAATTTTAACAGGATCCAGTGCGATTAACGGCGTTCATAAGAATAGAATGTAACATCATAGGGATTCTTCTCATCCGCCTGTCTGGACAGCGTCTCCAGACAGGACCACTCGTTCGCATTCCATAACGGAAAAAAGACATCCGCATCAAAAAGGTGATGGATGACCGTCAGATAAAGGCGGGAAGCCAACGGCAAGGCCTGTTCAAAGAGCTCCGCCCCTCCAATAATCATGGCTTCAGGAAACTCCGAAACCTGTTCAAGAGCCTCGGGCAAGGATGAAACCGTAACCACGCCAGGAATCATGGACTCAGTCCGACTGAGAACGATATTCAAACGGCCCGGCAATGGCCGGCCAATTGAGACAAACGTTTTCCTGCCCATGATAATCGGTTTGCCCATGGTGATTTTTTTAAAATGAGCCAAGTCAGCGGGAAGATGGCAGAGCAGCTGGTTGTTTTTACCCAGGCCGCGATTTTCGTCTATCGCGGCAATGAGGCTAATAAGGGTCATGAGTGGCCCCTGGCTTGAACCATGGTCAACGCGGTACGCACTGCGGCGAACAGGCTTCCTGTGTCGGCGTGTCCTGTTCCTGCCAATTCCAACGCCGTGCCGTGATCCACCGATGTACGAATGAAGGGCAAACCCAGGGTAATATTCACGGCATGATTAAAACCAGCATACTTAAGCACGGGCAATCCCTGATCATGGTACATGGTCAGGTACACATCGCATTGGGTAGCCTTTTGTGTTGCAAACAGGGTATCCGCCGGGTAAGGCCCGCTCACGTCAATCCCCTGTTGGCGTAATGAAGTCAGCGCAGGTTCGATAACATCAATCTCCTCTCGCCCCAGATACCCACCCTCGCCAGCGTGAGGATTTAGTCCGGCAACAGCAATCCGCGGTTCCCGGATACCAAAATCCCTTTGCAGGGACTGATGAACCTGTCTGGCCACGCCAATGATCAAATCCTGGGTTATTGCCTGCGGCACCTCACTTAACGGCAGATGGGTGGTCACCAGAGCAACCTTCATGGCGTCACAAGCCAGCATCATAACAACCTGGTTGACGCCGCAATAATCAGCAAAAAAATCGGTGTGGCCAGTAAAGGCAATACCGGCCTTATTAATAATGGCCTTGTGAACCGGTGCTGTCACCAGCGCCGAAAATTCACCTGCAAGACAAGCGTTGGCACTCTTCGTCAACAGATCCAACACGTAAGGGGCATTGCGAACATCAAGCTGACCCGCTACTACGGGAGCAGGACAGGGTAAGGATAACACCGTGAGTTGCCCGGGTTGGGCACTGAGAGGGCTTTGAGGCTTGTAATCCTGGATTTCAACCTCGAAACCAAGCGCCTTGGCGCGCTGCATTAAAAGCTGTTTGTCACCAATGACCACAAGAGGTAAGTCAAGTCCGGCCAGCGAAAGGCACAAATCAGGTCCTATGCCAGCCGGTTCACCGCTGCTGACCAGCAGTGGCTTCATGCTAAATCCTTATCCAAAATTTTAACATAAGCATCCGCTCTTAAATGCTGCTGCCAGTTTTGCACCGCCTCGGTAAATTTACGCTGCTGCAGGAAGGCGCGGACCTGTTGTCTTTTGAATGTTTCGGTGTCATCGACCTTTTTACGCCCAAGAACCTGAATGATATGCCAGCCAAAGCCCGATTTAACCGGCTTGCTGATCGCGTTAATGGGCAGGGCATCCATGGCTTTTTCAAACTCCATTACCAGTTCCCCGGAGTTCACCCAACCCAAATCGCCGCCTTTTACTGCACTTGCCGCATCCAGCGAATACTGCTTGGCCATGTGGGCAAAATCTTTACCCGATTTCAATTGCTGGTATAAATTGTTCGCCTGTTTTTCCGCTTCTGCCGCTGTCATGCTGGCATCTTGTTTCAGCAGGATATGGCGTACATGGGTCTTTACGACTTCATGCTTCTGCTCTGCCCCGCCAATAGCAATCAGCCTGATCAGCTGGAAACCGTTCCCTGTTCGGATGGGACCGGCAATCTGGCCGGTTTTCATGTTCACCACCTGTTTGGCAAACACTTCGGGTAATTCCGCCAGATGACGCATACCCAGATCGCCGCCTTCCAAAGCAAACTCTCCGCTTGATTCGGCAATCGCCAACCGGTTGAAGTCTTCGCCTTTTTTGATTTTGGCCAACAATTCCTGCGCTTTTTGGCGGGCTTTGTTTAATTGTTCGGTCGTCGGCTCTTCCGGCAACGGGATGACAATGTTCTGCAAGTGATAGGTAAATTGGGTTTTATCCTGAAATTGCGCCGTTTTAAGGTAATCTTCAACCTGCTCATTGCTGATGGCCGACACGTCCTTGCCCACGGCTTTCTGCTGCACGCGGCTGATTAAAATTTCCTTGCGAATGTTTTCGCGGTAGCTCTGCCAACTGATCCCCTGACGGGTCAATTCTTCACGCAATTCCGTGAGCGTCAGGTGGTTATTGGCAGCAATCTTGTTGATGGCCTCATTCAGCTCCGTGCTGTCGACCGTCATGTCGTTCTGCTTAGCCAGCTGCAATTGCAAATCCACATCAATCAAGTGTTGCAATACTTGTTTACGTAAGGTTTTTTCAGGAGGCATCTGCATTTTTCTGGCTTGCATCTGCTGACGCAGCGCGTCCACCTGAGTATTGAGTTCGCTTGAGGTAATGACGCCGTCATTGACAATAGCCACCACGCTGTCTAAAGGCTGAGCTAAGGCAAGGGTTGGCAGTATCAGGGCCAAAGAGACAATCCGCTTTAACATCCAATTTTCCTCTAAATTGTTTTTTTGCCGCCATTTTGGTTTATTTATAACCAAAAAACAAGCTTTGATTAATTAAACGGCATTATGCCTTCATTGATGAAAAGTATCCACATAGCTCGGCAAATATGTACGAATCATGCCGATGGGATCGCTGTATCCCAATGAGCCTAAGCCTTTTAACAGAAACTGTAAATAAACATGGTTGTTGTATTGAGGCTCAAGGGTATTATTCAGGCTCTGGAAAGAACGTCCCCCGACCAGCCGCACTGCCCAACAACAATTATCGTACTGCACGCCCAGAAAGGACAGCATTTCATACCGCTTGCTGATGTTGTAACTGAATGCGCCCAGGGTGCTCCATCGATCATTGAATGGCCAGGCATAGGATATTGTGGCCTGATGCAGTGGATTTTTCTGCGGTTTAACCGTACTGCGGGCCACCTGAGTGATGTCGCCATTAACCAGGTAGGTATACCCAAGATTAATAATGCGGTTAGCCTCAGGCTGGTAGTGGAAATAGACATTGCTGTTATCGGTACTTCGGGTATAAGGATCCCACACGTAGTCGCTGGTTACGGTCCACACGGGATTAAAACGGTACATGGCTCTCGTGGCCACAGGGGAAAAATCAGCCAGTGGTGATAAATAGCCCAGCAAGGTCGGGGGATCGATGCAATCCGGATTGCCGGGATGATTGCGGCAAAGCTGGACGCGCCTGTCTTCAAAGTAACGGATTTGCCCCACAGTCACCTGGGCTTTTTCAACCCCAGACTCATCCGAAATCCATCGTGAAGTCACACCGTAGGCCAATTGATTGGCATCGCTGATGCGATCGTAGCCGGAAAAACGATTCGCACGATAGACCTGATCCGTGTTAAAAATCATGTAGGCGGAATCAAAAACCGGTATCTCGGACTGATCCACAAAGGGGGTATACAGATAATAAAGTCTGGGCTCCAGCGTTTGAGTAAATGAGCGATTCATTATCCTCAGGGGTCGGTCAAAATATAGGCCCCCGTCGGCACTCAACCGGGGAATGGTGGGGCTGAATTCAGAATCCGGCATCACCCCGTTACCCCGGATATTGTAATAATTCTGCACCAACTCAACCGTTGGCGTGAAATACCCCCATGGCTTCATTTGCGGCAGGGAAAGCACCGGATTGAAATGATAACGCGGCCCTTCCGGTTGTTCAGTGAAACTGTTATCAGGCCAGTGGAATTGATCAAACTGATTATGCAAAATCAAATTGCCATTAAAAGGCAAGTCGTTGTAGCTGCCTAAAGCCACCAATTGCGGCAGGCGCTCATAAATGTCGCTGACGGGGGTCTGGTTGACCGGCTGCAGGGTCTGGTAACTTTGCAGGGTTGAACGGAACAGCCAGTGATCCGTGGTATAGATTAAATCCCCCTGACGTAACAACTGCCTTTCAGTCAGCACCGACAGATTGCTGCTGAAATCCTGTAGAAAATAATCATCCGACACCTGCTGGTAATTAACCCGCAGGTGCAGGTTTGGAGCCAGTCGGGTGATGTCATTGTATTGGATAGACCAGCGATTACTGGATTCATTACGCAATGCCGGAAATTCCAGTTCGTTATCGCGTAGAAACTGCTTAAACGCACGATCCTGGGGTAGAAAGCGTCCGTTAAAAATACCTGTTGAGTTTTCGGTCAGGTAACGGAATTGGCCCCCCAGCATCACACCGCGGCGTGTGTAAATCTCAGGGGTTATCGTGGCGTCATAATTAGGCGCCATATTCCAGTAATACGGCAGGGCAAAATTAAACCCGCCAATGTTGGATGAACCCAGCGTAGGCAGCAGAAACCCTGACTTTCTGTCTTTGGAGGTCGGGAAACTTAAATAAGGCGTATAAAAAACAGGGACATCTCTGACGCGCAAACGGGCGTGACGGGCAACACCGGTGGCGGTGGCATCATCCAGGGCAATGGAATCGGCTTCAATCTGCCAGGCTTTGTCCTGCGGGGCGCAGGTGGTGTACGTTGCCTTTTTTAAAAAATAATCCTTGTTGGCAAAGCGCTCAATAAAGCTGGCCCGCCCCCAGGCCGGTAAGGACGCGCTTGGGCGAGGCGAATTAAAGCGGTATAACACGTCCTCTGCCTGTCCGGAACGATCCGATGGATTGATGTTCACTTTCCTGGCAATCATCAGGCGTCCGGGCTCGAGGTAATTTACCCGACCCAACAATTCAATACGGTTAACCTGATTGGTTTTGGCGTCACGGTACACATAAGCGGTCTCGGCATTAACCATACGGCCGGTTTGATGAACCTCGACATTGCCTTTCAGTGTTGAGCGGCCCTGATTGTAAAAGGACACTTCATCCGCCTGTATGCGGATTTCATCGTCTTCTGCCAACGGTTCAACATCCACCGGGCGGTAAGCACCTCGGCACATCGGCAGCGCCGAACTGTCTTCCCAACCCAAACATTGGGCAATCCTGGCTCGAAGCATGGGGTTAAGCACCGCCTCGCGTGGAATGATGCAGGCCTGCACCGGTTCAAGCCAGGTTTCGGCCGCACTGGAAACATCCTGGTAAAGCAGAATCCCAAGCGTTATCAGGACGAAACCCGCCGCTGCAACCGGCTTTAAACCGCGCCGCATTAATCGATAATATCTAATGTTCACCGTCACCAAAATACCTTATGATCCTGGTGCACATTGTGCACAGTCATTTAAACGCCCCTGATATTTCAGGCAGGCAATGGGTTTGGAGTATAACATGCAACATCGTCAAAGCGCACTGAGCAAATGGCTTCAGAACGTGCTTCCCCGGCAACACCATGAGTTAGTGCCTTTAACCGGGGATGCAAGCTTCAGACGCTACTATCGCCTCCGTTATAACGGCATCAGCCGCATCGTCATGGATGCGCCGCCGGATAAGGAAACCATGCGGCCGTTTTTGCTGGTTGGCGAGTTATTACGACAGGCCGGAGTCAAGACACCCACGGTGTATGCCTGCGATGAAGCCCAGGGATTTGCCCTACTCGACGATTTTGGCGACACGCTGCTGCTTTCGCAATTGACGCCCGATCGTGCCGACTCGCTTTACCGTCAGGCGCTTGCCAGTTTAGTCATCATGCAGCAATGCGCAACAGCAACGCATGACTGTTCGCTCCCCTCCTTTGACCGGTCCTTCATGCGGCAGGAATTAGAGTTGTTCTCCACTTGGTTTCTCGACGGCTATTTGAAAGTTAAACTGACTTCGGCTGAACAGACCATGCTGGAACAATCCTTTGACTGGTTAACGACTGAAATCAGCCGTCTGCCTCAGGTCTTTATCCACCGGGATTATCACTCCCGTAACATCATGATCCTTGAATCGGGGGAATTGGGCATTATTGATTTTCAGGATGCCATGAAGGGCCCGTTAACCTATGATTTGGTGTCGCTGCTTAAGGATTGCTACATCCAGTGGCCCTGCGAGCAGGTCCGTGATTGGGTCCACTGCTTCCACGCCCAATCCGCCATTGCCCAACAATTGCCATTTCAGGATTTTTTCCGCGCTTTCGAATTGTGCGGTCTGCAGCGGCATCTAAAAGTCCTGGGTGTCTTTTCGCGCCTGTTTATCCGTGACCACAAGCCAGGCTACTTAAACGACTTGCCACTGACCTTGCATTATACCCTGGCCTTCCTGGAGTCCTGTGAAGAATTGCAGCCCTTTTACCAATTCATGCAACGCAGGATTCAATTACCATGAAAACAGCGATGATTTTAGCCGCTGGGCGCGGTGAACGTTTAAAGCCAGTGACACTTTATACCCCTAAAGCCATGTGCCGCGTCCAGGGCATACCGCTCATTGAACGCCATGTGGTGAATCTTGCGCGGGCGGGATTTGAAAAAATCATTATCAACCATGCCTACCTGGGTGGGCAGATTCGCCATCATCTCGGCGATGGCCGACGTTTTGGAGTGACTATCCATTACTCCCCAGAACCCCCGGGGGGGCTTGAAACCGGCGGCGGCATTCAGAATGCGCTTCAGCTGTTGGGCGATGCCCCCTTCCTCACGGTCAATGCCGACATCATAACCCATTATGATTTCACCCGTCTTGCCTTGCCTCAGGATTCACTGCTGCACCTTGTGTTGGTCCCCAATCCGGCCCATAACCGGGCAGGGGACTTTGGTTTGACAACCGAAGGCCGGTTAACCAACGATCGGGTTTACACCTATCCGGGGATTGCCTGCTATCATCCTCAAGCGCTTAAGCATTGCCTGCCAGGACGCTATTCGGTAGTGCCGCTGATGCGTGCCCTGGTGCGAAACCAGCAGGCTACAGGGGAATTGTTCGAGGGTGTGTGGCTGGATATCGGCTCGACCGACAGGCTTAACCAGGCCAATACCCTGGCCTGTGACTAACCTGACTTGTCCCGATTAATGGGGCCCATGGACAGATGATTAACCGCCCATGCGCCCGCCGCTTGTCGGGGATTCGGCCGTGGAAGGCACTTCCGGACGGGTTTCCTGCGGAGCAGGAACCGCTTTTCCTTTTTTGGCGGTATCCTGGGCTCCGCGCTGCTTATCGGGCGCCTGAGCTTGCTCGGGGTACTGATGCTGCTGCACAACGACTTCCAGGCCCCGGTCTTGAAGAAACCGGCCAAATCCTTTTTTCTCATCCCCCATCAATTGCATGATTTTTTCAGCATCGGCCCTTAAGGGGTTACCCTCCTTGTCTTTGACAATATCACCGTGTTCATTGGTTTGATAGATAACGCTGCCTTTGCTTAAATAATTATTTTCTGCCAGCCAGGCATTAAACAATTTATCGAGAGACTCTACCGGCACGCCTTTCAAAGCCACGCCTTCTTCACTGTACCCGCGAAGCAACTGCGCCGCCCTGCCGACCGCAACATCCATTTTGACAATGCCTTTGATGATGGCCGTAATGGTTCGGACAGCGGCCTCGGCCAGATGATGCTGCAGGTTTTGAAAATCGGTGCGCATCTGCGTGTCGCCATCCCAGGGAAAGCCACGGGCATCACGCTGGTAATGGGTATTTTTAACAAAATCCCTGATTTTATTGAGAATGGGTTCTGACTTTTTATAAACATCGCCGCCAGCTTCTTTCAGGATATTTTCAAATTGCTCCAGAAAATAATCGGCTGCCTCAGGGAATTTAAAGCAGGCTAAGAGGGCATCCTTGTCGGGTAATGGTGTTACTTTAGGCATTCTTACCTCTCGCTATCTTTATCAATGCAAATGCTGGGAAGGACGTTCAGCATTTTTGTTAATTATTAATCAATTATAGCAATCGGTACTGGCAAAGCAGTACCGATTATTTCAAAGAAATGGTTAAAAGAACGTAAAGTTTAATCGACCGGGTTGGGTAAATTATCCGCCACCGACGTGAATGTTTTGTTTTTCATGGATTCGAACGTGAATTCATCCACCTGCATCGCATCCCATCGCGCCTTTTCAACCGCGATCAAGTCATCCATTTCCTGTTGCGTCAATTGCCCCTGGCTGACTTTTTCCGCCAGCTTTACTTTCATGTCATCGAATTTTAAGCGGCGAAGATCACTGACTTTTTTATACAGATCAGCGCTTTTCAATACCATCTGCAGCGTCTCTTCCATTTTATCCACGGGTTGTCGCCGATCGCCTGAGAGGTAGATGCGTTTCTTAATGCGATCGCGGTAATGGTTATTGGTCATCATCCGTTTGGCCAATTGATGGTCGGCCTTGTCGCTGGGGTAGCGCATGGTTTGTCCCAAGGGGAAAGCCAGCAGCCGCATGATCACACCCAGCGTACGGGAAGGGAAATTGGCACAAAAGGCAATCATTGCCCGTTGGGCGTGATAAAAGCAGTAATCCACCGCCCATTGCGCATGCAGTTTCTCATCCGCATGTTCTTCGTTCTGCTCGTAAGTGAGAAGAACGCCCATGGCCATGTAGAGATAAGAAAGACCATCTGCCAGACGCGCCGACAGGCGCTCGCGGCGTTTTAAATCCCCACCAAGATAAATCAGGGATAAATCGGCCAACCAAGCGTATGCATGACTTAAACGCGCCAGGCGTTGATAAGCTCTTTTCATGCCGTTGTTGGGGGCACTGATAAACAGGCCGCCAGTCCAGCCAGAACAAATGGTCTTGGCAAAATTTTGCATGAAATAATGGATGTGTTTCCACAGCAGGGTATGAAAGGCCGGTTTGTCTTCGCGTGAAATGGCATAAAATTCATCGCGGACATAGGGGTGACAGGCCATCGAACCCTGACCAAAGATCAACAGATTGCGGGACATGATATTGGCACCTTCCACCGTCACCGACACAGGAATGCCTAAATAAAAGCTGGTCATGTAATTGCGTGGACCCACCACTACCGCACGCCCGGCATGGATATCCATGGCATCATTAATGACAATTCGGGCAAGCTCGGTATTGAAGTATTTGGTAATCGCCGAAGCCACAGAAGGCTTTTTATGTTGATTGACCGCTGCCACCGTCAGCAGGCGCGTGGCGTTGATGAGGTAATTCAAACCAGCCACTTCCGCCAGCTTTTCCTGAATCCCCTCAAACTGGCCGATGTCGACATTGAATTGACGGCGAATGTGAGCAAAGGCACCGGTAGCCAGATAGGCGATGGTGGACGATGCGGCACCCAGTGCGGGCAGCGAAATCGAGCGGCCGATGGACAGGCACTCCACCAGCATTTGCCAGCCGCGCCCAGCATTTTTTTGGCCGCCGATGATGGTGGTGATGGGGACCACAATGTTTTTGCCACGGATAGTGCCGTTCATAAAGGGTTGATCGGCGGGCAAATGGCGATTGCCGATTTCCAGATTTTCGGTATCGCGCGGAATCAACAGGCAGGTGATCCCTTCTTCGCCTTCACCCTGTAACAAGCCATCCGGGTCTTTGAGGTTAACCGCGAGGCCGATGAGCGTGGCGACGGGTGCGAGGGTAATCCAGCGTTTGTTCAAATCAATTTTTAAATACAATTCCGTTTTGTTGCCCACCTTTTTCTTCATCACAATCGCCTCAGACTGGATGGAAGTCGCATCGCTCCCGGCGCCCGGTTCAGTCAGGGCAAAGCAGGGAATGTCGACGCCTCGAGCGAGATTAGGCAGGTACTGCTGCTTCTGCTCATCCGTACCGTAGTAATGCAACAACTCGCCCGGGCCAAGCGAGTTGGGGACCATCACGGTCACCGCGGCAACACCGGAGCGGCTGGCAATCTTCATGACGATGTCAGAATGGGCACGAGCAGAAAAACCCTTGCCGCCAAATTCCTTGCTGATGACCAAGCCGAAAAAGCCATTCTTTTTTAAGTAGGACCAGACTTTCTCCGGTAAATCCCCGTGTTGAATAGTTTCCCATTCATCCAGCATATCGCACAGCGTTTTGGTTTCGTTATCAAGAAAATGCTGCTCTTCGTCGGTTAAGGACGTGGACACCGCGCTGAGTTTCTGCCAATCCGGCGTACCGGTAAAAATGTCTTTTTCCAACCAGGTTTCACCGGCATTTAACGCTTCTTCTTCGGTTTTGGACAGTTTAGGGATGGCTTTTCCTGAGCGAGCATAAAAAAAATCAGTGAGGGCCTGGCGCAAGGGTTCGGCCCGGATAACCGCCACAGCCGCGAGAATACCCAATGCGATAATGATCGTTGGTAACCAATGCATATCCAGGTACACCGTCGCGATAAGCAGATACACAATACTGCCGGCTTCCCAGATGATGGGACTCATCGCCCGATAAAGGACAATCAGGGTAAATGCCAGGTAGGCAATCAACAAGAACGTAGCGGCCATAATGGTCTTCCTTTTAACAGCCAAAAAGAGTCGAAATGAAACCTAAGTATATACTGTTAATAGCAAAATTGGCGAGATGATACGATTGAAATCCTGATTAACTATCGAGAACTTTGTTGAGCGTCGCCTCTGGCCCAACCTCAGGCGCAGCCGGTTTGGGTTTGCGCCAGAAATTAAACCAGCCGGTGGTTGGCGATTTTGGCTCTAACGGTTCGGCTTTGACCACATCCGGGATCACCGAAATACTGGTCAATAATGCATCCACTTCCTCGCTCACGACCACCTTGGGCTTTTCGGTTTTAATGTCAAGCAGGATAAAACTGGACTCACCAAGATGGCTGCTCTCATCCAGGGATTTTTTACCCTCGTTGGTTAACACGTTCTGCTCCTCCACGTTTTGCTCCGGCTTTTGCCAGCTAAATAGCCGCCCGACATAGTCCATTACACGGAAGAAACCGCTGACTAAGGTAGCCGTATACCCCGAAGCATCAACACCCTGCACGGTTTCCAGCGTTTTGGGATGAGTTTTTTCATAATAAGCATCCAGATCAATCCATGCGCTTTGCTCGGCTGGCAGAGGATTCGCCTCCTGTTTTTTTACAGGCTCGACAGGAACGAGAGGGACAGGCTCGTCAGGGTTTTGCATGGCATCAGTCATCTTTTGCATCACATTAAAAGACGGCTGTAATTTTTTAATCTCCTCGAACATGGCTTTGTATTCTGCCAGTTCCTGCTCATAGGTGTCCGTTTTTCGTGCATCATTGATGGACAATGTCAGCGCTTTTTCCGCAGCGCCGATTGCCTTATCCAGTTTCTCCAGGGCCATTTGCAGGTCGCCCTGTTCGGGTTGGGCAATCAGGGCGTTGACCTGACTCATGGCCTTGTCGACGTCATTCAGTGCGGCCAACTCCTCCTCGATCTGGTCTTCAGTGGGGTACACCCGAAAGGCATTGCGCAACCGCGCGATGGGCCCGAAGGCAAACGCATTGGCAATTTTGGCCACCAGAAAATCGGTCAACAGGGTTTTAAGTAACGCCAACCCTAAACATTTCAAGACAACCACTGTGATTAATCCCGCTTTTTTAGCATTGGAATAATCAGGGTGATTGCTGATGTCATTGAATTCCTTGCGGTGTGAAAAAATCTCTTTACCCATTTTGATGCTAAAGCGCACCAGGGCAATAACGCCAAGAACCACTCCCCCAGCGATCGACGCCGTCGCACCTACCGCGCCCCCGACGCCAAGCAACACCAAAAAGGATTGCAACGCGCCAGATGCGCCCCCGAGGGTCATCAGCGGTGCAATAATGGATACCCAGAGAGACGTAAAACTCACCGCTTCGTAAAGCCATCGCAGGACGGTTACCGCCAGACGGGGGTTATTGCCTTTATCAAGGTCGTATTCCACTGACACGACGCTTCGTCCGAGACGCGGCGGTTTCGCCTTTTTCAATTCCTCTCGAAGGTTGATTTCTTTCTGAATTTCAGCTTTTGCATCGCTAAGCCGCTTAATAGCCCGCTGCTGAAGTGCGGCGGCTGCTTTTTCTTTCGCGGGTTTTAACAGCTGCATCAGTCTGGCGGATGATTGAGCAACAGCTTTTTCTTCTTCTTTTTTATGAGAAGCCTCATCCGTTTCCATTTTTTTAAGGACGTTGGCTAAGGTTTCTATCGCCTGTTGCTGTAATTTGTATTTTTGATCGGCATCGAGGTTTTCAGATGCCTCCAGTGCCATCAGCAGGTAGCGGTTGATTAAGGCTATGCGGATAATGTTGTCATTGTCCGGATCGCTTAAATTCAGGTTTTGAATTAAAAATAGAAGCTGATCTTGCGTTTCCTCTACAGCCGAACGCTCCTTACGAACCAGTTGGGTATTATCCTGTAACCGCTGATCCAGCGCAGTGAACGCGCCCACCATCGCGTCTTTTTTCTTCTCTTTTTCCACCGCGTCCTTTTCTTCTCCAAGAAAGGCATTAAACAGGTAGTCGACGCAGGTGGAGGTGAATTCCGGACTCGCCTTCGGGCTTTGCCGTTTCAGGGCCTGGTACTGGAGGTAGTAATAAGCGAAGGCATCCCTGTCAGCCGATGAGGCGGCTTTCTTATCGGCGCTGATTGCGTAAGCGTAGGCACGACTCTCCATGGTCTTTTTCAACTGCACGCCCAACAACATGTAGAGTCTTTCTTTGGCAACATTAGCCACCTGCAGGGTTTTGTCAGCGATCACATCCCCGTATTCCGTGGCCATTACCGCAAGAAACTGTCCAAGCAGCTCCCGCATTTCCTCACTCTGCATCATCTGATAGGCAATAATGCCCATGAAAGGATACGGGAACAAACTCATTAACGTGTCTCTGTTAATGCTGCTCACTATTTTTTGTACCGATGTTTTAAGGAATTGGCTGCCCCAGGCCAGAAATGATTGCTCATTTATGCCAAGAAGGGTATTTAACAGCTGATCCATCTGCGCTTCTTTAGCCGGAATAAGATGGTCGACACTTAAGGGGTCTGTCAGTAGGGGCATTAACTCAGGAATAGGTCTGGCGTTTAATTCATCGGAAAATGTTTTTTGCGCCTGGTAAATCTCACTGGCATCCGAATCCTTAAAATAATAAGTCAGGAGATTATGGAGAAAATTATCATCCGGTTTAGGTTCATTCGCCGGCCAGACCGTCCAGGCAAAGCGAACCAGTTTTCCACTGAGGGACGTAAAGGACAAATGCTTAATCCCGTCTTCGACTTTTTGTCCGCTAAGCCAACCATCCAGCGACTGAGCCAGCGTATCAGGGTGGTTGGTAATCTCATCGTTGAGTTGATTAATGCTAGCTTTAACGCTGTCGATGTATTCAATTTTCTTTAGACAGAGTGCATGCAAGTCGCTTCCTGCATCACATAAATCCAATAATCTGTTGCATTCCTGTTTCTGGGCATCGAGTCCCTGCAGCAGGTATTGCAGGGTTATTTTAATGTTTGGAAACGCCTGGGCCGTAATAAATCGAACACGTGATTGATGCGGTGTCGGGCAAGGCTCAGGGATAGCCTCGCTGGCCGGAAATGATTTGCAAAATGATTTTTCCAGCGAAGAGGCCGCAGTAAACAAGTCCTGACAGGCAGTAAATTCGGCCGTGGCAGCAAAGACTGATTTAAGGGACTCGTAATCCTTTGTCGATAATCTCTGTCTGGACTTAAGCTTGGCGTAAATCGAGGGCAGATGATTCGTGTCAGCCTTATTGATAGGGTCCACTCTCGGCTTATCGTAGCCGATGACACGCTCCAGCAGGGGGATGAATTCATTTCCCATGGCATCAAGCAGCATGGCTTCAATGGCGGGTTTCAGAAAGCGTTGGCTGTATGCCTTCAGGGTGGGATTGTCTTTGCTGCTGTTTATCGCATCCATCGCCAGTTTCAAGGCCGCCAGGGTTTCTGATAAGGCTTTAATATCATTGGCCTGCAATGCCGCATTAAATTGAATCTGCAATTCCTTAAGCTGATGCACCATTAACACCACGTCAAAAGCCCGGAAATCCTCGCTTCCCAGTAAGGTTGGCGTCGGTTTGTCGCTTTTTTGGTCGGCAAAATCCTTCAGGCGTTGATGTAACGGAATGGCCAGATCGCTTTCATGAAGGCTTTTTCTGAAGGCTTTAAACTCGGAGTAAGGGAATTTGGTTTGCGTGTCTTTGTATAAATCGCGGATGTACGCGTTAAAGAATCGCTCAATCAAGGGTTCCTGAATATCGCTTCGGACAGCCAGTTCATAAAAAGTGAGATACACCAGCACGGCTTCCGCCCCACCAGCCTTAGCGCCAAAGGTACGGAAAATTTCGGCAAAATCATCCTGCCGGTTGGTTAAATACTGTCTTACGGACTCCGGGATAAAGTAGGTCAACCGGTTGTAAAATACGCCGAATCCCTCATAAGCCGCCTGCATTAAATTCTGAATGCCATCCGCCTTCTGGTGCAATTCCTGATAATAGCGGCTGGTTTCTCGCAACCAGGACGGCAGCAGGCTTTCATCCACCTGCGCGGTGACATCGGCCATCTGCTCAAGGTTAGCGAAGATTTTGCCAATCTGGGCGGCTCGGTCGATCACATTGTCATTGGCAATGGCTTTCCCTGTCGCCTCCGCGGCGCCCCAAAGGCCGCTCGCCAATTGCTCGCACTGATGAACGGGATTCAGCAAGGTATTTTGGATAACATCCTGCAGGGAATCAAAATGAATGCCGAGATGAGACAATAATTTCTGACGGGCAGCGGTTTTTTTCGGATCATCGACAGGGAAAATTTTCCCCTTGGCCTTTACAAGGCGTTCATTATTCTGCATGACCTGCACGATGAAGGGTAAAAGCTCGTCTTTGATTTGATCAATTAATTGTTCATCGATGGGTAATTCCGGCAAGGCAATCTGTACAGCCAGTTTCAATGCCTGCGTCAACTGGTGCTCATCCAGCGACAAACTAACCACGTCAAGTACCCGGGTCAGCATTTCCGCACTTTTACGCGGAACGTAATTAATGCCCTTGTTATTGGCTACGCCAACACAGAATTTTTCCAGAACAAAAGGCAGCGTCAACAGAGTATCTAAATAATTACGGTGTGCATGCAGGGCATCGAGATACTCCCTGCTTAAGGTTTCGGCGAATTGTTCCCCCTGAATGTAGCTAACCGACATGTCCTCCGGGGCATTAGCCAGGGTCCTTATCGCCGTCTCGGTGTTTTTACGGGCTTTATCAAGTTCGCTTAAGTAGCCGGTCTTTAGTAATTTCACTCCCCAAGGATCACGATTGGCCTGCTGAACCTCATCGACGATGCTTTGGGCAAATTCTTTGAGCAGAATCAGGGTGCCGGCACTGGCTTCATCATGCCATGCTAAAGGGAGAGCCTGGCATAATTTGTTCCATTTGTCCGCTTTAAGCACCATTTGCCGCCGCAGTGCGATGTGCAGGTGAAACGCATAAGCTGTGGGATTGCAGCCGGCTTTGTCTAGAGTAAAACCACATAAATCCAGAATGAACTGGCTTAACCTTTTTTTATCTTCAGCAATCAGATTGCTCTCTATTTTTGTACGCATGATGACTCAAATGCCCAACTATTATTCACTGAGTATAAAACCTATTTATTAAGGGAATATGATATGCCATCGCGAATGGTTCCTGCCTTTTGAAAAATTGACGCCAGCGGTAACCCTTTTTTGTCACAGGAAGAAAAAAAGGCTTTTAATCGCCCACCCCCATGAAATAGACTAACTTAAGAATCACCCAGTCAATCCGCCTATGAAAAAACGCCTGGTTTGGAATTTTGAAATTGACCCTACGCATGCCGAGCAATTCCCAACCCTCGTGCCTGCCGCCAAAGAATCCCTGCGTTGGGAAGCACGTTATTTCTGGACGGAAAATGACATTGCAGTCCTTAACGGCTTAAGCGATTATTATCTTGATTTAACCCGCTATGAGAGCAAACACAGAGAAGACACCTATCACCTGCTTCTTCCCTTTGATTTCAATATTAAAGTCAGGCGGGGCGAACTTCTGTACAAGCCGTTACTCGACCAAACCCCGCTGTTACTGGGGTTTGGTAAAAAAATACCCCTCCATGAACAACCTTCTGAGGCGGTTTTACCCGGAACCGACGGGCTTTCAGCTCGGCAACTGCTGGAATTAATTGAAAAAGGGTCCCAGCTCATCACCGTAGAAAAGGATGCGCTCATTCATCAGTTGACCCATGAGCCAACCATTAAACTGGAATTGTCGCGGCTTAAACTCGGTTCCCGCATTTTTTTTAGCGCCTGCCTGGAAGGGCGGTCGCAGGCCCTGGTTCAAGCCCTTGCGCGGCATCTTTTCCCCGATCTCAAGCCTTGCGATTACGTGCGCTTTCTGAAACAGCAGGTTGACCATGATTAGTACTCTCCTGGCGTTGATGGCAAGTTTCGGCAAAATTGGCTTTATCTCACTGGGCGGCGGTAATTCCATGCTGAAGTTGATTGAATACGAGGCTGTCGTCTACCGGCATTGGATTAGTCCCGAAGAATTTGTAAACATGGTCGGTACGACCTTTTTATTCCCCGGCTTAACGGCCGTGAAATTGTCCGCGGTCATCGGCTACAAAGCCGCCGGCTTCTGGGGACTCATCCTGGCCGTTGTCAGCATTAATTTACCGGGTTTGATTTTAGCCGTACTGGGTTACCGCTTTTTAAGCAACAGCACCAGTGTCATGGCTCATAAAATCATGGTTTCGGTTCAGTATGGGGCCCTGGCCTTGCTGGCCGCTGCGTCGTTTTCGGTGGCTCAGGGGGTAGTGAGTATGTATTATTCTCTTTCCATCAGTATTGCGACGGTGTTGTTTTTCATTGCCCTGGTTTATTTGCAGTTATCGCCGTTTTGGGGATTTATTGCCTTTATCGGCATTTGCTTTTTTATAGTAAGATAAACAGGCGAGAAATTTGCTTGTATTGGAATGAGGCCATCTTAATGGAGGAGATCGGTGTGAGCGAATCTCTGGACAATCCGGAATATTACATCAATCGCGAGTTCACTGCCCTGGCATTCAATGAACGGGTTTTACAACTGGCTAAAAACGAACGCGTCCCCTTGCTGGAACGCATGCGTTTTTTGTGCATATGCAGCAGTAATCTCGATGAGTTTTTTGAAATTCGTGTCGCCGGTCTGAAAGAAAAAATCGCCCTGTCGTCACGCAAACCCAATATTGACGGGTTAACGGCCGATGATGTATTTAATCATTTAAGCCGCAAAGCCCATCTGCTGAGCGATGAACTTTATGAGATTTTCAATCGCGAACTGATGCCGGCGCTGCGCAGAGAAAACATTTATTTCCTCGGAATTGATGAGTGGAGCGACGACATTCAGTTGTGGGCCAAGCATTATTTTAAAAATGAAATTCTGCCCATCGTCAGCCCCATTGCACTGGATCTGGCGCATCCGTTTCCGCGTTTATTTAACAAGAGCCTCAATTTCATTATCGCTTTGCAGGGCCGGGACGCATTCGATCGCAGCATCGATTACGCGGTGGTTCACGCACCCCGTTCTCTGCCGCGCATGATTCACCTGCCTTCCGAACTCTGTACTTCAGGCGGCAGTTACTTTGTTTACCTTTCATCCATTATCCAAACGCACATTCACAGTCTGTTTCCGGGCATGGAAATCAATGGCTGTTATCCTTTTCGTTTAACACGAAACAGTGATTTATTTTTGCGCGAAGAAGAAATTGAAGATCTGGCAGTCGCTGTACAGCGTGAATTATTCTCCCGCCACTACGGTCATGTGGTCCGGCTTGAAATCGACAAAAAATGCCCCCCGCACATCGTGGA
Organism: Legionella taurinensis; assembly: GCF_900452865.1. Lineage (NCBI taxonomy): Bacteria > Pseudomonadati > Pseudomonadota > Gammaproteobacteria > Legionellales > Legionellaceae > Legionella > Legionella taurinensis. The sequence goes on from NZ_UGOZ01000001.1 coordinate 2,963,489, forward strand.
TTTTCTTCTGCAGAAACACCACCTTCACCATGAAGACAGTTATTACTGCGATGGGCCGGTTAATTTGCAGCGCTATGCCAGCGTCATCAATCAAATCGATCGACCCGACTTGAATTATCCGCCGCTGCATGTCCAATACCCGACGTTTCTCACCCATAAGCGCAACCTGTTTAACGTCCTGGATGAGCAGGACATCCTTCTGCACCATCCCTTCCAGAGTTTTGATGTGGTCATTGATTTTGTGCGCCAGGCCGCGGCCGATCCGAATGTGCTGGCCATTAAACAAACCTTGTACCGCACTCGCTCCGATTCCATCATGGTTAAAGCCCTGATTGAAGCGGCGCGCTCAGGCAAAGAAGTGACTGCCGTCGTTGAATTGCGAGCCCGCTTCGATGAAGAATCAAACCTTAAACTAGCGAACCGCCTGCATGAGGCAGGGGTGCTGGTTCTGTATGGCGTAATGGGCTATAAAACCCATGCCAAAATGACGCTGGTGGTCAGACGAACGCACGGCAAGCTGAAGCGCTATGTGCATCTCGGCACAGGAAATTACCATGAGCAGACTGCAAAACGCTACACCGATTTAGGCTTGTTAACCAGCGAGTCCACCATTACCGCCGACACGCAGATTATTTTCCAGCAACTGACCGGTTTGGGTAAAACGGTCAAGCTCAAAGCCTTGTGCCACTCACCGTTTACACTGCAGAAAAACCTGTTGCAATTGATTGAGGATTGCGCTGTCACCGCCAAAGAAGGCAAAGAAGCTGAAATTATTATCAAGGTGAATGGCCTGACCGACAAGGTCATGATCAAAGCGCTTTACCTTGCCTCTCAGGCAGGAGTAAAAATTACGTTGCTGGTGCGAAGCCTCTGCTGCCTTAAACCGGGAATACCCGGCATCTCCGACAATATTCGCGTCATCTCCATTGTCGGGCGCTTTCTTGAGCACCATCGCATTTATTATTTCCGCAAACAGGAAGAGGAATTTTATTTCTGCTCCAGTGCAGACTTGATGGAGCGCAATCTTTATAACCGCATCGAAATCATGTTTCCTATTCTCGATGAGGATTGCCAGCGGCGCATAAAAAATGAAATTTTTAGAAATTACCTGAAGGACAATCGCAATGCCTGGGAAATGCAGGCAGACGGCAGTTACAAAGCCTTAACCCATGGCGCTTACAGCGCTCAGGAAAAATTAATTGACCTGTATTCTCATAGCATTGAATAGCGGTTACACCAGCAGGGTTTTGTGTTTTTTCCCCGCCTCTTCTCTGGCCAGACGCGGAACCAGATAACCTGGAAGCAGCGCTTGCAATTGATGATAAATGGCCAGAGCCTCGTCATCGTGGATATCAAAATGCGCGGCGCCCTTGACCTTATCGAGCACGTGCAGGTAATAAGGCAGGATTTTACAATCGAACAAGCGCTCGCTCAAGGCGGCAAGGACGTCTGGTTTGTCATTAATGCCCTTGAGCAGAACCGATTGATTGAGCAACTGGCAACCAGCCTGATGCAGGGCAAGACAGGCTTTCGCGACCGATTCGTCTATCTCTTGGGGATGATTGCAGTGCATAACAATGACTTTGCGCAAACGTGAAGCCTTCAATTGCGCTAATAACGCCGCATTGATGCGCTCCGGCAGGACGACGGGTATGCGGGTATGAAACCGCACCGTGCGTACATGGTCTATCTCACCCAGTGCCGTAAGCAATTCGCCCATAACCAAGTCCGCCGCCATCAACGGATCGCCGCCGCTCAATATCACTTCATGAATGGCTGAATCCTCACGGATATAGTCTACGACACGTCGCCAGCCTTCACGGCCCGGATTGTTATCCTGATAGGGGAAATGACGGCGAAAACAATAGCGGCAATTGACAGCACATGCACCGGTCAATGTTAACAGCACGCGGCCCTGGTATTTATGAATTAAACCCTGCAGCGGATTGGCAGCTGTCTCCGCCAGTGGATCGACGCTGTAGCCTAAGGTCTCATGCAGTTCCTGTTCCACAGCCAATACCTGAAGCAGCAAGGGATCAGTCGGGTTTCCCGCCTGCATCCGCCTGGCAAAACCGCGCGGGACACGGGTCTTAAATTGCTGCTCCGCCCCATCGCTGCCCAGCGTGTGGGGCAGGGAAAGGTAATCCAGCAACGCCTCTTTTGTGGCAAAACCTTGTGCCAGAATTTTTTGCCAGCTCACAGAAGCATCTCGCATTAATTGTACAAAATTGGTAAACTGCGTGAACTTTAGCGAAATTACGACAAAATCTCAACTGTGGAGAACGAATGGCTATTTACGGCAGTAATGATTTAAAAAATGGTTTGAAGGTCATGGTGGACGGCTCGCCCTGCAACATTGTTGAGTGCGAGTTCGTCAAACCCGGCAAAGGCCAGGCTTTTACCCGCATCAAAATCCGCAATTTAAAAACCGGCCGCGTCGTCGAGCGCACCTTGAAATCAAACGAGACGTTATCCTCTGCCGATGTCACCGATGTAGAAATGCAATACCTTTATAATGATGGCGAACAATGGCATTTCATGGTACCAGACAACTTTGAACAATATGCCATCAGCACCGACACCTTGGCAGACTCCGCTCAATGGTTAAAAGAACAGGATATCTGCATTGTGACTCTGTGGAATAACGAACCCATTCAGGTCACACCGCCGAACTTTGTTATTCTGGCCATCACCGAAACCGACCCTGGCTTAAAAGGCGATACGTCTGGCGGCGGCGGTAAACCCGCGACGCTGGAAACGGGCGCTGTGGTCCGTGTTCCGCTGTTTGTCCAAACCGGTGAACTGATTAAAGTGGATACGCGTAAAGGCGAATACGTTTCTCGCGCCAAAGAGTAATGGCGCCTGGTGCGGGAGTCTTCCCGCGCTCCCCTTTCTTTAATTCTTTCAATTTATCTGCTAAGTCTTTTATTTTTATCGATTTTTTGACCCTATTGAACAAAAAAAATTCATGTGTTAGCCTAGCCTCTTTTATTTATCAGGCAGAGCATCATTATGGTTTATTATTTTGGCACCCCGGATCAGGTTAAAGCCGATGAAGCTTACGTCAGCGGTAATTACCATGAGGCGCTGACCCATTACCACCGCGCACTCGAAACCCTAAACCGGTATGCGGCCCAACCCCATTTTCATCCGCCTTCTGCATTTTATGATGCGTTGTGCTATGTCAATGTTGAAATTGCCCACACGCAGTGCATGATCATCCAGACGTCTATCGATGACGGTCGTTTTTCACAGCAGGAAACAGAGACGCTCTGGCAGCAAATCCGGGGAAAAATTCCTGAAATTATCCAGGTGTTTGAACGAATCAGAAATCACAGTCACATCAAATGCGATCAGGCATTCATTAACAACCTCTTAAGTCTGGCTTCCGAAACCTGTGAAAAAATCAGCGATGAACTGCTTGATTTACAGGACAATCAAGAATTTCTACCCGCTCGATTAGCACTGCTGCAGGCAGGCAAGTCCTGGATAAGGGAAGCCATACACTACCGTCATCAGGCGGGTTTGAGCTCAATTGACCAACACTTAAGCTATTTAAATGCATTGGAATCACTCTTTAAGCTGGATCCAAACCCTGAAACCATGAACGAAATGCTTTCTTATACGGAAAGCAGCCAGCTGCTCACCACAGCATTACCCGCCACGCTGGAACTGGAAGTGTGTTACTATCGCGCACTGGCGGCCTTTGAATTGCGAAAAGACGATTGCGGCCTGTTTATGGCCCGCTGTCAGCGCCTTATTGATGGACTCGATCCGTCTGCCAGTGAGTTGCTCGTGGTGGACGATACCAACGCGCTGATTAAACGCTACAGGAACCCATTGCCTTCCCCAGACCCCCATGATTATGCAGATGATCACCTCGATTCCGATAGCATGGATGACTCTGCATTCGAGGAGCCTCCCATGGACGATGACTCGAACGTCATGCCCACCCCACCTCAGCCAGACATCGTGCCTCCAACCAGGCCGGCTGCCGCAGCCACCAGCCCCTTGACCGCTGGCCCGTCGCCGCTGCCCACGAATTCCAGCCCATGGTTATTTTTTCAACCGCCTGTCGAACATACCGGAACGATGAACGTTGTGACCGCCATGAGGGCGATTACTGATCAGGCAAAAAATGAGAAATTTTTTGCCAATATCCTGTCGGTGGCAGGGGATTATTTCTATCAACATTGCCAGTTTAAATTTAAAAATCGCCTATTGATGGCCAATGATTTGTATACTGCTGCCTTGTCGATTGATCCGAACCACGTCGTGGCCAGAGCCAATCAAAAGCAAATTCAACGTTTCCCCGAAATACGGGATAATCATCGTTTTGCCATGAGAGGGACTCGACAGCAGGACCCGAGAAGCTTCTTTATTCAGGCAATTGAAGACATCGGCTTGCAACTGGAAGTGCTCACCCCCCAAAGAATACAGGACATTCTTGCCGAGATGATTCAATCCGTTGCGGCGACAATTGAAGCAAAAAACATTGCCGGCTCCTCATCCCACCAGGTCGCTGAGACGTTAAGGAATCACTTTAACCAGGCCGATCAGTCCATTTCTCATTCCGCCTATTAAGGGCTCTTGTTGCCGCCGCAGGAAATTACCACCTGCGGCCAAATAAACCGACCCCATAAGAGCTACCATAGTAACCGCCATAAAGGGAGCGATTACCGTACCAGTAACTGTTTCTCCAGGTCACACCAGGATAGTAGGAACTGTAGTAGCTTCCCCAATAGGGTCGATAACCATAATAACCAACGGAGTAGACATAATCGCTATTGTAACCGGGTGAATACGTGCTACTGGTCACCGTGCAACTGGAGAGCATGAAGGCGGACAAAGAAAGACTGCTTAGTAGAATTAGTTTTTTCATGACGTTGTCCTTGTCTTAGACGTGTATAAAGTATACGACAAGAACAAATTATTAACAAATTGAGGTCTTATTTCTCACTAAGATTCAAACCAATGATGGAGAGGCAAATCAGGCTGATGCAGGTGAGACGCAGCAGCGACGTCGACTCGCCAAAAAAATAAATACCATAAATGACCGTGCCAACCGACCCGATCCCGGTCCAAACTGCATACGCTGTTCCCAGGGGAAGTGATTTGAGGGCATAGGAAAGAAAGAAAAAACTGACAGCCATGCCTGCACCGGTCAGGAGCGAAGGATATAATCGCGAGAAACCCTCCGTGTATTTGAGGCAAATGGCCCAGAAAATTTCAAAAAAGCCAGCCAGAAACAGCGCTATCCATGCCATCATTGCTTTCCATGGTAAAACGATAAAGAGTATAGGAATTTAAAAAAAGAAGAAAGATCCTCGCGATACAGGTAACGACTTTCCTGAGTTCTGAGCCGCAACTGCTCTTACTGTGGCGATCTATGAAGGACTTTAGGTTTCCTTAATTCACAAGGACGCACACCGCTCTTCAAAACCAATCTCCGTATTCGAAATTTGATTTAGGTTCAGCCAGGGCAGTCATCACCTATATGTCTAATATAATAGACCATTAAGCGCCGGTTGTGCATAATTTATACAAAATTACTTTTGGAAAGGGGCTGGTTTTGTAGTTTCCGGTTGTTTTTTTTATTTTTTTTCAGTGATTGCTCATTGATTGCATCGATGGGGGCGGGGCCCTGAAAGCCATGATCATTTTCCAGACGCTCTTCCTCTTCGTCATTGGTGAGGGGAATTGCTGCCGGATGAGTATTCCCTTTCCCTGAATGTTTAAACGTTGACATCGTACCACTCCTTTGCTGTGACGAAAAAGCAAAAACCACCCGAGGGTGGTTGTTTGCTGTCGGTAACTAAGCGAAATTCTCATTTCGTTACTACCCACATTCTAAGTATAGTAAGGGATAACTATTTTTGCCATTTTTTTGATAAACGACATTTGAAAATGTGAAGAAAAATTTTTAAATATCAATCGATTGATTCATGTAAAAAATTTTATGAAAAATATTAACCATTTGCATAATACTTTCATATGTTCTATGGTTACTTAAGCTTACTTCAATTTTGGACAAGCAATGATAAGGAGAATTATCATGGATCATAATCAACAATCCGGGAAAAACCAAACCCCGGGCAATATGGGGAAAAATCAAACTCAAACCCAGGGGCAAGGCCAAAAACAAGCGGGCATTAATCAAAAACCCGGTCAAAATCAAACGGTTAAAGGCGGCCAAGGCCAATCCACACAATCTCAAAATCTAGGTAAAGGCAACACCCAAAATCAGGAAAAGGTTAGTCAGGGGCGCAATAATATTGATGACCCCATGCGACGCTAATCGCTAAATCCACTTAAAATTCTGCCAGTTTTCTGGCAGAATTATTTTGATTTTATGATTAAAAAACCTCTCGATTTATTGGCGAATTTTAGTCGCGAAAATTATCAAACTGCAGCGGGATTTTAATGTCAGATTTTTTCAATAAGGCAATTATTTCCTGTAAATCATCGCGTTTTTTCCCTGTGACCCGCACCTTATCCCCCTGAATAGACGTTTGTACTTTTGCTTTACTGTCCTTAATGATTTTAACGATTTCCTTGGCCATGGGTTGATCAATTCCCTGTTTAAACGTCATCGTCAGAGAGAAGGTTTTTCCGCTGTGTACCGGTTTGTCTTCCATGTCCACACCGGACGCATCGACACCGCGTTTGCTGCAATGAGTACGAAATAAATCTTCAAGTTGTCTGACCTGAAAATCTGATTCTGATTTTAATGTGACAGTCATTTCTTTTAATTCAATGCTGGACTCCACCCCGCGAAAATCAAAGCGCGTCCCCATTTCCCGTACCGCATTATCAACAGCATTTTTAAGCTCAACTTCATTAATTTCGGAAACAATATCAAATGACGGCATAATGGACCTGCAACAGTTAAAATAACGTGGACTTACGATTGTAACGAAAAAAAGCAAGCAGTGAAATTGCAGAGGGGTTACTGGTTGAACCCAGGGAAATCCTGTATAATTTTACAGCATTATTGCCTCCCATCTGAAACAGGGGCAGATTTTTTTAATGGCAAAATGGTAATATGCCGGCACTCGTTGCTTTAACTCCAACAGGTAGGATTATGAATTCGTTTGTTATTATTGCTTTCTATAAATTCACCCACATCGCCAACCCAGAACAATTGCGTGAAATTCTTCTTTCGAAATTAATTGAACTGGATATCAAGGGCACCCTTATCCTGGCAAACGAAGGAATCAACGGCAGCTTCAGCGGCACCCGGGAGCAAGTGGATACGTTTATTGACTACCTTAGCTCCTACCCTGAATTTAAAGGCATTCATTTCAAGGAAAATTACGACAGCAGCAACCCCTTCGACAAGTCCAAGGTCAAGTTACGCAAAGAAATTGTTTCCATGGGCGTGGCCAACGTCGATGCACAAACCCATGCCGGTGAATACGTGAAACCGGAAGAGTGGAATGCCCTTATTGACGATGACAATGTGCTGGTCATCGATACCCGCAACGACTATGAAATTGAATTAGGCACGTTCAAGCGGGCCATTAATCCTAAAACGGTTAATTTCCGCGATTTCCCAGACTACGTGGAAAAAAACCTGCTTGAAAATAAAGATAAAAAAATAGCCATGTTCTGTACCGGCGGGATACGCTGTGAAAAATCCACCGCTTACTTAAAACAACTCGGCTTTGAAAAGGTGTATCACCTGGAAGGCGGAATTCTTAATTACCTTGAAAAAATCCCCGAACACGAATCCTTATGGCAAGGGAGTTGTTTCGTTTTTGATAATCGCGTCGCCGTTGATCAGTCGCTCGCTTCTCTGCAAAAGGGCACCATTGATCTCGAGTGGAAAAACAAACACCGTCAAAAAAGCCTTGATGACATGATCGAGTCTTAATTCATTGCGAGAACTGCATTGAACATGCCCACTGCCATTCGTTTCGTTAAAATTCCACTCATTGTCAGCGTCGCCACGCTGATTGCATGGGAAAACAGGGTTGATTACTCATCAAACCTGTCTTATGTCGCCAGAATCATGACCATGGATGATGTTTTTGTTTCCAGTACACCGCGATCACCGGCCATGCAACATCCTCTGCTCGTGCACGCTGCTTTTCTTTTCATCATCTTTTGGGAATGCTGTATCGCGCTATTGGGTTGGATGGGCAGCGTCCAGGCTTTGCGTAAACTAAAGCAGAGCTCATCCCTGATCAATGACTTGACGATAACCGCCACCCGGGGCTTTATGCTGTTACTAAGGATGCATGCAGAGTAATATGGATACATTAAAGAAAGCCGCGGCAATTTATCTTGCCAAACCCGAATACCACAAGGAGTTGGCAGAAGAACTTGGCCAGGATAGCCTGACGATTGGAGACCTGTTCTTCTCGCCGCGTCAGTCGCAGACTGTCTGCTTTGCAAAAGACAGTTGGCTCAATCCTCAATTCGTTGAATTTGAATCCATTTCCCAAGCGGCCGCTGCATTAAAAAATGCGGGCAAGTTCTGGTACCTTCATCCCTTAACGCATGTTCGACGCGGGCGCTTAATCGAAGAAAAATTACGCAAAACACCATCCCTGCTGCGTCATTTTCCACTAACACACGATCTGCCGCCAGTGAATGTCTTTTTTCTTCTCGATAAGAATACCCTGGTGTACAGCACGGAGCGAACGAATCCATGGCCGGACGGCGACTGTTTATTCATTGAAGACAAGGTCAATCCACCCAATCGGGCTTATTTAAAATTATGGGAAGCCCTGACCCTGCTTAACCATTATCCCAAAGCAGGGGAAAAAGCCCTTGATTTGGGAGCCTCACCCGGCGGCTGGACCTTTGTCATGCAAAGTCTGGGCGCCAGCGTCACGGCGGTTGACAAAGCACCGTTGGCTGATCCAATCGCACGCTTGCCGCGCGTTCATTTCCTAAAGCAAAGTGCTTTCGCACTTCATCCCGATAAACTGACGGAACCCTATGACTGGGTGCTGTCCGACGTGGCCTGCTATCCCGAGCGGGCTTTCCGATTGATCAAACAATGGATAGCTTCAGGAAAAGCGAAGCAATTGATTTTTACCATTAAACTGCAGGGGGAAACGGATCTGCAAATCCTCAGGGAATTGCAAAACATTCCCAATTCCCGGGTTTTAAATCTGTTTCATAACAAGCATGAAGCCACCTTTTTCCATCCCTTTCCGGGTTAGGTCGCCGGTTGTAATTTGACTCGGGCTAGACGCGTACTCAAAATATTAATCATTAAACCGCAAATAACCAGCAAGCCGGCTGCCACTTTCCAAAGCTCAAAGGGCTCACCTAATACAATGATTGAACTGAAAACGCCGACGACGGGTACTAATAACGTATAGGGAACCACCATACCGACCGGGTAACGGCTTATTAGCCAGTTCCATACCCCATAGCCCACCCAGGTGGAGATGTACACAATGTAAAGCAGAGAACCAATGCCCAGCCAGTTGATATGGTGGTAGGTGTAAACCATGCTCGCCGGCCCTTCCAGCAGGAGGGATAAAAGCAGCATGGGGATACTGGCTACAAAGCTGCCCCAAACCACCACCGCCATCATATTGACGCCTTGAAATTTTTTGGTAATCAGATTGCCAATACCCCAGGTGGCGGCAGCAGCAAGAATGAACAGGAATCCGGTTAAGGTGATGTGGCTATCCAGATGCAAGGCGACAAGGCCGATGCCGGCAAATGAAACGATGGCTCCCATGATCTGCAACAGATGAGGCTGCTCTTTTAAAAAAACCACGGCAAAGAACAGGCTGAAAAAAACCTGCACCTGAATAATCAGCGAAGCCATTCCGGGAGTCATGCCGGCATGCATGCCCAAAAACAACAAAGAAAACTGCAGGGCAAACATCACCAGACCATAGGAGGCAATTAAGGTAAACGGGACCTTCGGCGGTTTAATAAAAAAAACAGCCGGCAGGCTTGCCAGCACAAAGCGCAGGGCGCAGAGCAGCAAGGGGGACATTTCATCCAGGGCGAATTTAACAAAAAGGAAGTTAACACCCCAGACAAGCACCACAACCAGGGCTAATAACACATGGGCAAAAGGCATAATGGAAAACCGCTTGAAACAATACCCGTTATTTTAACTTAAAAAGACCATTATTTTTTAAAACCAGGTGAAAAAATAGTGTTAAGTTTAAAAATCAAACAAGCTGGCTGCCTGCAAAAGCCTGCAGCCCGCAAGACAGCGGCTTAATTGCAGCGTCTTTCTATCCAGCATTCATCATAATAATTATCGCAAACCTCATACTCCTGGCAGCGTGGAACATAATAATTTTCCACTGGCACATTGATAATGACATTGGGTACAGGAGGACCCCAGTAAGGGCCTGGATCGTAATAATAAGCGCGCGGCCCATAGCCGGGGTGATAATGGGTATTGCCGCCATACCAGCCCACACCAACGCTTACCGCTGACCAGGCCTGGCAATTAAAACTGGCAAGGAGGCTTACGAGAAACAAGCCAATACAAGCTGCATTGCCTTTACGTGTAGTCATTTTATTATCCTTGGGTAATGATTATTCATTTTGAACGTGGAGAACAACAGAGTCACTCGGTTGGAGGTTATTTTAAATTTGTACAACTTGTTCCGCAATTACCTTTGAAAAATTATTTTTACCTCGTTTCAATTCATTTGACGGTTAATCGTCTTGCTAACTGCCGTCGTTATTCGCAAAATGCTGGTCACCCAATTCAACCCATCAGGCTGTTGCATGAAATTGAAACTTGATAAATTCTTAGACTTTTTTAAGAAGAAAAAACCTAAACCCAAAGCCTTTTCCGCGGACAATACCCCCAACCGATTGAGTCTGCTTGAGGCGAACACCCCGGCTGAAAAAGCGGATAACCGCCCAAAAATCCAGACTTTCTCAGAAAAGCAACCACATTTATACAGCGTCACTGCCGTTCGTATTACGTCCGGGTGCCTGGGGGTCAAAATAGCGTTTGAAGTCAAATCGGAAGCCTTGTCTAAAGTGTATTTTCGCCTGACTCAAACCAAAATACCCCTGAAATGCAATAAACATAACGAAGCCTATCATCTGGCTTTAACCTTGTCGCAAAATCGCTTCATTCAAATTGTCAGTAACGATGTGTATGACATTCTGACGAGCCTTAAAATTTTATCCCCTGACTACCTGAGTCCTGAACTGTTACAGCAAGTTGCCCAACATTTTCCTGCCATGCCTGGCGAGGTTGATCTCTACAGCTTCATAGCCCCACCCCCGTTAGACGAAGCGCCTGAGCCGCCGCAGGCAGGGAATACTACTCCCCTTCAGACCGACACCCATTCCTCTGGCTTTTTTATCGTGCGCCCTGTAAAACAAGCACCCACAGCGCCAGAAAATCAGCCCTTGAAATACCAATAAGCAGAATCATCTGCCCTTAACTATACTGAGAGAAACTGCTGCGTTACCCTGACCATCGATAAGGAAGAGAAATGAAAGGGACCAGTCAAATCACTCTCTCAGTGTGTTTTATTGCCTTGCTCAACCTGCCTGCCTTCGCCTCAAACCCAGACGAAACGCTTCATTATGGTCGCGCGTATGAAGGCGGCGTGGTTGCCTGCCTGCAGAGCAACGGGGATCTTTATAACCTTATCGCCGCAAACAAAGACAACAGTGATGGCATCAGTTGGGGGGGACAGGGAATTGCCATTGGCCCTTCCGCCCAAAGCGAAACGGATGGTTTGGCGAATAGCCAGGCAATTAGAGAAAAATTAGGTGATGACTCCAGTTACGCTGCGAAACTCTGTCTTGATTATGAAGTCGATGCGGCAGGCAATACTCCCTGCAAGGACGATAAACCCTGTTACCGTGACTGGTTTCTGCCCGCTAAAAAGCAACTGCACTGTCTTTATAAGCATCACAAGGAAATCGGTGGTTTTGCGAAGGACTATTACTGGAGTTCTAGCGAATTTGCAGGTTATCCCGAATACAGTGCCTGGGATCTTTATTTTTCAGACCAGGCTCACCATGATTCGGGCGAAGATGATTTTGAGAGAGTGCGTTGCGTACGCTATTTTACTCCCCCAAAATCCTGATTTTTCAAGGATTACTCCTCTGCAGTGACGCTTAACTTACCAGCGGCGCTGTAAGCCTGAACATTGGGCTGATACATCGCCTGGGCATACACGGGCGGTACGATGTATTCCCCATTATTAATCGCTTTAATACGATAAACAATTTCAGTCGCCTCAGAGCCAAGGCCGGTGAAGAAGATGACGCGGTCTTCACGCACATCAGCATAATCGAGGTATTTCGCATTCACGGAATCCCTAACGACTTCAAAGCCCCCCGGTAACAGATCGACAATGGCCACGTTATTCAAGTACCGATCATCCAATGCCCTGACCTGAATATGGACTTCCATCTCTTTACCCAGGGCAATGGCGTCGATAACATCGCCATCCAGATTACGGTATTCACGGTCAATCTCTATCCCTTGCTTCAAGGCCTCAGTGGGTGCCTGTTGATCAAAGCCCGCCTGAATCAGTTGATAAAAAATAGACTGCTTTCCTGGATTATTAAAGGTAATTTCCTTAACCTCGCGTTCCAATAGCGCCTTCTGGAAAACGGGATTGCTGGCGGGTAATGCTTTGGATGTATTATCCGCCAGGGTTTCGGTCATTGAGAAGCTTCCCGAACCATCCGCTTCCACGGCCTGGGCATACGCACCCAGCGCCAAACTGGAATAACCGGCCAGCAAGGTGTTGATTTCGCCATTATTCATCGCCGACACCAGTGGGATAACGTACTGGTCAGTCATTTTTCCGAGCCTTTCCGGGAAATGGCTGGCGACTAAATAAAGGTATTGGGCATTGGCAATCGATTTGCTATAAAAATCAGTGGATGAGGCATCGACAGGCGCCTTGTAGCGGCCGATCAGTTGCTGCGCTTCATCCTCGCTTTTCAGCAATTGATAACTGGCAGCAATGTAAGCCCCGAGAATGTCCTCACGCCAGACTTTCGCCTGCTCTTTTTCCAGATAAAGTTGCAGGTTGGTTAAGTAATTGGTCGTAACGACTTCATTGCGGGTTAATAGATAAATGGCATAGGCCTGTAACCTCGCGTCTTCGAGATTTCGGGGATTTTGAGCGGCCAGTTCTTTTAAAAAGGCCATGCCCGCATAATACAGTTCATTGGGAATGTTATAACCCTGCGCTTTCGCTTCCGTAATAAAGTGCATGGCATAGACAGAAACAAAGCGATCACTGTCACTGGCTGTCATTCCTGGCCAGTAGCTAAACCCCCCGCTGGTCATCTGACGTTGTCCAAGCATCTGGAAGGTCGTTGTCAACCGATCGGTAATGGAGGCGGCGCTGCTGTTAAACCAGGGCTGCTTACCCATGGCCAGTAAAGGCAGCGCCTTACTCGTCAATTGTTCCGTACACCCATAGGGATAATCATTTAAATAGCGCTCCAGACCCGTGATGAGAATCAGCGGGCTGCTGGACATCGCTGCCTCGACATGCCTGTATTCGGGGTACAGGTTTCTATCCAGAGTCAGGCTTTTGGCTCCACTGGTGGTACTGCCGCTTTTAACCGAGGTGAGGAAAGCCGTCGGGGGCCTGATACTTAAGGTGGCCTCCATTTTACTGGACTTATCCCCTGCACTGGTTACGAAAGTCACCGAGGCGGAACCAAGGACAGATTTAGCCCGTAATTTATAACTGACCGTCTTTTCCTTGCCCTCAGCAATGGTCAGCGTGGTCTTGGCATCCCCCATAATCTCCAATCCGGGAGTAGCCGTCAGCGCGACATCAATGGCAGCAGCATCCCCTGAGTCTTTGATGTTATTGGCAATGCTCGCCGTCACTTCAAACTCATCCCCCGGAGCCACAAACGTGGGCACATTGGGATTGATGACAAAATGCCCGCGCACCTGCGATTCCTTACTCGCCCCACCGACGGCATCCTCGGCCACGGCAACCGCCATGACTCTTAAAGTACCACTGAAATAATCCGGCACCTGGTATTGGACCTGCCTCGGGGTTTGATCCGCGTCCATAATCCCTGACCAATATACCACGGGTAAATCGGTTTTGCGTTTGAATGGGTTTAAGTGATTCGCCAGGAACTCTTCGCCGCCATCGCCGCCCACCGTCGACAATTCACGCTCCTGAACAAATTTAGGCAGAATCTGATCAACCGTTTGCTGCGTCAACACTTCGAGTGCTCTTTTCTGGAAAAAGAAGCTTAACGGATCGGGCACCTCATAGTTAGCCACCTGCAAAATGCCTTCATCGACAGCATACACGATGATTTTCCCGGGCTTGTCCGTCTGGTATTCGATGGTAAACGTTTCACCGGGTCTTGCCAGTTGCGGCGTGTTGAGTGCAATTTTCACCGCATGATTGTCATGGCTGACCTTAAAAGGAATCACGCTGTAACTTAAAGGACTGATAAAGATTTCAGGTGAATTCCAATCCCGAACAAAGGCGACATTCACATAGCCGTTGCCCTCAAAATCGGCAGGAATGTGAATAGTCTGGACCGAACTGGTCGTCTCCGTTTTAAACCACTGGGTTGCATAGACTTTATCCCGCTCAATGGTGATTAACCCGGCACCAGTATAAGGCGCAGTAATCTGCAGCTCAATGTCTTCATCCGCGTTGTACTCTTCCTTGCTGAGCTTGACGGTTAATTCGGCATTTTTTGCCAGCGGAATTTGGCTTTCGCCAACCACGCTGAAGGTGAATTGACTCAACTCGGTATTATTTTTATCCATCACCCGAACGGAAAAATCACCGATCTGATTAGTCGGCAGGGGGTATTGAATGCCCTGTTCAGCAATAGCAAGCGGCTGGCTGTTCACCAGCGTGGATTGAATAATGGATTGGTATTGATAAGTACCATCCGGTTTTTTAACCAGTGTTGAAACCGGCCTTAATGAGTAAAGGTTCAGTTTCAAGTCGTTGACAGCCATAGGCTTTAACTGGGGATCGATGGCGATAAACTGGACTTGTCGAGCAGTATTCTGCTTGATGTACTTTAAATCGCCATCCGGTTTATAACCGATAAGGTAGCTTAAAGGACTGACCAAAGCCGTCAATTGCGTAGCGACACTTCGACCACCCTGGGCTTCAAAGCCCTCAGCAAAAAAGGTCAACTGATACGTCGCCTTGTCAAATCGCTCAAGGTCCAGATTAAATACCGCCATGCCGTCCGCATCCGTTTTAGTCTCCGGCAAATTATCCGTAAACACTTTCGCGGGTTTGTCAGGATCAAGCAGGGGATCGGCAAAAACATAATCGGGGTATTTATCAAAGGCCACGCGTTGCGGGGTCAGTAAAATTTTGGCGCTGACAGTGCGCTCAGCCGCAGGGGCGCCGTACAGATTCCAAAGACCCACTTTAGCGCTTAAATCGGCAGGCGACATCCAGCCTTCCGAGCGAGGCTGCGACCATTGCGAAGTGATGCGCATGCGATCCGGCTGAAACTCAGACACGCGGAAATTCACCGAGCCTAAGTAACTGTCAGCCTGGTTATCCTTCACGATGTAGAGGTTAACATAATATGGTCCCGTGGGAGACGTAGCATTGGTTGCGACATCAAAACTCATATAACCTGACGCATCCAGGGTGAATTTTTTATCCAGAACGGTCGTGCCACGCGGATCAGTGACCGTGGCCTGAAGGGGTAAACCCGCAGGTTGAGGTTTGGCGAACGTTTGTTTGACAATGACGCCAATGTGCGCCTCATCCCCAGGGCGATAAATGCCGCGATCAGTAAACAGGAAGGCACTGAGACGGTTTTTCTCATCGGCATTGTAAACCCCTCCGACATCATAACGGGAATAATTCAATTGCCGGCCGGGATTGTTGTAGGGAATAAACGAGACATCGCTGCCGAAACTGGCTAAATAAGCCACAGGCTCCCTGTCTTCGATAAAATCATTGAGGGGAGGGAAATTGGCGCGACCCTGCGCATCGGTAAAACGTGTTAATACCGGCAGCCCGTTTTTACCCAAAACCGCGACCATGGCATTCACCACGGGAGTCCCTCCCGTGATCGACTGCACAAACACATCATGGGATTTGTCGCTGTTGTCTTTAACAATCAAGCCTAAATCCGTCATCAAAATCAAGCGGCTGTTTTTGACATCAAGCGGGGTATTGTTGCTCATGTCCCAGCCTGTGGCCTTGAGCAGGAATAAACCCTGCGGTCCCTGACTGTTGATCTCGGTGTTGACGTACTTGCCCAAATCCAGCGCCGTATACTGCTGTCTGCTTAAATCCGAGTTATCGAACTGGCGTATCTCAGAAAAAAGCTGACTGATGTTCTGCTGATTAAAGCTTTGATTGATGAAATACGGGTTATTAAAATCCCCCTGTGTCTGCGTCACCAGCTGATTGATGTTATCCGGCATAACCCGGGCAATTTCAAATTTAACAGCAGAAAGCCCGCGCACGGTCACCGACAGTTTCCGCTCGCTGTTTAAGGCCAGCAGAGCGCCTTTATGTAAAAAGCCGATTTCGCGCGGGAACTCCGGCACTTTGATAATTGCCGCGTAGTCACTGCTTAAGACGAAATCGCCAAAACTCTTGATGCCTTTGTTGAGTTTGACGTACAGGTAACGGGGTTCATTCACTGTGAATTGATAACTGTGCAGCGTAGCGAAATGATGGGCAGCAGGAATGGTTGTTTTATTAAGCGGTGTGGCCAGCGCCAGGATGTTTGCTGTGACTTCACCAGGATTCTGCCACTGATAATTTTTAATCTCGCCTTGTGTACGCGTGGCGGGATAATCCTCAGGCAGCAGGTAGACATGCAGGTATTTGCTTAATTCTGCCTCATTGACACCCACGGACGTTTCCAGATTCAGAACCTGTTCCGGTTGATCATTGTTATTGCGTACAATGGTGGCATCCACTTTAACCACTTTAAAGTAACTGCCCATGTCAGGAAGCAGCACGTTCCTGCTGACCGCCGCCTCCGTTTCACTCGATTGACTGGCTGATTTAACCCCGGGGCCGATGGACAAGACGAGGTAACGCGAGATTTCGGGCAGTTGCAGCGTCTCTGAACGCAAATACGCCACGCGGTTGTGCTTGCCATACGTGACTGTAAATTGATACTGTTGTGCGGCCAGATCCAGTTTGTCTTTTTTAATGGCTTCCAGTATCAACCGGGTGTTGTTTTCAAAACTGGACGTATCCACAGGGTAATTAAATCGCACGGTGGCTACTATCTGCCGTACATTGGGTTTTACCGGATCCTGATAAAATTTCAATTGACTGATTTTGACGTTGAACGGTTGGGTTGCAAAACGATACGTCAGGGTGTCCATCCGACTGCTGTCGGCGACAGCGGTTTTATCCAGCGTGACCTGATAGGTTTGACCAGCAGGCCAATCCTGGTTGGGGGTAAAAATCAGACGGTGATCATTTTCCCATTTCCAAAGACCTGGGATCTCGGGAGACAGCGTAATGCCTTCAGTGACCTCCTTGCCGATGAGCTTTAGAGGGGCCACCGATTGGCTCTGCAACCCGCCATCCCGGTTCACACCAAAATCAAAAATCACCGGTTCAGGAATTAATTCATCCCCCACGGGGGTTATTTCAGGTGCTGTAATCCTCGCGGTAATCAGTTCGGGAACCGGGCGGTTTTTATACCATTGATAGGCATAAGCCAGTGCCGCCACCAGAATGAGGGCCGAAACCAGGGTACCAACGAATTGCGCGGGTTTACGGCGGGCTCGCTGACCTAATTCCTGGACCCAGGGCGGAGAACTCCAGCTGATACGACCAACGAGTCGCGACAGGACAGAGCCCAGTGCAGCAAAGAAACGTGAAACAGGATTGTTATTCATGTTGGGTCCAATGAAAGGGTGGCACTTAATAATTCAATTTGCTTGAGGTATTCAAAGTCCATTTTTTTATCTTTTTTATCGAATTGACGGGAAAAAATAACCCACTCGCATGCGGTTGCGGTATAGTATGGCCATGAAATTCCTCAGACCCTCTAGAATAATATTTGTTTTGCTGTTTGTCAGTGGATCGGCTGCTTATTTTTTCATTCCCAAACCGCCGCTGCTTGAGGGCGTCGATTATTCGCGGGCTTATTTCGATGAACAGGGGCAACTCTTACGGCTCAGTTTAAGCCATGACGACCAATACCGACTCTACACCCCCCGGTCAGCCATTGCATCCCCCTTAATTGAAGCGACGCTGCTGCAGGAAGATCAATACTTTTATCGGCACCCGGGCATCAACCCCTTTGCTCTTGGCAAAGCCATCTGGCAGACGTATGTGATGAGAACACGGCGGCTGGGAGCATCAACCATTACGATGCAGCTGGCACGCATCCGCTTTCACTTAAACTCCAAAACGGTTTCCGGCAAGCTGATGCAGATGGCCCGCGCCTTACAGCTTGAACGGCATTACAGCAAAAACGAGATTCTTGAAGCCTATTTAAATCTTGCACCCTACGGCAATAACATCGAGGGGGTGGGGGCTGCAAGCCTGATTTACTTTAACAAACCGGCAAAGCAGCTAACGCTGCCTGAAGCATTGACGCTCAGTGTGATTCCACAAAATCCTGCACACCGTACCCCTGATAATCGGCAGTTGCAAAGCATCCGTAACAAATTGTTCAAACGTTGGCTTTCCCTACACCCGCAAGACCACACATTCAAGGCAACCATGAGCCTGCCTCTCTCGATGCGCAGTATCCGCCAGATGCCCTTTTCAGCACCTCATTTTGTTAATTCCCTGACAAAGAGCCACCCCCTGCCCACCACCGTCACAACCACGCTGGATAGTCGTCTGCAGCGCATTGCCGAGCGTGTCCTGCATCACTACTTAACCCGAACCAAACGGTTGGGCGTAGACAATGCCGCCCTCCTACTGGTGGACACGCGCAGCATGGGCATTAAAGCCATGGTTGGTTCGGCTGATTTTTTTAATCAGCACATCGGCGGGCAAATCAACGGCACGGACATTAAACGCTCGCCGGGTTCCACCCTGAAACCCTTTATTTATGCCCTCGCTCTGGATCAGGGCTTAATCCATCCCGCCACTGTGCTGAAAGATGTTCCCCACCGTTTTGGCGCCTACAACCCTGAAAATTTTGATTATGATTTCATGGGCCCGATCAAGGCCAGGGACGCCCTGGTCTTAAGCCGCAACATCCCTGCCATTGCATTGGCCAACCAGCTCAGTCATCCTGATTTGCATCAGTTGCTGGTTGAAGCTCAGGTCACTCAACTCAAACCCGCCTCCTATTATGGACTGGCGCTCAGTTTGGGCGGTGCGGAATTGACGATGAAAGAACTGACCTCCCTCTATGCCATGCTGGCCAATGAGGGGGTGTGGCATGAATTGCGCGCGCAGGCCAATGACGGTCGGGATGCCGGCAAACGCCTGTTAAGTCCGGAAGCCAGTTTTCTGGTTTTGGATATGCTGACGCAGACGCCAGGACCTGGCGTGTCTCATCCTTTTAACCAGGACAAGCTTAAAATCGCTTGGAAAACCGGCACCTCCTCCGGTTTTCGCGATGCCTGGACCGTCGGTGTTTTTGGCCCTTATGTTCTTACCGTGTGGGTTGGCAATTTTAATAACAAAAGCAACCCAGCCCTGGTGGGCAAAGACATCGCGGCCCCTTTGTTTTTTGAAGTCGCGGAAGCGATTCGACAGGAATACGGTCCCCTGCCCAACCTGCGCCAAGCCCCTCAAACCATGAATTTACGGCAGATCGAGGTCTGTAAAGCCTCAGGCATGTTGCCAACCCGCTATTGCAAAGAGACGGAGCGGACCTGGTTTATCCCTGGCAAATCGCCCATAAAAAGCGATACCATCTACCGGGAAGTGGCGATCGACAGCCGCACCGGATTAAGGACTTGCCATTTTAATGAATACACGCATTTCGAAGTGTACGAATTCTGGCCGTCTGATCTACTCAGGATTTTCAAAAAAGCAGGAATTCAACGCCGCTCTCCCCCGGTCTACGAACCGGGTTGCGAACGCATCAGCAGCATAGGCTTACCGCCGCAGATCACCTCGCCCCAGCATGAACTGCGCTACATGATTCAGGCTCACTCCGCAGAAACAACCAGGATTCCTTTAAGTGCGGTGACCGATGCCGATGTAGCGACTCTCTATTGGTTTATTAATGACACCTATCTCACCCGAACATCCCGTGATGAAACCTATTGGTGGCAGGCAAAGCCTGGGCATTTTATTGTACGCGTGGTGGACGACCACGGGTTGTCGCATGCGCAGGATATAACCATCTCTGTTACCGATTGATACAGTTGACCAAAAAACAGCAATTGTTGTGCTATGTTTTGATTATGGCCGATAACGAGCTGCCCCATGAAGCCCTCGCTTTCTGAGTATTATCAATACGTCTTAGCCGGTCATGCCCGCCTTGATCTTTCCCAGGTTCCCCCTGCCAGACAGGCGCAACGCAGGCATTTCATTATTGCCTGTATCAAAGAAAAATTTCAGGCTATTACCGAGGATAGTGATTTGTCTCTGCATTTCAGGCGGATGCTGCGTCAGACAGGCTCCGAACTGGAAGGGGTATTGTATGGCAATCAGGAAGACCCATTGGGCCCAGCAATGCCTGGGTATGAAATACCGGATGATGAAACGATTTTTGCTTTTTTTAAGCCGTTAAATGCCCGTTATCTTTTTTTTGAACGGGACGATGACGAAGCGGCCCAGCAATTCAGCCTTTTTTTTAAAATAGGCAAAATGGTTAACCTTTACCTCGAAAAAAGCGGGGCAGGCGATGAAGCCATCGGCTTACAGGCTTACAAGATGCTAGTCTGGCATGGGTATACTCCGGGCCGCAATCCGTTTGCACGCATTGAAAGTCATGTAAACACGCATGGCGCATCGCTTGACAAACCCTTGTCCGACAGCCTTAAGCCTGATTTGCCTATCAACGATCCGCCCATTAAAAAAGTTGAACAATGGCGCAAACTCATTGCATTGCATGGTCAAATCGCCATTCTTCTTTTACAACAGGCCCAGGCCATTGAGCAGGGCTTAAAGAAAAACAGACTGACTTTGATCGCTGCCATACAACAGGCCGCCGCTTTGCGTTATGAGCGTGCCAGAGAATACCCCGAACTCGCCAGCCTCTGTTACCAATACAATCGTCCGCAAAGCCTGTTTGACCAATGCCTGGCACTCAGGCCGCTCATTAAAACCCGTGACAGGCTGCCAGGCCTTGTTATTGAAGGCAGGGATTTTGGTTACAGAGGGTATAGTCTCGTCAAACTGCCGGCGAATGATCCTAACGCCTACCTGCTTGGGGAAATCAACCACTGCTGCCAGTCCATGGGGGCAGCCAGTGAATCCATTGTCCGTGACGGCCTGCGTTTTGAGAACAATGGCTTTCTGGTTCTGCTTAAAGAAAAGAAGCCTGGTGCCGGTCCTCCTTGCGATCTGCAAGGGGCAATCCGTTACTCGGATTATGAGATTGTCGCCCATGGTTACCTGTGGAATTCCTCCTCAGGACTGGTACTGGACTCCTTCGAAAGCCTGCGATCGACCGATGAACCCGCCGGTATCTACCTGTTGCAGCAATACGGTCGAGCCGTGTTGCTGGCATACCCGCAATACCGTCTTTTTTCCCTTGGCGCGGGTGGGAAAACACCGGCGGCCTTAGTGCATGAGGCAAACCTGCCGCTGCTGTTTTTAACCGACCCCATGCTTCAAGGAAAACAACACCTGGATTCGTTCCTGCAATTTGTTGTGGCAGAACGTGATCTTGACCAACGCCGTGATGCGCTAAGACGTCGCCTCTCTGACAATAAGCTCGGCTGGGATCCGGATGACCTTGCCCGATTGATTGCAGTGGACTCGCTGCATACCGACAGTCAGTTTGACAGCATTGAAACCACGTTATTTGATGAGAATATATGTCAATTAATACGCTTGTTTGAGGCAGAAAATCCTGAAAAATTTTCACTGCTTTTTCTAAGGGAAACCGACGTTTTTTTGGGACTTATTTATACGCTAAAACAGTGCAATCTAACCACCGACCACACCCTGTGTTGTCAAGCGCTCGCCTTCACCAAAATAACTGCCATTCATACCCTTAAACTCCTGCAACAACTGCCCGCTCTTGACAACACCATTCTCAAGCGGCTTTTTTCATCAGAAACGGAGTTTAAAAAATTATCAGCAATTTGTCATGCGCTTGCTGGCTGGAATGCACTGAACCAGTCCACTTTCGATTTACTGCTGAATGCTCAAACCGTCGCAGTAAGACTTAAGCTTCAGGATAAAATTCAGCGCTTAGCCAAAAAAAATCAAGTGGTTCCTGACGATTTCCTGGCCCTTGTGACGTTATCGCCTAAACAGCAGCAGGAGACACTGGAGCACTTGTGCTTACTGAGCGAAATGGGCTTGTTTACCCCGCCCATCCGCCGTTGCCTGTTGACGCATCCTGCTCACGGCAATGCCTTACTGCTTTTCTTACCGCGCTTAAACCATCTCCATGATCAATTGACTGAGGATGACTACGCCTTCATTCAGCAGCACATCAACAAGTTGCCGGCCTTGCAGGCAGCAGCGGATTTTCTGGCCGATAAAAACCAGTTAACGCGCTTCGCCTGGCGAGCCTTGATCCCGGTCATAATAAAAAGAAAATCAACTACGGATCAGTTAAATCAATGGCTCGAACACTACTGGAAGAAAGAAACCTCTGCCGTCACCACCGCGTCAGGAAAACACGGTATGTTTATTAGTAAAACACCCGCGTTCAATGAGCAGGAAATTGACGCCACCATAGGCCGAAGCTCTCCGCCACCCGCATGACAATGAAATAAAAAATTGCAATACAAACAAGGCGATAAAAAAAATGTTTCAATTATTGGAAATATTAAAAAACAGAGACTACTATTAATTTTGCTGTCTTTATTAATTAATCCATAAGGAAATGAAAAATGACACAAAGAAACGATCAGGGACATCATGGCCAACAAAAAATTAATTCCGCATCAGACAATGCCCGATTCCACCCGAATCATGATAAAAATAATGCGGACAAATCAGAAAAACGCCACGACTCAAACCTCTCTCGAACCGCTCGCGACAGCAAAGAAAGAGCTGACATTCGAGACAATAAAAAGCAAGAAAAACAATCCTATAGCCGTGATGAAGCGTCTCAAAGAAATGTTAATTCACGTCAAAACAACACTCCAAGAAACTAAGAAAAAAATATCGCCAGAATATTGATTTCTGGCGATAACTCATCCGTGTATTTTTTAAATTAAAAACAAACATCTACTTGATATATATAGTTAAATTTTTTGCCAAAAATCGCACAATGGTCTAATCTTAAGACAAGCCATATTTTTATGGATTAATATAAATCCTGTATAGATTAAAATTTAAGGCGGTTTTATAGTTGGATATGGCTCTCTGTTTAATTGAAGCACAATAGGAAATGATGCTTCTTTTAATCTCTGATTTATTAAATACCGCTATTGCATAAAACCGGGACATTAATAGAGGTAGATATCATGGATAGATTACGTTTGAAAGCAACAGCCCTTCTCATTTTGGGCGGCCTGTCGTTCAGCCCCTTGGTCGGCGCGAATGCCGTCCCAGCTGACACGACGACCACAACCACAACGCCCGTAACAACAACCACGACGACGGAGGGAACGGCGACGGAAGGCACGGCAACCGTTAAAACCAGCGACGCTGACTTTCAGCATGCTGTCGAAGCCGCTTTGGCGCAATACCCCGATGTCAAAGTCACTGTCACTAACGGGATTGTTTATTTGGACGGGCAGTTAGCCTCCGATACCGACTATGAAAAAGTGGTCATACTTACCGAATCCGTGGAAGGGATTGGTGATGTCAATGCCGATAACCTGACCGTAAAAGACAGCCGGGCTCCCTTGGCAGACACCTACATCACAGCCAAAGTGAAAGCGGCCATCTTAAAATCGGACATCATGGGAAGAGACATCCCCAGCTGGTCTGTGAGCGTTGAAACCAAAAACGGAAAAGTCATTTTATCCGGTGAGGTCGCTTCCGCTCAACAGAAGCAAGCCATTATGACTGTCGTAAACTCTGTCAAAGGTGTGCAAGGGGTTGACGATCAGCTAACGCTTTCCGGGCATGATTCATTAGCTGAATAACGGCCGTTATTCAGTTAACCCGGAGTAAACGGAAGTACAAGGAGAATCATTATGACAAGCTTAATAGTAAACGCCAATGATGTCATTGGCGCTGAAGTAAGGAACCTTCAGGACGAGGACCTTGGTAAAATTGAAGCCCTGATGATTGATAAATTGGACGGACATGTCGCCTATGTCGTATTGTCTTTTGGAGGCTTGTTTGGCATGGGTGACAAATTATTTGCCCTGCCCTGGTCCACTTTTTCCTATGATAAGGAAAACGAGTGTTACATCATCAATATCAGTAAAGAGAGACTTAAAAACTCTCCGGGCTTTGATAAAGATCATTGGCCTGATATGTCCAGTCCCAACTGGAGCACAACAATCCATAATTATTATGGGACTACTCAGCAATAACAAAAGCAAACACCAAAGATGCGCTGGCATCTTTGGTGTTTTATAAGGAGAAAAAAAATGCTTAAATACCTGATTGCCTGGTTACTGGGCGTACCATTAAGTGTTTTAGTGTTGATTTGGCTAGTATCTCGCGTCTTTTAATTTAATGGACTATAGACAAGGAAAGCTATCATGATTGAACAAACCATCCCTGTGCAAGAGGTTCATGAAGAACACTGCACAATCCACCATCATCATTTCAAGCGTATTTCCTGGACAGCAATCTTTGTCGGTGCGCTGATCGGGGTAGGACTCGGATTTTTACTGACCCTGTTTAGTATGGCCATTGGTCTCAGTCTCTTCACTTTAAGCAGTAATGGCGCCATCGTTTTGGCAATTGGCGGCTTTCTCGGGGTAGTGATTGGCTTAATCGCCTCCATGCTGACCGCCGGTTACGCCGCAGGCTATCTTGGCCGTCTTTACTGCCCCAAAAGAAACCTTGGCATTGTGTATGGTTTTACAACCTGGACGGTGGCTTTATTGTTAAGCGCCGTAGCCATTGGCCACATTAGCCAATACGTTGCCAATTACCCGACCGCCATTCCTCATTCGGTAAAACAAATGATTCCCGTAGTCACAGCCAACACGGAAGCAGTGAAACCGAGCGCTTCAGCGCCTGAGGCTCAAAAGCAAGCCGCTGCTGATAACAGCATGCGAATTGATACAAGCCCCTCCAACTTAGCCTGGAACGGGTTTGTTATTTTCGTGCTGTTCTTTATCGGTGCCTTATCCACCTGTTTTGGTGCCTGCTGGGGCATGACCTGTAAGCGTTTCGATTAATCATCGGCAAGGGGAGTATCCTGCTCCCCTTTACCTCCTGGCTGGACAACCATCACAACGGGCATTGGGTTAAGTCAGCTACATCAGAGGCTCAGCCCAACGTTGACATTGTGCTGCCACCACTTGCGGATAAGTTCCTTTTTCCTTGTAAATGTCTCTTAAGTAGAGTGCATCGCTTTGATTTGTCTTTACCCCTTCAAGTAAACGCTCAATCGCTTCCCGCGAATTTAATTCATCCGCCACATCCTGGATGTTTTCCCAGGTGTGCAGAATATCGTCACGAATGACTAGTTTAGTCTGCGAGTCAGGATGGATGAATTCCCCTTCGTAGCCGTAGCGGCTTGCCTGAAAACGGTTGTAGTTATAGAGGTAATACAGATCGTGGGAAATGGTGATGGGTTTCTCACGCAACAGATAAAACACCAGCGCCTGAACATAAGCCGTGATATCCACTGCCTTTTTCATGCTGAGCGGCGTATCACACACCCGGATTTCCACGGTGCCGAACTCAGGTTTTGGCCGCACATCCCAGTAAAAATCCTTCATGCTTTTAATCACACCCAGGCGCCGCAACTTATAAAAATAGTCTGAAAACTCTTCCCAGGTCAGGAAGTAGGGGATGACACCGCTCATGGGAAAATTGGTAAATATCGTGGAGCGGGACGAATAATACCCTGTGTCCACCCCCTGATAGAAAGGGGAACAGGCACTTAAGGCGATAAACTGAGGCACATAACGACCCAACGCATGCGTGAGGTAAAGCGCATCCCTGGCACTGGCACAGCCCACGTGGATGTGCTGTCCAAAAACCGTGGAACGCTTGGACAGGTATCGGTATTTCTGCGATAAATTTTTATAGCGTAACGTTGGAAATATTTTTTGCAGGTTCCATCGTTGAAACGGGTGAACCCCGCCCCCGCAGAATCGAATGGCCAATGCCTCAGCCTTGTGCATTAAAAAATCATGAATTGCCGCAAATTCCCGGAGCAGTTCAGCAGGAGAATGATGAACGGACGAATTGATTTCAATCATGCTCTGGGTAATTTCAGGAATGATTTGCCTGCTGAAATCACTTTCACGGATGCTGCGGATAAGATCCTTTGCCCGCGGAATCAAGGTATAGGTCTGTGGTGAGACAATTTGAAATTCGAGCTCTACACCGATAGAGCCCACCAGGGACTTTTTAAATGGTACCCGCCTCATGGTTGTTCCTTCAATCCACGGAGTGATATGTTAATTATAAAACAACTCTTTATTGGCGGGGCATGCAGGGAAAGACTTTCACTGTGTAATCATAGACCTTATAATAAAAAACTCACGTCTTGCCTTCCTTTACAGACATCAATAAGGGAAAATCAGAATAAGGATTATTTTATGCATACGAAAAAGCAAGGTCTGGCTTTCGCATTGCTGGGCGCCCTTTCATTGACGATTCAGGCCGATCCGCCCACCAGCTATATGCCGGTTATTATGAAAGAAGACTTCCAAAGCGTGGTCAAGCGCATGGAATCACAAAAAGAATCCCTGGCCAAACAACACAACGAGCTCTTGAATCAACGGTATGATTTGAGCAATAAACCCTCCAAAACCGCAGCCATGACCGGCGGCAAACCCGTACAGGAAGGGGTGCGAGTCAAATTACCAGCCGGCGTCACCTGGGAATCCCTGTCAAAAATGACCCCTGAGGAAATCAAGGAAAAAGGCGTGTTCCCCAAAGGCTTTTTACCCCTGCCCCACCCGCACCATGCCGAGGGCGGCATGCTGTTTCCTCAGTTTGTTATCGATGAGATTAAACGTCAGGAACAGCGGGATCTGACCCGCTTTGATCTGGATTTTGATATCCCTGATCATTTTCTGCCGCCGTTTCCCCCGGCTATCTTTTTGACCACACGTCCGGACTTGGGGGATGTCTCCAAAGGCCAGCTGGTCACCATCAATAATTATTTTGACTTGTTTAACGGCCTGTTAAATCCCAAACAACTGGAAGGCCTGCGCCTGCTGGTGACGCCTTTTCCGCAACAACAGTTTAACCAGACCGATGATCGCCGCACCTTAACGCCAAGCCGCGGCGTTGCCTGTCTTGATTGCCATGCAAACGGACACACCAACAAAGCCACCCATCTGGTGGGCGATATCCGTCCCCAGGAATTCAGGCACCGTATCAATACCCCCAGTTTAAGGGGAGTGAATATCCAGCGCCTCTTTGGCTCTCAGCGTGCCTTAAAAACCGTTGAGGATTTTACGGAATTTGAACAACGCGCCGCTTACTTTGATGGGGATCCGGTCATTGCCACGAAAAAAGGGGTGAATATTCTCGAACGCGGCAGCCAGGTTCACTTTATGGCGGAATTTCAGGCACTGCTGGATTTTCCCCCCGCCCCCAAATTACGATGGGATGGCAAACTGGATCCTAAAAAAGCCACTGAAGCAGAATTACGCGGGCAGGCTTTATTCTTTGGCAAAGCCCAATGCGCTACCTGCCATACACCGCCCTACTACACGGACAATACCATGCATAACCTCCACACCGAGCGTTTTTTCAAGCCCGAACTGGTCAATGGGTTAATGGAAAGTGCGGACGGTCCGATTAAAACCTTCCCGCTGCGCGGCATTAAAGACAGTCCACCCTATCTGCATGATGGCCGGCTGTTGACGCTGGATGATACCGTTGAGTTTTTTAATCAGGTGCTGGAATTGCAGCTTAACAGCCAAGAAAAGCAGGATCTGGTTGCCTTCATGCTTACCCTCTAACCCCGTAATCCGCTCCTAAATGGGAGCGGATTTATTTGCCGCAAGCAATGCCAGAACCGCATCAAAAACGGCGTCCACTGAAATGGCCTGCAAACCAAGTTTCGGGTTGGCCGTGTCTTCAGCGCGCAGAACCTTACAGTTTTCTTCAGGCATATAAGGGCCGCAGTCGCCGGGATGAAGCGCTGAAAATAAAGCCACCAACGGCGTGTTCAGAGCCGCTGCAAGATGCATGACCCCGGTATTGGCTACCACAAGGCCATTTAAGCGATGAAGAAAACACAGGTACCGTTGGAAATCGGGCTCAGTCGGCAATAACACCGCGCAGCCCTGACTGGCTTTTTGTATTTGCAATCCCAATGTTCGTTCTTCGGGAAGCAGGTCCATCACCACCCGAATATCCATGCCCCTGTTTTTTCCATACTCAGCGAGCATCACAGCCAGTTTGGCAAAGTGTTGCCAAGGCCACAATCGATGAATACTCTCCCGGCCCTTACCCCATTTATTAAATCCGCTGTAGGTTGGGTGCAGTCCAATCAAAACCGTACTGGACGTTATGCCCTGAGCCTCTAAAAATTCATTAAGCAACGACGCTTTTTGAGCGTTAAAGGGCAGGTAATGACGCTGGTAATTCGTTTCAGGCGAGGGCGTGACTAATGTCAAACAACGCCAGGCGTAATGTTGCAGTTGCGGGCTCTCTTCTATTATTTTAGCCTGCGCGGGCAGCCAGGAAACCGTGCGTTTTTTCCTCTCAAAACAATAAACCAAATCAAACGACTGTTGGCGAATAAATCGCCTGATTTTGTAGAGTTCCCACCACCGATACAGAAAATGATTGTT
This sequence comes from Legionella taurinensis, assembly GCF_900452865.1. Lineage (NCBI taxonomy): Bacteria > Pseudomonadati > Pseudomonadota > Gammaproteobacteria > Legionellales > Legionellaceae > Legionella > Legionella taurinensis. The sequence goes on from NZ_UGOZ01000001.1 coordinate 2,992,410, forward strand.
GTATTGAACCATTGTTTCAGGACTCAGACCAAAGGCTTTCAGAAGGCGAATGCCATCCAGACTGGTAATGACATGAATCCTTGCCTCAGGATACAAACGCTGGATTTCTTTCACCGCGGGCAAGATCATCACCATATCGCCCAGACGGCCAATTCTTACAAGTAAAATATTCATACGATCCGTTACACTGCCGTGTCAGTTAAAGCACGTTCAACAAAAACAGGTCAGTATAACTCATCCCAAAAAGAGCCGTTAGTTTTTATCCGCTTGATAACAATCACTGGATAATTCTTTTTCTTGCACTATCCTTAAAGATACCGGATTAGAAAAGAAAGGAAGCGTACCATGAATGACACGGAAGCCCCAAAAGTGAAAAAAGGAAGTGAGGAAGCCTCTCTGGTTTTGACTCAGCATGAGCTTGAAGAATTTTTAAAAACGCTCATTAGCAGAGACGTGGATTTATACGAAGAATTTGACGTTGTCCGCTCCATTAATTAAACAGCCTTTGCTCTCCCACCGGTTAACCTTGAGCAGTCATTCAAGGTTAGTCCAGGTTGTTTGATTATCAGGCCTGATAATCGTATTGCAATTCCAGCGGCATTAATTCATGCAATCGCTGAAAAAGCCGCAGAATGTCGATGCAAAAAACATGCTGTTGCTGGCGGTTTTCCCACAATTCGTAATCAATTCCTTTGCGAAAAGCCACCTGGCGCGACAGCTTTTTCATGAGTTGAATGTCCTGATTGGAAAAACCAAGATCAATGTTTAACTCCACCAGTTCCTGTAAATTTTTATGTTGTTTAACCGGGCGGTGATCATGCAGCAGGAAGGCTTTAAACATCATTTCAAACGCGGTATACATCAGGGATGAAATGGGCGCTAAGGCGTCGCTGACACCATAACGGGCAATATTGACTTCCGCGTCATTCGCCAGCAAATGCTGCGCACAATAGGCATGCTGGCTTGCTATCTTAAGCATCTCAATGGGCGAGTAGTAGTGTTTGTCCATGGCATTCCTCGTTAGGTTGTGTGCCTTAAGCGGAGCAATCATGCATCATGATAATGGATGTGTATAATACTCTCAATTCATGTTTGTTTTATTTTATTGTAACCCATGCAATCTTTTCTCAACACACCACTGACCATCGGGACCCTGACTTTGGCTAACCGCCTGATTCAGGGCCCCCTGGCTGGATTCAGCTGCGCGGCGTTCCGACGCTTGTTTTATCGCTTCGTACCGCCGGCTTACTGTGTCAGCGAAATGATGTCCGCTCACGATGTAGTCTATAAACATCATTTTAGCAGCCGCTACCTTTTTCGTGCGCCGGAGGAGACTCATTTATGTTATCAACTCGCCGGCAACGATCCGGCCCTGATGGCTGAAGCGGCGGCTAAACTGGCGGCGCTCGCCCCCGACTTGCTGGATATTAATTGCGGCTGCCCCAAAGCCAAGATTCGCAAAAAAGGGGCTGGCAGCGCCCTGCTGCAACAACCCGACACCCTAAAAGCGATTGTTCGCGCCGTGAAAGACGTGAGCCCCTGTCCTTTAACTGTCAAAATCCGTATCCAGGGCAATGATCAGGACTTCATGCTGGCAGAACAACTTGCCGAAGCCGGTGCCGATGCCCTGATTGTGCATGGACGCCGCTGGGTGGATGATTATGCTATTGCCTGTGATTTTAAACAGATTGCCCGCATCAAACGCCACATTGGCATACCGGTTATTGCCAATGGCGATATCCATGACTTAGCCAGCCTGCACAACGCTCGATTGGAAACCGGTTGTGATGCGTTCATGATCTCCAGAGCAGGCACCGGCAAACCCTGGCTTTATCAGCAATTGCTGCAACAACCCACACTGCGTGCAGACACGGAGCAAGCAAGCGAATTATTTCTGTTGCATCTGACTTATTTAAGTGAGCAGGACACTGAATACCAGGCGGTTTTACAAAGCAAATCCCTTATCCGTTATTATTTTAAAAACCGCCTCACGCCCTCTGATCTGTCGTCTTTCTATGCCTTAACGAGCCTTGCTGCCATCAAGGACTACATGCGGCAGTGGTGTTTAAGTCAGGCTGCGACCACCGTCGACATTTAAAATCTGGCCGGTGATAAAGGCATTATCCGCTAAGGCCAGCACCGCCTGAGCAATGTAATCCGGTTGGCCATGACTTCTTAAGGGTGTGCGGGCAATGATTTGTTCACGCGCATTAAGACTTAAGCTGTTTTCATGCTCTGGCCAGGCAATGGCGCCCGGCGCTACCGCGTTTACGCGCACAAGCGGCGCAAATTCACGGGCCAGCGCTCGGGTCTGCATGGCTAAGGCCGCTTTGGACTGGCAATACAGAGCATAGCCCTTTAAAGGCTTATCCGCATGGATGTCGGTAATATTGACGATACTTCCCTTCTGTTGCTGCAACCAGGGGAAAGCGGCCGTACTTAACGAAAAAGGGGCAAACACATTCACCTGAAATAATCGACTCTGATCCGTCACATGCCATTGCTGAACATCGGTACGGAAAAACAGCGACGCATTGTTCACCAACAGGTCAAGACGGCCTGCCCAGCGGGTCACGTCGTCGATAATCACCTGTCCGGCATCGCCCCGTAACAGGTCACATTGGATGACCCGGGCACTGTCGGCTTGCAAATTGTTCAATATTTTTGCTAAATTAGCGGCCTCGGTCGACGACTGATGGCAATGAATGGCCACTTTAAACCCTGCCTGATGCAGGAATTGGACGATGGCTGCCCCGATACGGCGAGCAGCGCCGGTCACCAGGGCAACACGGCCTTCTTGTTTAGTCATTTGATTCAAGGTATTTTCCCCGTTTTTAATGGTATTTTCCTATGAGCAATCCTACTTCGCTTCATCACCTCTTGCAGGAATGCGGTGAAATTCCCTTCGTGGAATTCATGCAACACGCCCTCTATGCACCAGGCAGCGGTTATTACAGCGCCGGATTGCAGAAGTTTGGTGCAGAAGGTGATTTTATCACAGCTCCTGAATTAACCCCGCTTTTTGCACAAACACTGGCGGTACAGTGTCAACAGATTCTTAAGGAACTGGACCGTCCGGTTTTGTTTGAGTTTGGTGCAGGTTCAGGACGTCTTTGTGTGGATTTACTCAAAGCCCTGGACGCACTGCAGTGCTTGCCAGAGCAATACCTGATTATGGAAGTCAGCGGCAATTTACGCCAACGACAACACCAACTGATTCAAGCTGAAATCCCTCACCTTCAAACGCGCGTCCAATGGTTGGAGCGGTGGCCAGAGCAGGGCTTTGATGGCGTCATGATTGCCAATGAAGTACTGGACGCCATGCCCGTTCATCGCTTTTTGCAAACGGAACAGGGCCTGCTGGAGAGCTGGGTAAGCGTTGATGAACAAGGCCAACTCAGCGAGCGTTTTAAGCCCTGCGACAATTCCCGCCTGATCAATTACCTGCAACAGGCCTTACCCGACCTACCCTGCCCCTATCAATCGGAAGTGAATTTATTCACGGAGGACTGGCTTAAGGAATGCAGCCGGATTTTACATCGGGGCGCGATGCTGCTGATTGATTATGGTTTCCCGCGCCATGAATATTACCATCCCGATCGCAATCAAGGCACCTTGATGTGCCATTTCCGCCATCACGCCCACAGTAACCCGCTCATTCATGTCGGCGAACAAGATATTACCGCACACGTGGACTTCACCCAGGTGGCCGAAGCGGGGCACGAGGCGGGTTTTCATGTCGCCGGTTACACCAATCAAGCCTCTTTCTTGCTTGCGAACGGTTTGCTAAGCTTACTGGAGCGTATAGCCGGTGAGCCGCAACGCATTCGAGCTCAGCAAGCGGTTAAACAGTTAATTCAGCCCGAGGAAATGGGTGAGCTTTTTAAGGTGATTGCCTTGACCAAAGGCATCGACTTCCCCCTGCAGGGCTTTCTACTTCATGATAAGCGAGTGAGTTTGTGATATGAGCAAATATTTAACTACTGTGGAATTACAAAAAGAATCCATGAAGTTTTCCGCGGGCCATACGACCATCTTTTCAGCCACCGAGCGCGAACCCTTACATGGCCATATGTACAACGTTTATCTGGCACTGACAACCTGGGTTGAAGAGAATGGCATGACCTTCGATTACCGCTACTACAAGGAGCGCATTCACAAGCTGTGCAGGCAGCTGAATCAGACATTCCTGATGCCGCAATTCTCCCCCTTTCTGCAATACGCTGAAGATGAAACGTATCTTTATTTCACTTTTAATCACAAAAAAATTCCTTTCCTTAAAGAAGACGTCACGCTCATGCCCTTGACTAACATTACTGTGGAAGAGTTATCACGCTGGTTTGTGCAGGAATTGATTAAAGACACCGCCGAGCTGGACCGTCACCGTATTGAAAAAGTGGTGGTTAAGGTTTTTTCAGCACCCGGGCAATCCGCCAGTCATGAATGGCAACGCACTTAACAATGACTCAAGTCGTTCAAGTCTGTATTCCACACACTCACCGCGATTATTTCGATTATTTACCGGCGGACGCGTTGCCTTTAGCCGGTTCTCGTGTCCTTGTACCGTTCCGTAATAAAATTCGCGTCGGCTTCGTCACCGGATTCGGTGAGACAGAGCAGGAAATTACCAGCTTAAAAACCATTGAGCGGCTTTTTGATGAAGAACCGCTGTTCACACCCTCACTGCTTGAATTGTGTCACTGGGTCAGCCGCTACTACCAGTCGCCGCTGTCCGAAGTACTCCCCCTAGCCCTCCCTAAAAATTATCGCCTCGGCAAAGAAGCGCAATTGACTTACGTCGATTATTTTCAATTGGCCCTTCCTGCAAAGGAGGTTTTGCGTCTGATTAATCCCCGGGCGCGAAAACAGCAGCAAGTGCTGGATCATTTCATGATCAACCCCAAGGCGGTCAGCAAAAGCGAATTGCAGAAAGCCGGATTTACTTCTATCCTGCTGAGCACGCTGTGCGAGCGCGGCATTCTGGAGCGACGGCAGGAGTTAGCCTTGCCAATGGCAGGTAATCGCAGTCCCGAGGCCCCGCTCGTGTTAAATGAAGAACAACAGTCAGCGGTCGAAAAAATAACCGCCAACACGACTGGGTATCATTGTTATCTTTTACAGGGTGTAACCGGCAGCGGTAAAACAGAAGTCTACCTTCAGGTGATTAGCACCTGGCTGTCTTTAAACCGTCAGATTCTGGTTTTAGTCCCGGAAATCGGCTTAACACCGCAATTGATTCATCGTTTTAGCCAGCGACTGAGCGTGCCCATGGCCGTGATTCACTCCGGTCTCAACGAGCAGGAGCGTCAGCAAGCCTGGCATCTGGCTAAAATCGGAGCCGTTAACGTCGTCATCGGCACCCGCACCGCCGTGTTTACACCCATGCCCCACCTGGGCTTGATTATCATTGATGAAGAACACGATCCCTCATTAAAGCAAGGGGAGGGCGTGCGCTATTCCGCCCGCGACACCGCCTTGATGCGGGCGCACCTTGCAGGCATCCCCATCCTTTTAGGTTCAGCCACCCCAAGCCTTGAAAGCCTGCAAAACAGTCTGCAGGGAAAATACAGCTTGCTGCGTTTAAATCAAAAAGCGCTCAATCAATCCCCCCTGCATATTCAAATCACCGATTTACGCAACGTTCCGCTTAAAGACGGTCTGGCCGACTCGACCCTTAACACCATGGCTGCCCATCTGAACGAGGGCAATCAGGTGTTGGTTTTCATTAACCGCCGCGGTTACGCACCGGTTCTGCTTTGTCATCAATGCGGCTGGATGGCGGATTGCCGTGCCTGCGACAGCCATCTGACGCTGCACCGCCAACGCCAGCAGCTGCTTTGCCACCATTGCGGCTTAAGCCAGGCTATTCCCTCGGCATGCAAACAATGTAAAAGCCGGGAACTCGTTCCTGTCGGCGTGGGGACGCAACGGCTTTATGATTATTTAAGCCAGCACTTCCCAACCACCCGCGTGATGCGTATTGATCGGGATGAAGTGCGTAAAAAAAATGAACTGGATGAACGGCTGGCTCAAATCCATCGCGGGGAGGCCCAATTAATCATTGGAACGCAAATGTTGGCCAAAGGGCATCATTTCCCCCGCTTGACCCTGGTCGTGATTGTCGACGTGGATGCCGGCTTCTACAATCAGGACTTTCGTGCCCTGGAGCGTTTAGGTCAATTATTAACCCAGGTGGCAGGGCGTGCAGGACGCGCTGACAAACGGGGACAGGTGATTATTCAAACCCATTTCCCGACCCACCCGCTGTTAAACACGCTGGTGCAGAAAGGCTACGATGCCTTTGCCGAAGCCCTGCTGACCTCCCGCCAGCAGGCTGCCCTGCCGCCTTACCATTACCTTGCCGTGATTCGCGCCCAGGATAAAAAGCCGGCGCCGCTGCTTCAGTTTCTGCATGCGGTGAAGAATCAGTTACAGGATCAAGCCATTGACATCATGGGACCAGCCCCGGCCCCGTTGCCGCGTAAAGCCAATCAATACCGCATGCAATTATTATTAAAATCATCCTCCCGTAAATTACTGCAACAGTCATTGACGACCTTAAGGGAGTGGTTAACAATGGATAAATCACACAACGTCCGCTGGAATATCGACGTGGATCCCATGGATTTAACATGACCGATGCCAAAATTGCTGTTCACCAAAAAACCTTTGCCATTGCCTGGGGCGACATGGACGCGCTGGGTCATGTCAACAACGGCCGTTATTTCGACTATTTTCAGCAGGCGCGCATTGACTGGCTGCAGGAATTGAATCTCGACATGCGGCAAACGCTTGGTCCAGTTGTTATTCACATTGCCTGCACGTTTTTAAAGCCCGTGGTCTATCCGGCCACATTAACCTTAACCAGCAGCGTGCATAGCCTGGGACGCTCCAGTTTCGTGATGGATCACGATTTGTTTCAGGATGAGCAACTGATGGCGCAGGGCACAAGTAAAATTGTTTGGGTTGATTATCAGAAAAATCAGTCTGTCCCCGTACCGGAATGCATTCGCGGGTTCTTTCAGCAAAAATAAAAGGGGGCCTTAAGCTTCCCTTAACGCTTTTCTGCCTATAATCGGCTCTCCTTGATGAAGCCTAACGGAGAGACCATGGCAAAAAAACAAGAACTGCTTAAACTGGCCGACACTTTGCGCAGCAATTACATTGCTTATCAAAAAGACAAAAGTCATATTACTCATTTAAAAGCCGGCATTGAGGCATTTGAAAAGACCATACCCGATCTTTCAAAATTAGACCATTTGCTCAGCAGCGTTGCATTGACGGACTTACCTGCCTGTCTTGATGCCCTCCTGTGGGCAGCAAAAAGTTATGTGGCTTTAGCGCTTGAAAATAAAGCCGACTTGAACAAGCATCACCAATTATTGGAGCATGCCCTCGACTGTTATGAGCTAACTAGCAATCTCGTTAAGCAGATTCAACCGGTCCGAATGACAACCGCGTTGAGCCTTATTGAATTGGAAGCCGACTTCAGTGGATTAAAAATAGCTTACTTGAAAGCAGCAGGGGAATTCGATGCCCTTAAGAAACAGATGCAATCCGATAACCAACCTGATTCAGGCATTCAGGCCCGCCTGCAAAAAATTCAACAAGAAATAAGTGGGTTTAATCAAAAGCTCAAAAAGGGGTATAAAAATCCGTTCTACCGGAAATCCTTAAACATTACCGCCGAGTTCGAGGACGAAGTGAATCAGATCTTGAATTCCATTAACGACCTGTTAAAAGCACCATCCAAAAGGAAGAATGAGGAAATTACGGAGCCCTCCACGCAGGCAAGCGTCTTTAAAACGCCTGTTTCTATTCCTAAAAAGAAAAAAAGCCAGACTGAACAGGTCATGCCCGACCAGGAGGCAGCCGTTGCCCTGCTGTCATTGTCTCTTTTTTGTAAACAACAACCCGAACAGGAAAAACCCGGCAATACCGCCAAAACCCTGCAACTCTCCTGACAGCCTTGAATACGTTCAGGTTGGGTTTCACATGGCCCAACCTGAAAATTTGCCATAACCCTCCTTTTCCATTACTTTAAGCGTCTATCCCTTTTTTCAAGACAAGAATGACTGACGTATTAATTTCTCATCAACAGGAAACGGAAGCCCTGTCCGCAGTAGCAGCGCGTGTCGCTGAGAAAATTAAACAACAGGGCAGGCAGGATGGCTTTTCCGTTGCAGAGCAGTTGGAACTGCTGCAGGAATTGCAGTCTTTTGACTTTGGGCGTTTTCTTTTACAGAACCAGGGCATTAATGGGTTTTGGACACATTACATGTTAACGCACCCCTTTCATGGCCGGCTAACCGGAAAGAATAACCGGGGCCACGCGTTTTCGCCACTGGAAAAATTTATTCTTGATGACTCCCCCTTAATGTTGGCCACCCAGGAGCGCTTCACGTTTTTCCTTAAAGAAAACCAGACCGGGGTGCGCCCTGGGGCCACATTGGCTTGTATTCCCTGCGGCATGATGGGGGAATTGCTTTATCTTGATTTTCAGGGGGTTTCTGATTGCCGACTGGTGGGTATTGATTACGATGCCGACACCCTGAGGGATGCAAAGCAATTAGCCGTCGAAAAAGGCTTAAACCCATGGCTGGTTTTAAAACAGGCAGATGCCTGGAAAATCACGGCCGAGGATGAATACGATTTGATTTCAAGCAATGGCTTAAGCATTTACGAACCGGGCACCGAACGGCTTTTGCAGCTCTATCAACGCTTTTATACCGCATTAAAGCCAGGCGGTAAATTAGTCACCAGCTTTGTCACTCCGCCCCCCACGGAAACTCACCCCGGAGAATGGGATCTGTCGCAGATAAACTTAGAGCACCTGCGCTTACAGAAACTGTTATTCACAACGCTTATCGACAGCAAATTCCGCTGCTTCCGCTCGTCGCAGGAAACAGAGGCCCTGCTCTCGCAGGCCGGGTTTTCATCCATCCGCTTTATTTATGACAAAGCACGCCTTTTTCCAACCGTGACGGCGTTTAAACCCCAATAATACAGCGCGCCTCCTCAGGTTTTATTGCTATAGTTAATAAAACCAAGGAGGAATCATGTGTCGACTTGTTGCTTATCTCGGGGATGATGTGTTACTGGAGGACGTGCTGGTGAAGCCCACCAACTCCATCATTATGCAAAGCCTTCACGCTCGCGAATCCACCATTCCAACCAATGGCGATGGGTTCGGTTTAGGCTGGTATGCCCATCACCTCAGCCCTGCGCCGGCCTTGTTTACCTCCATTTCACCGGCCTGGAATGACAGAAACCTACTGCATTTGACTGCTAAAATTCAATCCACCTGTTTTTTTGCGCATGTACGCGCGGCCAGTGCGGGAGGTGTGACCAACTACAATTGCCACCCGTTTATTCATGGTAACTGGATGTTGATGCACAACGGCGGCATTGACAATTTCATCACCGTTAAACGTCACTTGCGCCACATGCTGGAGGATGACATTTATAATTGGATTCAGGGGGAAACCGATTCGGAGCATTTTTTTGCTTTGTTTCTGCAATTGGCCAAGGGAAAAGATTTATCGCAATTATCCACTGTCGCTGAAATTTTTCAGGCGACGGTGACCGAAATCAATCGGCTGGTCAATGATTTCGGTGCGGAAGAAGCGTCTTATTTTAATATTTGCCTTACCGATGGGCAGCGCTTACTGGCAAGCCGTTATTGTTCTGACAAGAAACTAAAACCCGAATCCATGCATTATTTTTCCGGACACTGTTTTACGCCGCATAAACACAATCATGGTCATTCAACCGACGATCATCATTGCGTGCTGGTGGCGTCCGAAAAATTAACTAAATTTAAAGCGGAATGGCAGGACGTGCCCCCCAATCACCTGCTGCTGGTGGATTTTGACCGGGAAATCAGACTTCATCCCCTGCTGTAATTAAGCGTGCAGTGTGTCTGTAACGGCGGTAAGGTTGGCGGCGGGCGTGGCGCCGGTTTGTTTGCCGAGGTAATTCAAGGCTAAGGAAATGCGTTCCTGACTGACGATTTTAGGCCAGCAATAAATATCGTTAAAACATTTCTGTTGTTGTTTAAACGTTTCAGCGAAGGCGCTTCGCATCATTTCCGAATCAGTCCAGGCAATGACAGGCAATGAGGGCTTCAATTCCCAGAGCGCATCCGCCAGGGCAGGTCCATTACACAATAATCCATCGCTGGCACCCAAATCGCCATCGACAATCACTAAAGACACCTCGTCTGATTCGATCACATTTAACGCGTTGAGACTGTCATTGACCACTGTCACTTGCACTGCAGGTTGCACGGATTGCAACAGACGTGTTAAGCAAAAGGCATTAAATGCATTGTCCTCGACAATTAATACACGCATGAAAACTCCTTGAATCAATGCCTGCAGTATACCGAGCAAACCTTAAGAAAAACTTAAGAATTATTGCAATTTCATAAATATTTTTAGTCGCTTTTAAAATAGATTATTGATTTTTAACGGATTTTTTAAAAAAACAGACTGCGTGGCAGTCTGTTCCTGTGTTAAGAAAAACTTACCTGATCGTCAGGCCATCCGAGTGAGCGGCAATGACTTTGTTGGCCCGGCGTTTAGCAAAAAGACCGCACTCGACTACCCCGGGAATGAGCTTGATAGACTCTTCGAGACGGATGGGGGTGGTTATATCTAAATGATAAACATCAAGAATAATATTGCCGTTGTCGGTTTTAAATCCTTCACGGTATTCCGGGTCGCCACCGAGCTTAACCAGTTCGCGTGCCACGTAACTGCGGGCTAAAGGAAGTACCTCGACCGCCACCGGGAAAGCGCCCAAACGATTGACGATTTTTGATTCATCCACGATGCAGATAAATTCAGAAGCCACGGTGGCAATGATTTTTTCGCGGGTTAAGGCCCCGCCGCCGCCCTTTACCATTTCGTTCTGTGCATTGATCTCATCCGCCCCATCAATGTAAATGGGCAATTCACCCGCGGCATTTAAATCAATCACCGGAATTCCTGCGGCCCGCAAACGGGTTTCTGTGGCCACTGAACTGGCGACACAGGCGTCAATGCGATGCTTAATAGCCGCCAATTCCTCAATAAAATAATTGACCGTCGAGCCTGTGCCTACGCCGACAATCATGTTGTCATCAATAAAGGCGAGAGCCGCTTTGGCAGCCTGTTGCTTTAATTCATTCATCGTGCACTCACTGGGGTGAAAAGCCGCATTCTAACGCCATAAACTGTTCTTCACCAAATCAAGAATTTCAGTTCCCTGGCCGTTGATAATGGCTTTCATCATGTAGAGGCTAAACCCTTTGACCTGCGCTGTGGTGATGGTCGGCGGCATGACCAGTTCATTGCGGTTAACCCGCACGTCCACCAATGCAGGTCCGGGATGGCTGAAAGCCACCTGCAAAGCCTGTTGTAATTGCTCAGGCTCCTCCACCCGAAACCCCTTAATCCCTATCGCTTCGGCCATGAGGGCAAAATTGGGGTTTTCCAACTCGGTGGCATATTCCATCATGCCGCCCACGTGCATTTCCATCTCCACAAAGCCTAAGGTGCTGTTATTAAAAATAACAATTTTGACGGGCAGATTCTGCTGCACCAGGGTCAGAACATCCCCCATTAGCATGCTGAATCCGCCATCACCGCATAAAGCGACCACCTGACGCTCGGGAAAGGCAGTTTGCGCTCCGATGGCCTGAGCCAGTGCATTAGCCATAGAGCCGTGATTAAAGGAGCCCAGTAAACGCCGCTGGCCATTCATGCTGAGATAACGGGCTGCCCAGACCGTCGGCGTACCGACATCGCAGGTAAAAATCGTGTCGACGTGCGCTTCTTCATTGATAAGACGGGTTAAAAACTGCGGGTGGATAACCTTTTTGCCGGGGTTATAATTAGCAAGCGCATCCAAATCACGGCGTGCCTTTTTATAATGGCTAACCGCCTGTTCCAGATGACTGCTGTCGGTTTTTGTCTCAATCAAAGGCAGCAGGGCTTTGAGAGTGGCATCGCTATCGCCAATCACCCCAAGTGCGAGATCGGTGCGTTTGCCCAATTGTTCGCCGTGCAAATCAATTTGAATGATGTCTGCTTTACCCGGATAAAATTGCCGGTAAGGGAAGGACGTTCCAAGCAGCAGCAGGGTGTCGCAAGCCTCCATCGCATAATAACCGGAAGAGAAGCCGATCAGCCCTGTCATGCCGACGTCATACGGGTTGTCGTATTCGACATAAGGTTTTCCGCGCAGGGTATGAACCACCGGCGCACGCAATTTTTCACACAAGGCCATCAGCGATCGATGGGCGTTAGCCGCGCCGATGCCGGCAAAAATGGTGATTTTTTTTGCGCTGTTTAACCGCTTTGCCAATTCATCCAATAAATCCGGCTGCGGAATCACCGCGGGTTGCGGCATAGGCATCCACGCCGGCATCGCCTCTGCCCGCATTTCCTGCAAGGCCAAATCGCCAGAGATCACCAACACGGCCACACCCCGTTTGGCCAGGGCGGTCTGCATGGCAATTTTCAGCAAACGCGGCACCTGTTCGACCGACGAAATGACTTCACAAAAACAGCTGCATTCTTTAAATAAAATATTAGGATGGGTTTCCTGAAAATAATCCCCGCCGATTTCCGGGGTTGGGATATGCGCGGCAATCGCTAAAACCGGGGCATTGCTGCGCTGGCAATCATAAAGCCCGTTAATCAGATGCACATTACCCGGCCCGCAGCTTCCGGCACAGACCGTGAGCTCGCCGGTCAACTGGGCCTCGGCGCCGGCAGCAAAGGCTGCCACCTCCTCATGGCGGGTATGCACCCAGCGGATGATCTTGCGTTTTTGCAGGGCATTGGTAATGCCGTTTAAAGAATCACCAACAATACCGTAAATGCGTTTGATTCCTGCCTTTTCCAACGATTCCACAAAAACATCCGCAACAGTAGCCATGTTCAGTCCTTAGCGCCAGGCGTTAGTGTCAATTACTGACCTACAGTGGGTGCTGACATCGGCACCGCCGGTTTGGTCGTTATGGATTGACCAGAGGGGTTGGGCGCGTTGGAAGCCGCTGCGGAGGAGGAAGACGAATGACCGGCTGTGCTGGATCCGCTGCTTGGCGCATTCGCACGATCATAGGTCGTGACGCTGGCCGAGGAGCTGCTATGGTACGTGGTGTCATCCCTGCCGCTGGAGCCGCCCATTAAGCTTTGCATGGTGTCACACCCTGTCATTACCAACGGTGAAGCCAGTAACAATGAAGTCATATAGACCGTGCGCAATTTCAGTTTTTGCATATCGTCATCCTTGAAATAATTGGAGATACAGTCGTATAGATTCTAGCGGGTGCTCCCGACGTTGTAAAACGTCAACTTGTTAATACGGCAAAATTGGGATAAATATGTCTTATGCGTGCAAAGCGCAACCCAATCATTAAAAGGATTCATTCATGATTTACCAGACTATTCTTGAAACCATAGGTCAGACCCCTGTCGTCCGCATTAACCGAATCAGCCAGGAATTGGACTGCGAACTCTATGCCAAATGTGAATTTTTTAATCCCGGCGGCTCAGTGAAGGATCGTATCGGCTATGAGATGGTTAAAAAAGCAGAAGAAGCCGGACGCATTAAACCCGGCGATACCCTGATAGAGCCCACGTCCGGGAATACGGGGATAGGCATTGCCTTGGCCGGTGCCGTGTTGGGCTATCATGTCATTATTACCATGCCAAACAAAATGAGCCAGGAAAAACAGTCGGTACTGGAACGCCTGGGCGCCACCATCTACAGAACACCGACTGAAGCAGCGTCCAGCGATCCGGACAGCCATATTTCCCTGGCTAAGGATCTACAGCGGCAAATTCCCAACTCCCATATCCTCGATCAATACGCAAACCCCGACAATCCCAATGCCCATTACTACGGGACCGCGCAGGAAATTATTGATGATTTCGGAAAGGACTTGCACATGGTGGTTGCCAGCGTGGGGACAGGAGGCACCATCACCGGCATTGCCCGCCGACTGAAAGAATACAACCCGGCCATCCAGATTGTCGGCGTTGATCCCGTAGGCTCAATCCTTGGCGGCGGTACGGAAATTAAACCTTATCTCGTCGAGGGGATTGGCTATGATTTCTTTCCCGACGTGTTAAACAATGACTTGATAGACCAATACATTAAAACGACAGATGCCGATTCATTCGCCATGGCAAGGCGCTTGATTCGCGAGGAAGGCTTGTTAGTCGGCGGCTCCTGTGGCGCCGCCATGTGGGGGGCCCTTAAAGCGGCAAAAACACTCGGGAAGCATCAGAAATGCCTGGTTATCCTGCCCGATTCCATCCGCAACTACATGTCCAAATTCGCTAACGATGAGTGGATGAAAGAGCAGGGTTTTCTGTAAGACGATGGTCTCCCCTGATCAGGGGAGTTGCCTTCATTTAATGGCCGAAATGGAACTGCGGGTATTTTCCTGATTGTCGTTTTCAATCATGTCAAGTACCAGTTTGGAGTCAAGCTGGCCAATGCTGACCGCGCGGGCAATGGCATGGATAAGTTCGTTAACCACTTGCGACTCATTGGATTCCCTGTTCAAGGCAATGATGGCGGGTTTGTTCTGAGCTCTGGACGTGATTTCAGCAAAGAAATGCTCATTACCGTACTCAAGTCCTACCTGACGAATGCGCCCTCGCAGGTAATCACTGCTGCCTAATCCTTTGACATACATGGCAATCAGTTGGTCTTTGTTCAAATTGCCATACTGAACCATATTGGCCAGCAGGCTTTTATAATAATCAAACTCCGCCAGCAACCGCTTGTCTTCCGCCTCAATGCGCGCCAGGATGGCCGGCATTTCCGGATCGGGCTTGCTTTGTTCAGGGTTCGGTTCAATGGGTGGAACGGGTTGATTGGCAACCAGTTGAAAGCGTTCGGGTTGGGATACGCGAGGAATGTAGTGTTGTCCCTGCAACTGGATCACAACCTCGCCCACCCCTTGAGATTCCGCTTGACCATGGTACTTCATTGCGGGTATTTCTTTGTTGGGCTCGACCATTTTCACGGTAATCGGAATGTGCAGGGCATTGGCCAAGGCGGCAAGGGCCGTTTCATCAATCCAGGTGGATTGCTGGCGCATTTCAGCCGGTGACGTGCCTTCCGTGTTATCAACGAAAGCACCTCGATAGTTTTCGGGATAAGTCACCATTTCATCGACTGCAATCTGGCGCAGGGTATACGCCAATTTATCAATGAATTCAGCCATTTTGACAGGTGAATCCACCATTCTTGCCGGTGAATCGACTAAATCGCGGACACGCTCAGTCACTGTTTTTAATCCAGAGCCATGCTTCATGGGGAATAATTTAAAATGACGTGCTAATAAACGCTTAAACAGGTCTTCGATGCCTCGGGAACGGGCATTCATGGGAAAATTGTTTTTAGTCAACAGCTTATCAACCAAGGCCGCTGCAATCGCTCTAAAACCGCAATCGCCGTGACCGCCGACATCGACGAACGCAGGTTCCTGACGTTTGACTACTTTTGAATAAGTCGGCGCCACACCCTGGTTGGGCTTGACCCTGGCCGGGTCTCTAAAAAAACTTGATGTACTCATCGCACACCTCTGTGTCGGGTTATTCTTCCATTCTAATCAAACTAGATTTAGGAATACTGTTTGTTCAATTACCCAACAAAGCCAATTTTAATCACTCCCCGGGCAATGGGAGCGAATAAATTGCATAAGCTGCGCAAAAAAATCCTTATCCCACAAATTATTATGATCTTTATCTGCAAATTCAATCAATTTTTTAGGTTCTTTGGCTTTTTTATACAAAACCTGAGCCTGTTCAAAGGGCACAATCCGGTCTAAACGCCCATGCAGAATAAGCAGTGGCGCACCAATGCGGTCAATCCGGGATAAGGAATCGAACTTATCCCAGGGCGGCAGCAGAATCCAGGGATAATGAAATCGAGCCACCGCTGTCATGGAGGTGTAGGGGGATTGCAGAATCACGGCGCAAACGCGGTATTGTTCAGCCAATTTGGTCGCGACACCGCTGCCTAAGGATTCGCCATAAAGAACCACCTTATCGCTGGTCACGCCTTCGTTGAGTAAAAAAGTCATCGCCGCCTCGCCATCGCGGTACAGGCCAGCCTCCCCCGGGCTTCCAGGATTACCGCCATAGCCGCGGTATTCCAGCAGCAAAACCCCGTATCCGGCATCTAAAAACCCTGTCACCAGCGGCATGCGAAAACCAATATGCCCAGCATTACCATGTAAATAGAGAATGGTTGGTTTTCCCGTCGCCGCTTTTTTGTACCACGAGTTTAACTGAAGGCCATCCGGTGTGCTTAATTTAACATCCTGCATCGTTTGTGCATGGAAATGCTGTCGACTTGGCATTTGTTTTGCTGGAAAATACATAAGATGCCGCTGTAAAAAATACAGAAGCAACATAAGCAGAGTGAACACAAAGGCAAGCGCCCAAAGAAACTGTTTCATTATTGCGTCATTAGAAGGCGAAGTCCTCTACTTTAAAGCAGGGTCTCCATTCAAACAATACACGACCCGGGAGACACTGTACCCAGCAAGGAGATGGTATGGACCGTGTGCGGGAAGAAGATTTGCTGAGAATAAAGGAATTGCTGCGGCATGCCAGTGAATTCATTGCCTATTTTGAACTGGCTGAAATTAAAATGATGGAATGGCGCCAGGACATCGAATTGCAGACGCAATTGCAGCAGCAACAGACACAGGAACAGTTACAAAGCCTGCGCAAGGAACTTGAAAATTTCCATGAGGTATTAACCCAGGCAGGGCTGCAACGCCTTCGCCAGCAGACCGAACAAACGCTGAAACAGGGTGAAAGCCATCTCCATTCCCTGCAGAAAACCAGTCAGCAAATGCTCGCCGATATGCAGTCTCAGCATCGGGAGTTCACTAAAACCGTCGAGAAAAGTTTAGCGCAGCTCGATGATTATGCGTTGACAGCCATTCAAAAAATAGGCACGTTGCTGGCTGACTATGATGTGCAGCATTTCAAACGGGTAGCGAATGAAAGTTGTGAATACGTGGAAAAAGCAGCCAGTCAGGCCATCGCCCAAAGCACACGCCTGCTCAGAACCTTTCAATGGCGCGCCGCCGCATTCGCCTGTTTAACAACGCTGCTGACGGCGTTCGGCGTAGGGTTGTATGTCAACAATGAAATGCCTTGGGAAATGCACCAGCAGGCACGCAACGAACGCGAAGCGGGTAAATTACTGATGAGAGCCTGGCCCATGCTGTCGCAGCAGGAAAAAGACAACATCGTTGCCGGTGGGAAAAGGAACAAGTCTTGACTGGCTTAGTCTTTGCCGCCATCACGTCCCTGCTCGCCCTGGGCTGGCCTGCCTTCAAACAACGCCGGCGCCTGCGGCGATGGCGTCAGACGCTTGCGCTTCACCATCATGCCAAACGCTTTACGGCGCTTTACCAGAATGTGGATGGCTTTGCGTTATCCCGTTTAAGCCGGACCCATCAGGATGCGATGGAATACGTTTATGGTGAAATTGAGTTTGAACCCTTCATCGCCTTGTTGTCGCTTTGTCACATCACCCCGCACACCGTATTTTATGATTTAGGCAGCGGTTGTGGCAAAGCGATCGTTGCCTGTGCCATGGTCTACTCCCCGGGGCGCAGTTGCGGGATTGAACTGTTCGCGCCACTTCATCAAGCCGCTGATGAGCTGCGCATTCGGTTGCAGGCATGGCCTGAGTATGCGCTTAAAGCCAAGCGCATAGAATTCAGACAGGCCGATTTTCTAGAGGCTGATTTGCGTGATGCTGACTTGATTTTTATTAATTCCACTGCCTTTTTTGGCGATTATTGGCGCAGAATTAGCGGTCATCTGGAACAATTGAAACCGGGAACGCAGGTGATCAGTACCAGCAAACCCCTGGATTCCGCGGCGTTCTACGTACTAAAAACCACCGTCCTGCAAATGAGCTGGGGACGAGTGACAGCCTATTTACAGCACCGTTTGCACACGAAGTAAACGCCGGTCAGGCCGCTGCATTTGCATTATTTGGCTAAATCTTGTTACAGTTAATTGATAACATTGAATAATTTATTCTCGGGTCTATACTGAATATAAAACCATAAAATAGGCATTACCGGCAGTGCTCTGGTAATGGTAGACCTTAGAACGCGGCTAACCGAGGTGGGTATGATTAAATCGGAACTCATTGCAACCCTTGCTGCTGAAATGACACGCCTTCCTGAGAAGCAAGTGACTGACGGCATTAACCGAATTCTCGACTTAATGAGCCAGGCCCTGATTGATGGAAAGCGCATTGAGATTAGAGGATTTGGCAGCTTCTCACTGCATTACCGTCCACCCCGCAATGCCCACAACCCCAAAACCGGGGAAAAAGTGGTCACTGAAGCCAAATACAGCCCCCACTTCAAACCCGGGAAAGAGCTTCGTGAACGGGTAGATGCTTCACGAGGCAAAATACCGCTTGCGAAAGAAGACGAGTAATGCGCGCGTTCAGGTTCGGGGTAAGGTAACGCCGGTTTGCCCCTGGTATTTACCGCCCCTGTCGCGATAGGACACGGCACAGACCTCGTCGGACTCCAAAAACAACATTTGCGCAACCCCCTCGTTAGCATAAATTTTAGCGGGCAAGGGTGTGGTGTTTGAAAATTCAAGCGTCACATGCCCCTCCCATTCCGGTTCAAGCGGGGTCACGTTCACGATAATGCCGCAGCGTGCATAGGTGGATTTCCCAAGGCAAATGGTCAGGACATTGCGAGGAATTCGAAAATACTCCACCGTGCGAGCCAGTGCAAACGAATTCGGCGGAATAATGCAGACATCGGATTGAACATCGACGAAGCTGTTGGCATCAAAATTTTTAGGATCAACTATGGCGGAGTTGATGTTGGTAAAAATTTTAAATTCATCCGCACAGCGCACATCGTAACCATAACTGGAAACACCATAGGAAATGATACGACCATTTCCCGTTTCCCTTACCTGCCGGCGCTCATAGGGAGAAATCATGCCTTCTTCCATGGCCATTTTCTCTATCCAGCGATCTGATTTAATTGACATGGCAACCCTGTATAAATTTTAAAACCGATTTTCTACCACAAAGCATGCCGCAGGGGAAGGTATAGCGCAATTATCAATCAATAAACCAGCAGGGGTGCACGCCAGCGATACCTTCAGAATCATCGTTTTAACCTCGTGCTTCGAAACGTGCGCCCTGATGCAACAGGATTGAATGAGTAAGGATTCATCCTCATTTCTAATGAGTGTGTCTGGCTTTAGAGCCTGTCTTTTTTAATTTACCCAGTAAGGTCAATGCAGCCAATAACGCCCTGTCTACCTCTGGACGGAAATCCATGGCAACAGCAAACCCAATGTGATCCTCTGCAGGTAAAGTGAACTCTTTCTTCAAAATTACCCTTACTTTATCAATCAGTGCCTGCATGGCAATATCATCTATTGATGTAAAATGCCTTTTTCTACTGGATATCATCTCTCCCAGGGTGACATGGAGAGCATATTTTAATAAATACAGGGCATCTTCCTGCGTTTTATCCAGGTGACCTAAGTGAATCAGACCTTCTTCATGATAGAAGTGACTAAACTCATAGTGTTCAGATGAAAAATCAGTGTGAAGAATATCTGGCTGTTGCGCATGATTCCCCTGACATCTAAAGAAAAACAAAACACTGTCGCTACCCTCTAATTCCGTGATTTTAAAGCATCCTTGAAAAATAAAAGGGGTTTCCCAAACAGCAACTAAAACAAGGGTTTCAATGGTAATCCCTGTACATTTTTTCTTGTTTGACATGATACATCCGTTGCGAATTAAATGTTGTGGCTCATATTACCACCGGATTTCGCTTGTTCATGGCATTCCCCCGTTAAAATAGAGCCATGATCAATCCCCTCTGAGGGTCAACGTTGTTGTAATCGCAAAACCATGGGGGGAAGTTTATTCATACGTGATTGAGCATCTTAGGATCATCAAATCCGCGTAATCCTGCTTAAATGTTTTGTCGAAAGCCTCGGCCATGCCATTTGCATCAGCCACAGGTTCGGAAGCGCCAGGCCTTTTTGGCCAGAACCCCACACAGGCATCGCCGTCCACTCCCGTCACAACGCGCGTTGCAATCCCATTTTCTTTATGTTTTATTGTAAAAAAGAGGCAAGGGGTTTATCGCATGATCTATCTCATCATTTTCCTGTTACTGTGCGCTTTGGCTTACCTGCTAACCCCTCTGATCTTCCCGGGTTACTTAATCAAAAGCCAGAACCATTCCCTGACGAACGCGACCACGCTGAGCCACAACGACCTGCTTCAGCTGTTGCATTTTTTTGAGTACACCCCTGTCGAAATTGATGGTGTCTGTCACGGCTTTACTTTAAATTGGGCTTTGGCTGCCGCAGGTAAATCGGAAAACTATTTTTTTAATCTGCTGAACACCTTAAGGACGCATAAGGCTGTTCTGCTTGATCAATCAAAATCCATCAGCGAAAAGGTAAAAAATCACCTGCCGTTGAATAAAAAGGAAATACACCTGGGCGAGTTGCAATCGCTTTTAGGCCTTATCTGCCTCGCCCAGGATCCGGATGTTTATCACGAGGTCTATAATAAACCGCTGGCACAAAGCGCCATTAATCCAATCCTTAAAATGATCCGCCATCAAAAAACGCCGGAACATCAAACCGTCCAATGCCTGTATCAAAAAACCGTGCCCTGTGCTTCAAAAGCCAGGCTGCAGGAATTCCTGCAGCAAATGCGTCTGCTGCTCAGACTGGGGGATCATGTCGCCATTCTTGCGGGCAGCGAAGAGCATAGTGTTGGCTTTCGGGTTCATTCCAAAGGATGGCTGTTCATGGATATCAATAACCTGTACAAGCAATCAAAAGACTACCCGCAGCAAATCCTGTCAACGGCACTACTCGCAGAACGGTTGTATGAAACGCTTTTTGAAAAGGGCAACCATTTCATCCTATCCACCTGCTTTATCGCCAGCCCCAATGCCAGCTTGCTGCACCGTTTAAAAAAGCTGGATTTAATGTTCCCGGTCACTAAAAAAAACATGGCCATCACCAATTCGCGCGGTTATGGTTTGTTGCCTATTGCGACGCAAAGCAATGATGTGCCTACCGTGAGGGAGCTGTTGACGCTGGATAATCAGCATGCCTTTCTTAATAAAACCCAGCTTAAGCGTACGCTTTTTTATGCCGCCGCTTACAATCATGCGGCCATTCTCAAAATGCTTCGTCGAAAAGCGGGTCTTGATCTCAATACTCCCTGTGACTCCGACCACAACAGCATGCTGGGTCTCGCCTGTCGGGAAGGACATACGGAAGCCGTGTGTGAATTGCTGCGTGACCCGAGAGTGGACGTGAATTACATCAACAAAGAGGGATACACCCCCTTGATGCTGGCCTGCACCTCCGAATGCACAACCGCTAACCGTGCGCTTTTTTTAGCCTTGCTTGAACGCGGAGCCAATACCCTGTCTCCTGAAGGTAAGCCCATTGTGGAACTGGCCGCCGTTTATGATAATCAGGCGGCCATCGAGGCCATTACCAGCCATCAAGCCTCAACACCCAAGGATTCCGCTTCTGCTTTGAGGCAGTGCCTAACCAAAGCCTATGGTCATTTTTTTAAAGGGTCTTCCCCGTCAAAACCAGAGGTCACAAGCTCACTCGCCGTCAGTTCGTTTAAGGGCTCAATTTCCGCAACAAATCCCCCAATTCCACAGGCATAGGAAAAATAATGGTGGAATTATTCGTTCCGGCAATGGTCGCTAAAGTCTGGAGATACCGCAGTTGCATGGCTTGCGGTTGTTCAGCCAGCACTTTGGCGGCCTGCAATAATTTTTCTGAAGCCTGCAGTTCCCCTTCCGCATGAATGACTTTGGCGCGGCGATCGCGCTCAGCCTCAGCTTGTTTCGCAATCGCGCGTATCATGCTTTCATCCAAATCCACGTGTTTAATTTCCACGTTGGCCACTTTGATGCCCCAGTTATCCGTTTGCGCATCGAGAATGCGCTGAATGTCGCTGTTTAATTGTTCACGTTCGGCCAGCATTTCATCGAGTTCATGCTGCCCTAAAACGGAACGCAGGGTCGTTTGCGCCAATTGACTGGTGGCCTCAAAATAATTCTCCACCTGAATAATCGCATTTTTCGGTTCAACAACACGAAAATAAAGAACCGCATTGACTCTGACTGACACGTTATCACGAGAAATAACATCCTGGCTGGGAATATCCATCACCACCGTCCGTAAATCGACACGGACCATTTGTTGAACACCCGGGATCACAATAATTAAGCCGGGGCCTTTCACTTGCCAGAATCGCCCTAACATAAAAACAACGCCGCGCTCGTATTCACGAAGCACCTTGAAGGTTGAGAGCAACAGCAAGGCCAGTATGATTAATGCGAACATCAGAAAGGGTGCCATAATATCCTCCTAACTATCCTGCTTCTTCACGGCGTTGCTATTTTCCAGCCGTGTTTTTTTTGCAGGTTTCATTTCCTTCACTTCCAAAAGCAGGCCTTTCGCGGCAATGACCTTTATTTTCTTATTCTTGCTTATGGGTTGCGACGCATGCACATTCCATATTTCCCCGCGAATAACAGCCTGACCCTGTAAATCAATGTCCTCCATGGCTCTCCCCTCTGCGCCCACGAGAATGGCCGTGCCGTGCTGAACTTCATGGCGCCGTGACTTGATGGCCATCCCAAGCAGAGTAAACAGCACCAGGATATTGACTGCCGCCATGGCCCAAATAGCAGACCAGGCGACCTGATAGCTTTGATGGTCAGTATCAATTAACAGGATAGACCCAAAAATAAAGGCGGCGCTGCCGCCAATCCCCAACGCGCCAAAACTTGGGGAAAACGCTTCGGCAATAATAAAAACGATACCGAGCAGAATTAAGCCCAAACCGGCGTAACTGACAGGCAACAATTGCAAACCATACAGTGCAACTAACATCGCAATCGCACCAATGACACCAGGCAATACAAAACCCGGGTTCATTAACTCGAAAAAAATGCCGTAAATGCCTAAAAGCAACAGGAGGTAGGCAATCGTGGGGTCGGTGATAATCAAAAGCAATTGCGTACGCCAATCAGGATGAATGCGTTCAATGCTGTTTTTTTCAGTATCAATTTGAATTTTCATGCCATTTTGCATCACCACTTGCCCCTGCAATTGCTGTAGCAAATCGTTCTCACTGTCGGCAATGAAATTGATTACACCAGCCTTTAATGCTTCCTGTGCGGTCATGGTGGCGGCATCGGTAACGGCTTTTTCGGCAAATTTGGGGTCGCGTCCGCGCAACTGTGCCAGGGTGCGGATATAAGCTTGTGCATCATTGGTTAATTTCTTGCCCATCATTGAGTTATTTTTTTTATCGTCTGAGCCCTTGTTTTCCTCACCGATCTGCACAGGGCTTGCCGCGCCCAAATGCGTACCAGGTGCCATCGCCGCCAGGGTACTCGCATAAAGAATATACGTACCGGCGCTGGCCGCCCTGGCGCCATTGGGAGCGACGTATGCAACCACCGGTGTTTTAGACGACAGAATAGTCTGAACAATCAGGCGTAAGGATTTATCCAATCCGCCAGGGGTATTGATACGCAGGATAATCAATGATGCTTTGTCGGCTTGAGTGATGCCGCGATGAATGTAATCGGCCATGGCAGGGCCAATAGCGCCTTCTACGTCGAGAACAATAATTTTCGCAGCGTAGGTGATGGCCGGAATAAGCAACAGTGTTAAACAAATAGCCCATTTCACAAAAAAGGCACGTCGTTTGTGCGGGTTCATACAACATCCTGTTTGTCTCCCATTCCTTAAGCATAGCATTTAACCTTGCTTTGCCAGGGAGTGACCCAGGTGACAGCGTGGTCAGCCTTAACGGCTGACCTCATCATTAGAAGAAAACACCAATCTGTGCAACCACGGTATCGGCTGTTTTACCTGTACCGACGCTGTTGGCATTGATTACACCTGGAGGGGCGATACCGTTGGCAAAATCACCACTGCGGTAGTCAATGTCATGGCGGTATTCAAGGCTTTCTACCGTGTCTTTCCACAGGGAAATATTGAAAACCGTACTGATTCGTTCCCGCGGTAAATTGAGTGCCAGCGTGTCTTTAGACCATTGATAACCCAATGCCAACGAGGCGGGTTTATCAAAGGCTTTGAATGTCACGCCCCCTTCAATCTGAGCAGCCTGGGGTTTTGCCCCTCGGCCGTTAAAACTTAAGGCATTGGGATTGAATGCTTTGGTCGCGCCGACCCATTCTAAAGCCAGGGTATAACGATCGAAACTCACATTACCATGAATATTAAAGGCCGGTACTTTGCCAACGGCCTCAGAACCATTGGTAATTGAGCCAAAGCCGCCAAAGGTGGTGCCTGCGGGGGAACCCGTGTTCTGCATACCGCCGGCGTCAGCGATCGTGCCAAGGTACCCTGCACCGATCTCGCCGGTGACATCACCCTTTTCCAGCGTATAACCGGCATTGACACCCCCTACACCATCACGCCCGAGGGTGGTATCGGAACGGAAGGCGTAAGCCTGGGCATAAGGTCCGGAACCCTGTTGTGATTTATACCCCAGGATAATCGGTCTGGCTTTAGTACGCGCCATGATCATCGTAATGGGCGAACTCACCATGGCGCTTGCATACTTTCCAAAAGGAACAAATAACTGGCCTGCGGTAAAATAGAAGGGCGATTTGTCCAGATTACCAATGTTGACAAAACCCAGGTTCAAATCAAAGGATGAATTGGCGACGCGTTGATTGCTGAGATCGGGCGGTGATTCATCATAGGCAATCCCGATGAAGGCTTCCACCATGTCGTTTAAGGCTGCCGCAACATCCAACTCACTGGATCCTAAAGTAATATCACCCTGTGAATTACCAACAAAAGGCCTCGAGAGCGTGGCCACGGGTTCCGTTTTACCGCTGATGGCAATAATGGGCATGGTAGGGACAGGATAACCAATGCGCTCATAGGCTCGGTACAGACGTCGACGCTGCTGCATCAAACGGATATCGCGGTTAATACTGGAAATATTAACAATGTAATCAGAGCCATCAAAGGCGGGCCTGTCACCAAGGTAGGGCGAGGTCACAACGGGCGTACCGGCAATGTAGGTCAATACTTGCTCATCGGCAACCAATGCGGTTGGGTAAAAGCCGATGGATTCTGGATGGCTGTCAATGGTATGTACACTGAGCAAGCTGCTATGGAATGACAAGGGGCCTTCTCGGGGGATCGGATTCGTTGGATTAGCCGTTGCAGGCGCTTTACTGGATGGCTTTTTATTGGATTTGGGGGGGGCCGCCGGTTGTGTGGATTGCGAGATCACCTGCTTTTGCAGTGTGTTAATCTGATCCTGAAGTGCTTTCGTCTGCTTTTGAAGACGTTGAATTTCTTGCAACAATTCCTTATCCGCTACCGCAAAACCCGGGCTGGCCAATGCCGCCAGGGCCATAAATAATACTTTGTGTTTCACAACCGATACTCCTGATTATAATTCAATCTTCCACTTGCTTCGGCGAGTTGATTATAACTGGCGGGAGTCAGGCTGGCCAGCGATTGTTCATTCTATTTGTCTAAAAGGTAATTTTTTGCAATAAAAAACCCATCCGAAGATGGGTTCTCAAAGCGGGATTGGCATTAAGCTGCGGCAACCCATTTCAGTCCGCCGTAAACACCGTACATGCCAAAGTCAGACATATCAATTCTTAAGCATCCGCACAATGGGTTAATGTGCTGTAATGAATTGAAGTAGTTAAATACCTGATAGCCTGCTTCAATATTCAGTGTTCCATTCGCTGTTTCATAAGCATAGTTAGCGCCTAATTTGGCTTCTACGCTGGGAACCACTGATTTCTGCGTACCGTAACGAGTGAACGCAACCAGATTATTACCAAAGAAGGTTGCTTCGTTATAACGTCCAGTTCCATAAAGAATAGAGCCGGAAGTATTGGCTGTAATGCTAAAGCTTTCCGTCAGATCATAGGAAAAATCAACCCCCACGACGGGTCCCACACCATTGAAGTCGGTATTTTGCGTACCAAACACTCCAGAGGTCAATAAGAGGATGGTGGGAGATACAACGCTGTAAGCCAAGTTGCTGTTGACACGAATGTCAGCATACTGGAAACCGCCATAAAAACGGGCGTTCTTACGCATGCCCATGTCCACGTGTTGACCCATCACAGCATTCACACGATCAAATTTGTTGGTGAATGTGTGGGTAAAGTTGGCATTTACAACACCACCCAGCGGCGAGGGGAAAACGCCAGTGAATGCGCCGTTGTTGCTATCCACATCATAATGCAACCAATCAACAGTGATGTCATTGCCTGTGCGGAAATGGTAGGATCCTTCGAGTTTGTATCCCCATCCCCATTCATTATCAACATCTTTGTATTCACTCAGGGAAGAGGCAGCGAGACCGTAAGCCTTGTCAGCGTCGTAAATAGGCTTTAAGTACAATGCCTGTATGCCGAGATCCCATTTTTTTGCTTCGCAGGGGACTGTGACATCGCCCGGGGTACAAGTCGGAGCCGGCGGAGCACCATACATACCCGCTGCTGCAAAACCACTGATACTCATTCCTAGAATTGCCAGGGTTATTCTTTTAAACATGTTTACTCCCTTAATCCAAAAAAAAGCCCATCACAGGTGATGGGCTTAAATCTTACCGAGTAGCTAATTAAACGTTGCCAACCCACTTCAGACCGACGTAAGGACCGTGCAGTGCGAAGTCAGTTTCGATAACGTTAGTACCCAGGACCAATGGGCTAGTTCCGATATGCTGAGCATTGAAGTAGTTAACCCACATGTAACCAGCATCCAGAGTCAGATCGCCTTGAGCCATAGCGTAAGTGTATTTAGCACCCAGTTTAGCTTCCAGTTCAGGAACGATAGCAGTTCTGGAACCGTGAGTAGTAGCAACTGTAACACCGTTAACTACACGAGCTGTGTCAAACTTGCTGTCGCCAACCAGAATAGCAGTTGCGCCGTTTGCATAAACTGCGAAACCGTTACCCCAATCGTAGGACATGTCAGCACCAATTCGAGGACCGAAACCGTTGAAACGCAGGTCAGCTGTATCACGAACAGCTAAAGCGTTAACTTGAGACCAGAAATCAGTGTCGATACGAGCGTATTGAGCACCACCGTGGAAACGGATGTTTTTGAACTCACCGAAGTCAACGTGTTGACCGAATTCAAAGTTTACAGCATCCCACTTTGGCTCAACACTGGCAACGCCACCGAAAGCAAACAGATCATCAGTGAAATTGAAATCAGTGTCTTTGCTGAAGTGGTACCAGTTGATGTTGATGTCGTTACCAGTGCTGAAGTGGTAAGAACCTTCTAACTTGAAGCCCCAACCCCAATCCAGATCTAAGTCGTGGTAGTAGGTGTTGCCAGCAGCATCAGTTGTAGCGAAACGGTAACCGAAATCGCCGTCATAAACTGGTTGCAAATATAAGGCTTGTACACCGAAATCCCAAGCAGTTCTTTCGCAAGGAACGGTAACATTACCAGGGGTGCAAACAGGACCCATGGTACCAGCAAACACTGCACTGCTTCCTAAAGCAAGAACAGCTACCGCTGTTTTTTTCAAATTTAACATTGCTTCATCTCCACTTTTTATTATTAACTTTCCGTTTTGCTGTCAAATCACAACAAGGTGTTGACCACAGTACGCAATCATCGCTCTATCCGAGAACGTACATAGGCAAATTATCTAGTCCAATTCTTGTAAAGTCAACATTAAAATTGCAAGTTTTATCAACAATCTTAATATTTTCCTCGAATTCGCTCATATTTTATTCAGCCTGAAAAATATAATGCAGAACTCTCACAAGCAGGCTTAATGGTTAAGGCTACATGAATTTTTTTAGTTTTGCCACCTGAAAGTAAGCTTTTTTTTTGGTTTTTATGCGAACATCGCCAAGCATGCATCTTATTGATACAACAAGATAAATTAAATACCATGATCAACGTATTGAACGCCAGCGTTTAAATCAACACGGCGTGAAGAACTATATATAATGTATCGATGCACTGAATGAACTGTAACCAGCCTATATTTTTTTCTCTATTTCGACCACCACGCGACGGTTTAATGCCATGCCAGCCTCTGTGGTATTCGGTGCGACCGGATCCAGTATGCCAAACCAGGTGGTATAAATCATGTCTTTGTTAATGCCCTGACTTAATAGAAACTTCTCAACCGCTTTAGCCCTGGCTTCCGACATCGCATTATTAATGGATTTACGGCCCCGATCATCCGAATACCCGTAAATGTTGATTTTCTTGACTTGCGGATCGGCACTCACATAGATCACGATGCGTTTGAGTTGCCGCAGTTGGGCTTCTTCCAGTTTGTAATCGTTGGTATCAAACAGTAAAACGGTGGTTTTAACATGCTCGTAATTAAACGGCAGGAGATTCCCGAGGCAGCGCTGGTATTTGGCGTACACTTTCTGAAAATGAATAGGGGAGAGAATCACCGTGACTGGAAATCCTTGTTCCGAACGGTATTGGATACGCGTGTTATATCCCTTGGCCAGATAAGTCAGGGTACTGAGAGCCGGGTCCCGCGGCAGGAAAAGTGCGAATTCGCCTGGGGTCAGTACGGTTTTAGTAATCGGAAAGCGCAGTGCGCGCGGTTTCCATACAGGCTCTTTCGCATAGACCACCGCCGGCAGCTCTCTTTGCACCTGCTCCCATTTGCTCATGATGAAATGCGGCGGTTTGGCCGCATATTGCTCAAAATAGGCAATGCCGTAGTTGGGTATAACCAAAGACAGGCCGCAACGCAGGCGGTTGCCGGTCATTTTCCATTTCTCAAACCCCATGGGGCTTTTGAATTGAACCGGCACGACTGCCTTTGCCTGCTCTCCCCACAAGCTGCCAATCACGATCAAAGGCAAAACGGAACATGTAAAAAACTGCTTTAAAGCCATTTTTTGTTCATCCTGCTTTGTTATTCCGTGTTATGCTCCCTATTATCGGCTAACTTTGTGGAACCTTTATTTTGCAAACACTCGTTATAACCCGTCCGGACGATTGGCATGTGCATTTTCGCGACGGCGACGCGCTTAAAGAGACAGTCGCCGCCACCGCGAGGCATTTTGCGCGTGCGCTGGCCATGCCTAACTTAAAGCCGGCATTGACGTCGGTTAAGTCCGTGTTGGCTTATCGGGAACGTCTTATGAAGGCGCTGAACTCAGCCTATGATTTTACTCCTTACATGACGCTTTATCTCAATGAACAGGTACAGCCCGAGGAGATGCTAGGCATTAAGGAAGGCGATGCCATTCTGGGCGCCAAGCTCTATCCCGCCGGCGCCACCACCAATTCAGAAGAAGGGGCTCATTCATTACGCGCCCTCTACCCTTTACTGGAGCTCATGCAGCAGCAGGATCTGGTGTTGCAGATCCATGGCGAAATCACTCACGGGGATATTTTCGATCGCGAAGCCGCGTTTCTTACCGAAGGGTTATTGCCCTTAACCCGCGATTTCCCAAAGCTTCGCATCGTTTTGGAACATATTTCCACCAAAGCCGCCGTCGATTTTGTTAGTGAGGCCAGCGAGCGGGTTGCCGCCACCATTACGCCGCATCATTTAATGTATAATCGCAATCAACTGTTGAGTGGCGGAATTAAACCCCATTATTACTGTTTACCGGTTCTTAAACGAGAGCGTGATCAACTGGCTTTACAACAAGCCGCCATCAGCGGTAATGCTAAATTTTTTGCCGGCACCGACAGCGCCCCGCATGCCCGCCAGACCAAAGAGACTGCCTGCGGTTGTGCCGGCATCTATTCCGCGCCTTATGCCGTTTCACTTTACGCCCAAGTGTTTGATGAACTCGGCCAGCTTGAAAAATTAAATCACTTCATGGGCCATTTCGGCGCGTCATTCTATCGATTACCCATCAATAAAAGTGAATTGCTGCTTAAACGGCAGCCGCTAACCGTACCTCCCAGCCTGCCACTCGGGAAGGACAGCGTCATCCCCATGGCCGCGGGCGACACATTAGCCTGGAGTGTTCATGAAGGTTAGTGCATTATTAAAGTCGAGCCTTAAACACCGTTTTCGCGGTTTCCTCCCGGTGGTCGTCGACATCGAAACTGCAGGCGTGGATCCCTGCAAAAACGCCTTGCTGGAAATGTGCATTGTTATTCTCGACATGGACGAGCAGGGGCATTATTACCCGGCAGCCTCGCATTTTGAACACATTCTGCCTTTTGACGGTGCGGAACTGGATGCCAAGTCTCTGGCGTTTAATCAAATTGACCCCTTTCAACCCCTGCGGTTCGCGGTCGATGAGAAGGAAGCCCTGCAACGCCTGTTTACCCCCATCCTTGCCGCCCTGGACAAAAGCAAATGCCAGCGCGCCGTGCTGGTCGGCCATAATGCCTGGTTTGATTTGCTTTTTATTAAGGAAGCCGTGAAGCGTACTGGCGTAAAAAGCCCCTTCCATGCCTTTACCTGCTTTGATACGGCAACGCTTGGGGGTTTGTTTTATGGAGAAACCGTGCTGGCTAAAGCCGCGGCGTCCGCAGGCATTCCCTTCAATACTGAGGAGGCTCATTCAGCCATTTATGATGCGGAAAAAACAGCGGAGCTCTTTTGCAGGATGATCAACACCTGGCATAAAACGCTGACAAAGACTGTTCAGGAATAAAAAAAGACTGCCGGCGCTAACGCCGGCAGAAAACTGTTACAGCGAGTCAGAGTGAGACGCCAGGTACTCGGCAACCCCTTTGGGAGAAGCCTTCATACCCGCCTTGCCTTTTTGCCAGCCGGCTGGGCAGACTTCGCCATGTTCTTCAAAGAATTGGACCGCATCGATAATACGCAGAATTTCATCCACATTTCGGCCAATGGGTAAGTCATTCACGATTTGTGAACGGACCACGCCATTTTTATCGATGACAAAAGCCCCGCGGAATGCAACGCCGGCAACAGGGTGTTCCACGCCGTAAGATTGGCAAATGGTATGCGAAATGTCAGCCGCCAGAGCGAATTTGACCGGGCCAATACCCCCGTCTTTCACTGCCGTGTTACGGTAAGCATTATGCGTAAATTGCGAATCAATGGATACCGCAATCACTTCCACTCCGCGCTCTTTAAACTCATGCATGCGGTGATCCAGAGCAATCAGCTCGGAAGGGCATACAAAGGTGAAATCGAGGGGGTAGAAGAAAACAAGCCCGTATTTTCCTTTGATGGTGTCATGCAAATTCAATTTATCAGTGATTTCACCATTACCGAGTACGGCAGGTACAGTAAAGTCCGGGGCTTTTCTTCCAACTAAAACACTCATCTGCTTCTCCTTAGGAAAGGCGTACCAGGTACGCGGATTTAAATTCACAGTGTACAGGGTGCAATGGCTTAGAGAGCAATCGCGTCTCTTAACAAGGCTTCCAGTTCCCCCTGCTGATAGAGTTCGGCAATGATATCAGAACCCCCGATTAATTCACCTTTTACCCAAAGCTGCGGGAAGGTGGGCCAATCAGCATATTGAGGAAGCGTTTGACGGATGTCAGGATTGGCAAGTACATCGACATAAGCAAAATCAACACCACACGCATCAATGCACTGGACAGCACGGGCAGAAAAGCCGCATTGAGGCATTTTAGGCGTGCCCTTCATATATAACAATATCGCATTTTCAGCAATTTGTTGTTTGATTTTATCAATGGTTTCCACAAAGTCACCTACATTTTTGAAAATTAAAAAAACACCGCCAATTATGGCGAAAATAAGACCAGTTAGCAACTGGGGTTACCCTTTACCCGCATTGAATATGTTGAACATCCTGCTACACTTACTAACTCAAAAATAAAACTGGAGAATGATTCATGGCATTCAGCTTACCCCCCTTACCTTACAGTCTCGAAGCCTTAGCGCCCACCATTTCCAAAGAAACCCTGGAATATCATTATGGCAAACATCACAATGCGTACGTGACTAACCTTAACAAATTAATTGCCGGTACCGAATTCGAGCAGTTAAGCCTTGAAGACATCATCAAACAGTCCTCAGGCGGTATTTTTAATAATGCCGCTCAGGTGTGGAATCATACCTTTTACTGGCATTGTTTAAGCCCTAACGGCGGCGGCGAACCCAAAGGGCGACTGGCTGACATGATTGCTAAAAAATTTGGTTCCTTTTCCGCGTTTAAAGAGCAATTCAGTCAAGCGGCCATTACCACGTTTGGTTCAGGCTGGGCCTGGCTGGTGCAGGACAAGGACGGCGAATTGAAAATCACCAGTACCAGCAATGCCGGCACCCCGATGACAGAGGGATTGAATGCCCTGTTGACCTGTGACGTCTGGGAACATGCCTATTACATCGATTACCGTAATGCCCGTCCTGACTATGTCAGTGCATTCTGGAATCTGGTGAACTGGCAATTTGTAGAAGAGAACCTGCGCTAATAGTGCAGGTTTAACCGCCTGATGATTAATAAGGAGTTTTAATGGCATTAATTACGAGTTATAACCCGCTGCCGATTACTTTTACTCATGGAGAAGGTGTCTGGCTTTATGATGAACACGGCAAGGCCTACCTTGATGGCTTAAGCGGTATTGCCGTCTGCGGGTTGGGTCATGCTCACCCCGACGTCACTAAAACCATCCAAACTCAGGCGGCCAAACTGCTGCACACATCCAATGCCTTCCACATTAAAGAGCAGGAATTGCTTGCCGAAAAGTTAACGGCAATTACCGGCATGGAACAGGTTTTTTTTGCCAATTCAGGCGCCGAGGCCAACGAAGCGGCCATTAAACTGACCCGTCTGTACGGACATAAAAAAGGCATCGAAACACCGTCCATTATTGTCATGGAGCGTGCATTTCACGGCCGTACCATGGCGACACTCACAGCCTCCGGCAGCCGCAAGGTGCAGGCCGGCTTTGAGCCTCTGGTTCCGGGTTTTATCCGTGCGCCATTTAATGATCTGGAAGCCCTGCATACCATCGCGGCGAATCGCGACGATGTGGTTGCCATCATGCTTGAACCCGTTCAGGGTGAGGGCGGTATTTTTGCCGCGGATGATTCTTACTTACGGGCAGTGGAACAACTTTGTCACCAACATGACTGGCTGCTGATCCTCGATGAAATCCAGACGGGCAACGGCCGCACCGGTAAATGGTTTGCTTACATGCACACCAATATTCGTCCGGATATCGTCACGACCGCTAAGGGATTGGCCAATGGCGTACCCATCAGTGCCTGCTTAATGAGTCAGCGCGCCTGCAACCTCTTTAAACCGGGCAATCATGGCTCCACTTTCGGCGGCAATCCATTAGCCTGCGCGACGGCCCTGACCGTGCTTGAGGTCATTGAGCGTGACAAACTGTGTGAGAAGGCCGCAAGTAACGGCAACTTTCTTAAAGAAAAACTCATGCGTGAACTCAACGATCATCCGGCGGTGCGCGCCATCCGCGGCCGCGGCCTCATGCTGGGAATTGAACTCGACAGACCCGCGAATGATGCCCGGGCGATTGGGCTTAAGCATGGGGTTTTGTTCAATGTCACCGCGGAAAATGTCATCCGCCTGCTGCCGCCTTTAATTATCAGTGAAAATGAAATTGAAGAATTGGTTTCGCGTGTCTGCAGAACCATTCATGAATTCATCGCCTTGAAAGCGAAGGAAGTCAGCTGAGTTTAATTCTGCCCGCCATTAACGGGCAGGATGATTAAGTGAGATCAAACACCTGCCCGCGCTTGACGAAACCGCAGAATCCCTGCTGTTGAGCGTCGGGTAATTCCCCGTCATTGTAATGGTATAACCACATTTTGCTTTTGATTCCGGCATCCAATTGACTCAGCTCAACAAAATTGGCATGCACACCGCTTAAATACGCTGACGTTTCGCAATCGTGAAAAATAAGGTCGGCCTGCTGATAATAAGGCAGCAGCCTGTGTAAATTAAATTGGGTGTCCGTCGTCAGCAGAATCTTGTTTTTTTTCGCCTGCATAAGCAAACCATAGCTTGGTTTCAGTACGCCATTAGAAATCATGTGCACCGTTTTTATCAGAGTCAATGAAATCCCCTCCCAGACAAACGGGATGGTATCCGTCATGGCCCTAACATTGAAATAACTGGAAAGCGAGGCTTCTTCGGTTTTTAATGTCGCCATACCGCCCTCCAGGCGATGCTGCCACAAGGGATCGACTAAACTTTCATGGATAAGTAACTCGGGCTTGGGCAAATCCGTGGTAAATTTGCGCTTAAATCCCAGCCATTCAAGTCCGCCGCAGTGATCCCCATGCAAATGACTGATGTAGATGGCATCAATGTCTTTTGCAGCATAGTTCGCATGCGCTAAGGAGAACCGAACATCGGTACCGCAATCAATGAGTAATGTTTTCCCCTCATCGGTGATCAACAGCATGTTGGAATGAAAATTACCCGCATCTTCTGATAAGCCATTGGCTGTACCTAAAAATAATAATTTCATACTCTGTCCTATTTATGCGTATGCACAAAAACCCCATTCCAATCCGGCGGTAAGTCCTGGGTGCGCAAGTGCATAATTCGTTGAATATAAAGTTCATACAGATATCTATCAGGATAGCATTTCTGCAGCGCCTGAAATGCGGTTAAAGCCTGAGTCCAGCGCTGTTGATAAAAAAGTGCCAGTGCAGTCTCATAATGCTGTAATTGCGTCAGTAAGGCCGCATCGGCCTCTTGCTGGTAGCCCAAGGGTTCATAAATCGCCACGGGTTGCTGCCGGCCTTTCACGGTAACCTTGTCAATGAGCTGCCAGACAAAGGCATCCTGGGAAGCCCGTGTCGCCTCACTGACTAAAATATCGACGCGGTAGAATTTAGTGAGTTGCTCAAGCCGCGAAGCCAGATTCACGGTGTCGCCAATCACGGTATACGCCCGTCGAAACTCCGAACCCATGTCTCCGACATCCATTTTGCCGGTGGAAATGCCAATGCCCAGTTTAATTTCAGGAAAAGCAACCTGCCCGTGGTGAATGGTTTTTGGTAACGTGGTCTTGATTGCCAAGGCCGCGGCCACGGCATGAAACGCATGCTGCTCATCGTGCAGCGGCGCACCCCAAAAGGCCATGACCATGTCGCCCACGTACTTGTCTATGGTGCCTTGATGTTCAAAAATAATACGGGTCATGGGCGTAAACAAGGCATTCAACAGCCACTTGACGGTGCTGGCATCCAGACTTTCGCTAATGGCGGTAAAATCACGGACATCGGAAAATAACACAGACATTTCCCGCGTTTCCCCTTCCATGCTGAAATGCTCCGCCGCATTGGTCATCTCCTCGATGTGAGAAGGCGGCACATACTGCCCAAATAACCGTTTGATTTTATTTTTTTGCCGCCGCTCGTACACAAATTCATAAAGAAAATTAACCAGCGCCAGCAACAAGAGCAACAGACAGAAACTCGCCACCGAAAAATAGATGTTTTTATAGGTAAACAATAAAAAAGAACCCAACAAGAGGGCCGCAGTTAAGAGCAGATAAAGAATAATCAGCCACACGGGGCCAAGAAACGGCATAATCACGATGAGCGGTGCCCCAAGCAGTGACATTTCCACCAACTTTTTCGCGTGATGCGAATGGTGAATGGTTGGAATTTGCTGGTTTAAGATCGCTGCAATGACATTGGCATTGATTTCTACACCGGGAAACGTCTCGGAAACAGGCGTCGGGTGACGATCGGATAGCAGAATGGTTGACGAGCCGACAATGACGATGGCCCCAGCCAGTTCCTCCGCGGGAACTTTTTTATCGAGTAGATCAGCAATGGGATAATAGGGAAGTGTGCCGGCTTCACCAAAAAATGGAATGAGAATTTGCCCCGAGGGATTAAGCGGAATGACCGTCCCACCGACATTCAGCCCGGTTAAAATGGCCTTTCCCTCGCCGTTTGGCCGGGTTAACAGCGACACATGATCCACCAGCAGATAGCGCATGACCACCGCGAGGCTTAAACTGGGGTATAGTTTGTTTTCAAACCCAGCGACCAGCAGACCGTGTCTGACCAATCCGTCGGCATCAGGAAAATTGGAAACGAACCCGCCAAAACGAGCAGCCTCAATGAAGGACTTAAGGCTCGATTGATAGCCTTGAAACTGAATGACCGACAACCCGTTGGATTGAATAGCCTCCTCTTTTTCGTTCAGTAAAGCGGCAGGCAGTGCGCCTTTGTTGAGTTTAGCCTGGTAAAACAAATACCCCAGTACTGTTTCGTGGGTTTGCATTGCCCTGGCGAACAGCAAATCATTGTCAACCGCCGGCGCGAGCTTGTCCAGTGTATCCATTAATGGCTGCCAGGAATTGGCCGAGGGCAGGTGAATAATCTTGTCCTTTAAACCCAGCGCATAATTGATTTCTGGCTCGGAAAAAACAACATCAAAGGCGACAAGGATGACGCCATACTCTTTCAGGCGTTCAATCAACTGGGCAAAAATGGCGCGCGGCCAAGGCCAGCGACCCTTTTTTGCCACGGAGTAGTCATCAATGTCGGCAATGACAACCCGCGGGAAAGAAGGCAATGGCCTGGGGCTGTTCCTGACCAGAATGTCGTAAAAATAATTATCGAGTCGATGCAGGAAGTGACTGGACTCCACAACACGGAATTGCTCGAGACAGAGACTGGCTATTACAACAAGAAAACCGGCCAGAATTTGCAATCGTTTGGCTTTGAAAGAAGCCTTAACATCCATGTCCAGTCACTTTCATGATAGTACCTGTAAGATGCCGCTTAAAACCAACGATTACTCACTCGTTGGTTATCCTATGTTCATTTTCACTGACAGAGTCGATTGGTTGCTGTGGTAGACACTGCCGCGCTGGAAGTACTGCTGCTCCAGACGGAAAACGTATTGCTTGTAATTGAAGGCAATACCACCGCCCACTTTATAACCATTCATGTCCAGATTGAACTCGGGGACAGGTCCTAAAATCACGCCGGTCAGCGCAGGACGGCTATTAGAAAAATCCAGAACCTGCAACAGGCCGCCCTCAACAAACGGCTGAACGCTGTCATTGATTTTATAACCAAGTTCCGCATTTTCCTGTAAATAAGATACTTTATTGGTTAAGGATGGAACGCTCTGTGTTGCCGGATCAAAGGCAAAATGAATGGCGTAAGGATCCTGATCTACTTCCGTGCGCAGCGCACGCAGGTTGGCGTTAAATACAAACTCTTTCCAGGTGTGTGTAAACAGGGCAGACACACTGGCAAACCAGTTTTTACTGATGGCATTGGCGTAGCCGTTTTTCTGCTGGAACTCAAACCGCGTGCTGGTATTGTAGCTTAAACTGTTTTGGCCATAGCCGCCGGCCAAATCAAAGAAAAAATGCTGCATAAGGCGCGTTAATACGTGGGCGTAAATGCTGTTGTTGCGGATTGATTGCGTGGACGAAACCAGCGGCAGGGAAAGCAGTTGCAGTTGCGAACTGAGTTCGGTATCCAGTTTGTAAATAAAAAAGCCACCGGAAATGCGCTGATTAAATTGAAAATTATTGCCGCCCACGCCATACAGGTTGGAATGCCCATTAAACCGGTTAAAGGTGAGTAATTTGGACGAATCAAATTTAAAATCCTGGTAGCTGTAGGCGGCACCCAGATCATACCGGCTCACCGAAGGCACATTGTCCACCGGGGAATCAATTTCTTTGCTTTGCTCTGTACTGGCAGTCGCCATCAAAGGGAACAGCAGACAGGCATAGCATAACCACTTATTCTTATTCATAGCTACTCCATGCAGGTTACTTGGCCCTAAAAAGGCTGCCAACTCGGCATCAGGCCCCTGTTAACCTAAAATTATAATGCTTTTTATTCAGCAGAATCGAGCAAAATCATTAAATCACTCCCTGCAACTAGGTTGCCAGGAATGGTGGAAAATCAGGCGTCACGGTGAGTGTCGGCCCCAGCGGTGATTCTACCGCGGTATCGGTCACGTTGCTCGGGACCAGTTGCCCAATCACATCAATCGCCATTAACGCCGGTTCCACCTTGGACGCGGCAGTCACTACCCAGCCTAATGCGCCCCAGGAAATAGTCCCTGGCGTCACCTGACCTGAAACGCAGTCATAGGTAGCGCTTTTGTATTTTTCTTTAGGCCCCAAACGGGTGCTCCCCATGGTGACCTGCCCCTGATAGACTTGCGTGGCAATTCGGGTGGCGTTGATATTCCTGTTGTCTTTGCATCGTTTTTCTGACGTTGGCGATTTTACCACCATTGCTCTGTAAGAGGTACCGGAAATTGCCAGGGCGATCACCGGGGTTTTTAAAATGGCTTTTTTCTGACTCTTGGTCGTTGATTCCACACCGCCGCTTTTTAAATTGGCCTGACTCTGGATGCCCTTACTCTCAGGGGTGTAACTGGTAATCTCATACGTCGAATTGGGCTGCAATGCCACTAAGGTGCCGTTGCTGTAGCGAATCTGGACCTGGGAATTGGCCCCAGTCACAATGGTATCCCCCACATAAAAGGAAGCGCCGCGCGTCAGTGGAACTTTTTGGTTATTGCGCTCCACCGTCACCTGATTGCTGGCGAACAGCACGGTGCCGATGGCCTGCTGTGCATAAGCCGCAAAAGCATGACCCAATAAACAAAAAAAGAGCAGTTTTTTCATGTGAGTATGTCCCTGAATTCTCTCATCCGTTAGCAATCGTACTCTGCCTGATTACACATCGTCAACCGCATTACATGGAATCACTGGCCAGCAGGCGATTGGCATAAAACAAGCGCTTGGCAATTATTTTGACGATGCCCTTATGGAAAGCCGCCGCCAGTTCCGGGTGCTCATCTGTCATTTTAGTCAGGCTCTCTGCAGTAAAACGATAAGCCAAACAGTCATTGGCCGCCACGACTGAGGCTGTGCGGGGTTGATTTAAATAGAACGCCATTTCACCCACAATGGTGCCGGCAAGCAGGCGGCGCAACCGTTTTTCTTTCGCTGTGCCATAGCCTAAAATGATTTCCAATTCACCCTCTGCTATCCAGAACAGTTCCCGCGTTTCTTCTCCCTCCTCGCAGACAATGCTTCCCTTGCTGAACGTCAATCGTTCGCCATAAGACAATAAATCATCAATCTCGCGAATGTCAGGAAAACTTAAATTAAAAAGCGACTTGTAATCCTCTTTCCTGTTGGTCTGGTATTTTTGCATTAACGCGTTTTCACACCATTCAAGGGCATGGTCAAGATCGGGGAATTTTTTATAGGCCAGTTTTTTATGCTCCGTGACGGCAAAACGCTGGATCTCCTGCTCAATCACGCGAGGTAGATGAGTAAACAGCACCTTGACGCGTTGTTTCTGGGTATAATTCAGCAAATTAATGAAGCTTAAGGCACCCGACACCTCAATCCCGGTCACCTGGTTAAAATTAATAATCAGGTAATCCCCGTGCGCGCCTTTATCCAGGTGCTTGCGAATGCGATTCAGGATGTCATAGGCATTACCAAAAAAAAGATACCCTCTGACATTGACGATTAAAATTTTATTGCCGTGTTGTTCCAATAGGATTTTGTCTGCTTCATTGCGTTCGACGTGGCTGTGTAAGACTTCGGCGGAAAGCATGGAAGACACAACCGGGATACGGCTATAACGGAAAAAGAAGATGGCTAAGGACAATAACAAACCAATCATGATTCCCGTCAGCAGACCTAAAAACACGATGGTGGCCATAATCATCAGCACAATCAGGTAATCCAACCAGGAAATTTTCGTCTTGATCGTTACCAGCCATTCCAGCAAAAAATCAAACGCCACATAGAGCAGCAGGCCGCTGAAAATAAATTTCGGCAACAGGGTTAACAACTCTGCCCCGGCAAGCATCAATATCAGACAGAAAATACCAGCCAGGATACCCACAGCGCGCTGGCCAAGGCGAAAATGGAGATTGGTTTTCGAGAACGACAGCACATGATAACCGCCTAACCCGCCGCCTAAACTGATTAAGCTGTTGGCAATGCCATTGGCCTTTAATTCGCGGTTAATATCCATGTTTTCGCGGCTGCTTATCTCAAAGCTCGATATATTGAGAAGCATGCTGATCATACCCAATACCGCCAAGGCAAAATAATCCGCCATGTGATTAAGCAGCAGGCGCCATTGCACGGACTGATTCAGCACGTTTTCACCGGGCCACAACGGGAGTCTGCCGTCAGGAAAGGGTCCCAGCATCAAACCGGCCTGTTTCGCGTCATTCAGTGAAATACCCTGAACCAGCAAATAAAGATAAAACCCGACAAAACTTAAAATAACCATCATTGGGAACACGCGGCTGCTTCCCAGCAACCGCTCCAGAATGAGGATGCTACCGCCTAATGCCGCCGGTAAAATCCATAATGCCAGCGTCTGCTCCTGAACAAGCGCCTCAAACATGGCCAGGGTAGAATGGCCGCCGACCATAGACTGCAGGGTACTGACCAGGAGCAACCACCCTGTCCCGGCCAAAAAACCGCCAATCACCGGGTACGGAATATAACGAACCAGTTTTCCAAGCTTAAACGCTCCTAAGACGTACATGGTAAGGCCCAAAAGCAGGGCCATGATGACGATCGCCATCATCACCGTCGGTAACGGGTCAAGTCCTTTGTCCAGTGCCAGCAATTCCCTGGCAAGGGAGGCCGCCACCAGGGCGGTGATGATGGCAAAGATATCCTGAGAGGCGGCAATGGTGTATCGGGACGAACTGAACGAGGCCATAAGAATCAACAGGATACCCGAGCCTAATAAGCCGGCTGAAATCCCATACAATAGATCAGACGATAAAGGCCCGCTAAAAATCAGCGACGCGTACGACAGGCAATCCACGGCCACCAGGGTACCAAGGAGTAAACCGGCGAACACAGTCGTGGTGATTGAACTGGCCTTAAAGATATTCATTAATATCGATACTTGAGCGTTTACCCAGGTGGATAACGTTTTCCTTTAACCAATCATCAGCCAAATGACGCCCCAGGTCAAACAGGTGAAGGATAAACTCCCAATCGGTATTTAATTTACTGGCCACGGAATAATTTTCCATCGCTTTATCTGCCCGTATGGCGTGCATATAGATCCGTTTCATGGTTCGGGCATACTCGTCTTTAATCCAGCCTTCATCAAGCATCTTACTGACGAAAGCGACCGCCCGCATTTCGCGCATCAGCGACGAATTAAAACTCACCTCATTCATGCGGTTTATGATTTCTGAAGCCTTTTGCGGTAATTTTTCACGCTGAATGGGATTGATGTGGATGATCAGAATATCGTTATGATGGGATTCATAAATAAGAGGGAACAGGGCAGGATTTCCCATGTAACCACCATCCCAATAATAATCCTCCTTCACCTGAACTGCCTGAAAAAGAAAAGGCAGGCAGGAGGAAGCCATGACGGCATCAAGGCAGATTTCTTCGTTTTGAAAGACCTTGATTTTGCCGGTTCTTACATTGGTTGCACAAATAAACAGACGAAGGGCTTTGCTTTGACTGATTTGTTTAAAGTCGACTAAGGACTCCACAATGTCCCGCAACGGATTGACATTGCCCGGATTAAATTCGTAGGGAGAGAACAATTTGGTCATCATATCGAACAGAAAATAGCCCTGGGAGAATTCAGGGGTGATTCCCAGCCATTGCTCAAGCCAGGTGACCTTGACGGGGCTGAAGAAAACGCCGGCTTCGCTTATTGTTTTCCAGAAATGGGCTAATAATTTACGGGCTTCGTCAGGTCCTCCGTTGGCCATTCCCTGCGCCAGAATGACGGCGTTCATTGCCCCGGCGCTGGTGGCTGAAATACAATCCAGTTCAATGCTGCCGTCTTCAAGAAGCCTGTCCAGCACCCCCCAGGCCAAAGCGCCGTGTGTACCGCCGCCCTGTAGGGCCAGATTGATTGTTTTTGTGTGTTTAGCCATAACCATTCCCTAGTTTCAATTAGCATAGGCAGAGTTGATCACACGCGTCAAGTCAGTGAACGGGGGCGGCTTGCTAATCGCCCTGGTCAACCTTTAAACTAAAACATCGTACACGGACGTGAACAGGACGCACCATGAAATACGCTAACCGGGATCCCTTAAAAAGCCTCGAGAGTCTGCGCAAGGATTTATTACCCAAACGCCTGGAGTTGAAGCAACTTTCAAATGAAGAACGGCAGACAGTGAATCAAAGCCCCCTGGCCTCGTTTCTCTCGCTAAAAAAAGAGGAACCAACCCCTCATGGGCTTTTTAAGAGCACCATGCTGCCCATTAAGGACATTTTGCTGCTGCTCCAAGACAGCGTCCAGGGCAAATTCAATGATTACCTGCAGGAAGCGCTGAATAACGCTGAAATTGAAGTGGCCATCAAGCCGCAAAATCCGGCTGATAGCGATAGCCGCAAAGCCCTGGAAATCAAAATCAGGGTCGTCGCCACGGCCATTGATAATTACGCCAATCTGTTAGCCATGGTGTTAGGGAATAAATCGCTGACGTCTGAGGACGAGGAAACCCTCCACCAGGCCCATAAAACGCTGAGTACCGCCACAGGCTATTTGCGCTCGATTGAAATAAAGTATGAGCTCATGCAGTTAAGGGCATTCTGCCACCGATGGGTGAATGAACACCGCTTTAACTGTTTCGGTCTGTTCCAGGCGTTTTCTTCCTGGCACTCCTCGCAATACAATGCCCTGTTGCAATGGTTTGAAGACTTAACGACACAACCCCTGTCAGAATATGAACTGGTCGGCGGAATTTATTGCATACGGACTCAACTTGAATTGATCTCGAATAAAACGGAGCGTCACGCTTTTCGCGATGGGCTGGATAGTCTTTTAGCGAAATACCATTACCCGCACCATACCGATCAGGGGCATTATGATTACCTTCGACCCTTTGTCAGTCGAGCGATGCTGTTGAAACTTCAGTTGCCCAATGCCTTTCATTACCCCTCTCAGGACATTGTCATGGACTTAACCCTGTAAGCCGCTTTGACGCTGGCGAACCGCC
Source organism: Legionella taurinensis (assembly GCF_900452865.1). NCBI lineage: Bacteria > Pseudomonadati > Pseudomonadota > Gammaproteobacteria > Legionellales > Legionellaceae > Legionella > Legionella taurinensis. The sequence goes on from NZ_UGOZ01000001.1 coordinate 3,035,416, forward strand.
TCATAAAGGGAAATGCCTGTGGCCACCGAGACATTTAAACTCTCTACACTGCCCAGCATGGGCAGTGAAAAAAGCCCGTCGCAATGCTCGCGCGTCAGCCGTCTTAACCCATCGCCCTCCGCCCCCATCACCAATGCAATGGACGAACGGCAATCCAGTTGATAAAGACTTTGAGTCGCTTCACCGGCGGCACCATAAATCCAGACACCTTCCTGTTTGATGATTTCCATTGCCCTAACCAGATTCGTCACTCGAACCAGGGGAACTGACTCCGCCGCACCACAGGCCACCTTACTGACCACCGGCGTGATGCTGGCGCTTTTGTCTTTGGGAATCATGACAAAACGAACCCCGGCCGCATCGGCTGAGCGTAAACAGGCACCCAGATTATGCGGGTCGGTCACACCGTCTAAAATAAGGATAAGCGCGGGCGATTGGCTTGCTGACAACAGATCCTTCAAATCGCTTTCATTAAAATCACGCACCGGTGTGGCTTCCGCCACGAGGCCTTGATGGGTAAAGGCCTGAAAGCGTTGATTCATCGTCTGCTGATTTAATTTTTCCACAGCGACATTCCGGCGCTCGGCCAATTCCAGAATGGACTGTACTTTTTGATCCAGGCGTTCCTGGCTCACATACAGTTTTCTAATGGTGCGATAGGGATTGCCTAACAGGGCTTTGACTGCATGCAGCCCATAGACATACTGCTCACTCATGATTACTCTCTGACTCGACCGGCTCAAAATCAATTTTACGCTCATCGAGATCCACCCGCGCCACCAGGACTTTCATTTTATCGCCCAGACGATACACCTGCCCGCCGCGCTCACCAACAAGGCGGTGTTTGACGGCATCAAAGGCATAATAGTCATTGCGCAGCGACGTCACATGGACCAGGCCTTCGACGTAGATTTCATCAAGTTCCACAAAAATGCCAAACCCCGTTACCGCTGAAATGGTGCCATTAAAGACCTGCCCGAGTTTGTCCTGCATGTATTCGCATTTCAACCAGGCAACCACTTCGCGTGTGGCTTCATCCGCGCGCCGCTCGGTGGCTGAGCAATGCCGGCCCAGTCGATTCATGTCGTCTTCGCTGTAACTGAACTGATCAACCGCATGATTATCGATCAGGTGACCGATAGCGCGGTGGATTAATAAATCCGGATAACGGCGAATGGGTGAGGTAAAATGGGTATAAGCTGAATAAGCCAGACCAAAATGACCATCGTTGCTTTCATGGTATTGCGCCTGCTTGAGCGAACGCAGCATGACGGTTTCGATCAGGTGTTTTTCCGGTCTGTTGGCAATCATGCCCATGGTTTTTTGAAAATCTTTAGGATGCGGTTTCTTACCCCCGCCCAGGGTCAGGCCCAATTCTCCAAGAAACTGGCGCAGCGCCATGATCTTGTCTTCATCAGGCACCGGGTGAACACGGTAAAGCACAGAGATGGATGCCTTTTCAAGGAATCGCGCCACAGCCACGTTGGCCGCCAGCATGCACTCCTCGATCAGTCGATGGGCATCGTTTCGTATGACCGGAAGAATACGTTGAATTTTACGGTTCTCATCGAATTCGATTCGGGTTTCAGTCGTATCAAAATCAATGGCGCCGCGCACTTTGCGTGCCTTGTGCAGCACCTGGTACAGCTCATAGAGCGACATCAGCATTGGTTGCAGCGACTGGTATTGCGGATCGATGGTGTTGCTTTCCATCCAGCGCCCCACCTGGGTGTAGGTTAGCCTTGCCTGGGAGTGGAATACCGCCCGGTAAAAACGGCTGCGGGTAATTTTTCCTTCGGCACTGATGGACATTTCAGCGACCATGCAGAGTCTGTCAACCTTGGGGTTGAGCGAGCAAATGCCATTGGATAAAGCCTCAGGCAGCATGGGCACCACTTTCCCTGGGAAATAAACCGAATTGCCGCGATTCGCCGCTTCTCTGTCCAACGCCGAATCCTTGGTCACGTAATGGCTGACATCGGCAATGGCCACATACAACTGGTAGCCTTTCCCTTTTTTGTAACAGTACACCGCGTCGTCAAAATCCTTGGCGTCTTCGCCATCAATGGTTACAAAAGGCAAATCCCGTAAATCCGTACGGCCCTTCAAATCGCCTTCTTTGACCTGCATGGGAATTTTAGCCACTTCTGTCAGCACTTCCTCCGGCCAGGAGGCAGGAATGGCATGGGCATGAATCGCGACTTCAATTTCCATCCCCGGCGCCATGTGCTCGCCAAGAATATGGATAATTTTGCCAATTGCCTGATTGCGTTTGGTGGGAAAGGCGATGATTTCGGCCAGAACAATCTGACCATTGCGGGCGTTGCCCGCAAATTCGAGAGGAATGGAGATATCCTGCGTCAGACGTTTGTTATCAGGAATTAAAAAGCCAACTCCGTGTTCGGTAAAAAATCGCCCGACGACATTGGTATTGGCGTGTTCGACGACTTCATGGATTTTAACTTCCGCACGTCCGCGGCGATCGACACCACTCTGGTAGGCAAGCACGACATCGCCATGCATGACTTCACGCATGTCTTTGGCCGAAACCACCATGTCGTCACTGCCGTCATCGGGAATAAAGAAACCGTACCCGTCAGGATGCCCCTGAATGGTACCGCGTTGCAGGTTGATGCGCCCGAGCAGGCAGAAGCGGCCTCGCCGATCCTGCATGATCTGCCCATCCCGCACCATGGCCTTTAAGCGAAAGCCCAGGGCTTCCTGCTCCTGCTCCTCAATCTCGAGTTTATCAATTAATTGATTTCGAGACATAGGACGTCCGTATTCTTCCAGTACCTGCATTATCCATTCACGGCTTGGAATGGGGAGCTTGTATTTTTCCTTTTCCCTCTTATAGTGGGGATCTTTGCGTTTCTTACTCACAGTCACCTGTCTTTTTACGAATTCCCTACAGTCTATCACTGATTAGGGCGAAGGGGGTAATCCAAATCCATTTCCGCCCAAATGCGTCAACAACGCCGAAAGCGCCATGTCTTCACCGGCCCAATACGTACCGCTTGACTGGGCAGGCATGGTCACGACCGGCCATTGGCAGACCGCAATCGCACCGGTGCAGGGGATTTGCTGCTCGTGCCCCGGTTTCGACTCGATACAGCTTAATTCAAACGCGTCCTTATCCAGCGCCAGAGCCGACCATTTATCGCTTTCTAAACGGCTGCTCCACCCAGCGCTTGCACTCGGATCGGAAACCGGATGGGTAATCCAGAGATCATTTTTAGATAAATTATGAATCAAAATCAACACTGGTTTTTTTGCCGACAACATCACGGATTCACCCTGAACCGCCACAGGCTGACACGAGGCAGGGGCCTGGTCTTGTGCGTTCACAGCGGCTGAAACGAGCATTAACAGGGCTAACAGATACTTCATGGACGACTCCTCTTGGGTACGCTTAAAAATTTGCATGTAAGCTACCTTGGCAATCCGGTACAAGTAAAGTAGTCTTGAGTAAAAAATTCAGGAAATTGAGCGTGCGCTTCCTTGCAAAGCTGTTTTTAGTGTTACTCAGCGTCAATGTATATGCCCAGACCATCCGTGTGGGTACCGGCTTGTACGCACCACCGTTTGAAATGCAGGCCGACAGGCAAAAGAACATGTATGGCTTTGACATTGAGCTCATGCAGGAAATTTGTCAGCGTGCAGGCTGGCGTTGCCAATTTAAAGGGATGCTCTTTGAACAGTTGTTTACTGAACTGAAAGACAACACCATCGATTTGGCCATCAGTGCCATCAGCATCACCAGCGAACGTCAAAAAAATTTCCTGTTCAGCCTGCCTTACATGGCCAGCGGCGCCCAGTTTCTGACCAAAAGCCAATCGCCCATTAATACCATCCTGGATATCCGCAATCAACGCGTCGGCATTGAACGGGGCACCGTCTTTAAACAAATGCTTCAGGCGCAATACCAGGATGCCATCGACATCAGCGAATACGCTACGCAGCAGGATGTCTTAAACGCATTAAGTAATGAGGAAATCGATGCGGCCCTGATTGATACCGGTGCCGCCCAATACTGGGTAGTTAATAACAGCGGCTCGTTTAAAGCCATCGGCGAAAGCCTGCCCGTTGGTATAGGCTATGGCATCATGGCAAACCAAAGCCGCCAGGATTTAATTGCAACGGTCAACCGGCAATTGCTGGCCATGGAAAACGACGGCGCTTACCTTAAACTATACTCCCGCTATTTTGGAGCCCTGCGTTTGTAGATCGGTAAAGTACAACACCGGCTTTAAGTCATGGTACACTAGGCCTTTTGCCAAGGTCAGATTCCATGAGTACTTTAGTCGAGTCAATTAAAGAGTTACATCATCATCGCATCATTGATTGGAAACAGCAGGGCATAACCACCCATGAAGAAGGCTTTTTGGGCCTGGTAGAACAAAACCACGCCTTTAATTATCAGTTATGGCATGCTGAAGATCGGGCGCGACGTGAAGACATGGGTTTTGAATTCGTTTATAAAGCTAAACGCGAAATTGATTATTGCAACCAGCAGCGCAACGATCGCATGGAAGCCATGGATCAATGGCTTTATCAGCAATTGGAGCCTCAGGCGCCTGATGCCTGCCCGGTTCACTCGGAAACACCCGGCATGATGATTGACCGCCTCTCCATTCTGGCGCTCAAGGCTTACCATATGCAGGAGCAGACAGAACGTTCCGATGCGGATGAATCCCATCGTCAAACCTGCCAGCGCAAATTACTGATTATCCATGCGCAGCAACTGCAGTTATTGTCCTGCTTAACGCAATTATTGGATGACGTTAAAAATAAACAGCGGACCTTCAGAGTCTATCATCAATTCAAAATGTATAACGATCCTAGTTTAAACCCGGAGATATATCGACATCGTTGAAATGAGAGGGTTGTGAGGTAGTACGACGAGGGATGGGGATAGGTTTGGATTGAGAAGGGGTGAAAAAGCCGGGCCAGGAAGAGGTAAGATTAGAACGGGAACCAAATTTTTTCACCGGCGGATTTGGTTCCCGTCGCGACGAATCGGTCGATAGGACCTCCATACCGGACGCGTCGTTTTCCTCATCCGATACCCCTTCTTCATTAATCAGCAGCGATGAGGCGGCGCGCTCTTCACTTTTTGCCTCTTTAATCAAAGGCATTTGATCCAGCGGCGGGCGGCCAAAGCCGCGTGCCAGTGCCCTTAAGGACAGGACTGCGGCATAAAACAGAGACATGACAGCACTCACGCCAAGCATCGCTGGCGTATCCTGATAATGCCCCTTGTCATTCATTTCCTGCAGGGGATTCATGGAATAATCCACCGCTTTGGAGCCTTTCCCTAACCCGGAAAAGAAGGAGCGAATCACTTCAAACCACTCCTGAAAAAAGTACTGGGGCGAATAATCCAGGGTCAAACCGCTGTCTATAGCGCTTCTTACTTCCTCATCGACATTCATTTCCTGAGCGGAATTTTTGATGTCCTTAATCTTTTCCAGCATCTCGGCAAGCGGCTCATAAGGCTTTTCCCGCTCCTTCAAGGTCTGATGATGACGCCAGTTCTGGATGAGGGATTGGCTGATGAAGCCAATCAATAAGGCCATCCCGAGGCCTGCCCCCAGAATTAACAGCAGCGGTGGAAAAGGGGCTGAGGCCAGAACAAACACCGTACCCAAGGTAAATAAAATACTGGTGACGGCGCTAAACGCGGCCAGACCATTTTTAGCCCCGGCTAAAAAGGCGGAGGCGTAGGACAAGGTCAGTAAGGACTGTAACTCTTCCCGCTTGCCTTCAAATTCCTGCTTAATGCGGTGGATGTCGCGGGAAAGCGCATTGCGTTGTTCTTCAAGTTTCTGAATGGCTTCGTAATTTTCTTCTGTAGGAGCAAATTTTGATAACTCGATGGAAAGCCGCTGCAACTCATTCAGCAACTCAATGATTTCCTGGCCATGTTCTTTACTGTAAAGCGCCAGTTCCACTTTCGCCTGGGCTATCAGCAGTTTCTTTTGAAAATCATATTCCTCATAGATACGAGTGGCCACGCACAGGAGTGAGAAGACCATGCAAAAGACAGACAGGGTAACAAAGACCGGCCAGGCCGTCGGGGCTAAAAAGAGTATACCCACGTACAGGTAGAGGCTGTCGATGGCGCCCCCTAAAGCAGCTGAAAACAAAGCGGCACGGCGAGTACTCAGCGTCTGACGCTGTATTTTTTCCCGCAGCAGCTGACACTCTTCTTTGTTTAAAGATTCCGCGTTTTGAATCTCTTCCAGCAAAAGCTTGTTATTTTTCATCATGTCTTTGCGCTGGCTCAGCATGTGGCGGAACCATAGCCGGTTGGCTATGGAAATACCGCCAAGCGCCAGGGCCAGGGGCAGCATGAGAAAATTAAGGTTAGTACCGCCCAACACATTGAGCATCTGAATGGTGCTGCGTACTCCTTTATAAGCATTTTTCAAGCCTTTCATGGTGTCGCGGCAATAAGGCCAGACAACCGCAATGAAGCGTTTTAATTTGTCAGGGTTGTCATCAAAGTGGGTGGCCAGCATGGCGAAAACAATGAGGGTAATGGACTCTGTTGCAGCGACCGCGATACCGGCAGGAGTCAGCAGCCATTCATGCATGACATCCGAAGACGATCGATCACTGTTGGTCAGGGCAACATCAAAAAAATACTTGAGAGTACTGTAGGAAAGATTCCAACCGTCAAGGCAAGCATAAGCCAGGTATATTTTACCGTTCGTATGTAACCATTTGGCCAGTAACCGGCTTTGCGCATCCATTCTGCCAGCAATCAGATAAACAGTTTCATCCGGATCGTTTTGGGTATCAGCAGTTTTGGGATTAACCTCGGTCATGCTTATTTAGTCTGTGCATTGCCAAAGATGTGCGCATTCTACCGAAATCATGCGTTTTTGACAAGAAAATTCGCACAATGACTCAAAAAAAGTCAAAAATGGCAAGGCCATTGCGTATTTTACCACAAGAAAAATCAATATTCCTATTACTTTTCATTGATTCAACAGCAATTATTGGCTTGCCAAGCCGGCAAAAATTGAGTATAAAGAGAATTGTTTGCCATTTATTTAATCAAACCATAATGTTTATAAGCCAATTCATACCCTGTTCTGCTTCTTCCACCTTAAACGCGTTAGCGCGTCGCGTCGTGCATGATTTGGCCTCCTGCGTTTCTCCTGTGGTGAATGTGGCCGCCTAGGCCCTCGACTCCCCCCCAATTCAGACTGCCCATTAACCCCTTTGAGGAATCGCTTTTATGCCGCACTATAAATCCATTTTTGTCTATGGCTTTGCTATTTTTGCCATGTTTTTTGGCTCGGGCAATCTTGTTTTCCCCCTCGAAATAGGCCATGCCGCAGGCGGGAGCTGGGTGTATGGTTTTTTTGGATTGTTACTGACCGGTATTTTTCTGCCGCTGGCCGGGCTGTTTGTGATTAAACTGCACCATGGCGATTACCGTGCTTTTTTTAATGGCGCTGGAAAACTGGCCGGTGGGCTGCTGCCACTGTTGATGCTGGCTTTACTCGGTTCCTTTGGCGTTGTGCCGCGATGCATCACTGTCGCCTACGGCAGCATGAGTTACTTAATTCCCCAGATTCATCTTTTGCCCTTCAGCCTTTTCTTTTGCCTCATTACCTTCCTGTGCTGCCTTGACGATCGCATCATGGTCAAAATACTCGGCAAATGGATGAGTCCGGTCTTGATCATAACCTTACTCATCCTGATAGGTATGGCGGTTATCCAGTCCCCGGAGACCTCTCAGGCCATCAAACCATCCATTTCGCTAACCAATGGCTTTCTGACTGGCTATCAAACCATGGATTTGTTTGCTGCCTTCTTTTTTTCCGCCTTGATTTTTAACCAGATTCAGCAACAATTTCCCAACGCCAGTCAGAGCGACATTATACGTTTTGCCATCAAACCGAGCCTTCTGGGGGCAAGCCTTCTGGCCTTAGTGTACCTGGGCTTTGTCTACATGGGTGCGCATTACCAGGCCCTGCTTGAACACGTGAAACCTGAACTGATGTTACCGGCAATCGCTGCCAATACCCTGGGCAGCCGGGCTACCCTTATCATGGGTGTCGCCATGTTCTTCTCCTGTCTGACCACGGCTGTGGCGCTGAATAATCTGTTTGCACGTTACCTGCATTCGTCCTTAAAGCTGGGTGAAAACCGCTTTCCACTCCTCCTTGCCGGCACCACCCTGACGTCGTTTGTCGTCTCTCTGCTGGACTTCAGAGGAATCGCTGCGTTTTTAGCGCCAGTACTTGAATTGACTTACCCAGGCGTCATCGCCCTGACGCTGCTTGGTCTTGTTTTGCGGAAAAAGCCTGCCCTTAAAGCGCTGGCCTTTTACAGCATTACCTTAATGACCTTATTGATAGCGGGGCTTTCACTCCTTCGCTAAAATCGAATACTATCAAACGCAGCAATGGAATAAACCGTTTGAACAGGGTATTGGAATGGGCAAAGAGACACAGCAACACAACCAGGGTCTGGAAGAGATGGCGAAACGCTCTTCCAGAGCTCGGGAAGAGCAGCGTCTGAGCGCCGGTGAACGCGTTAACCGGGCGTTTAAATGGCTGAGCGACGCCAGAGGAACACTTTCCCGTCAAACCCGAACGATGGACCTGTTAACCGAGCATTATCGAAGCGCCTGCCATGACGCTGATAGCCAGTTTGACCCGCTCATCAAGGAAAAGCAGCAGCAACTGTTGCAGATTGAGACGGAGCATCAGCAACTGACCATGGAAATAGAAACCCTGACTTTGCAGATTAAAACCCGCAAAGAACATCTTTCAATGGCAAAAACACGATTAAGCGAATTCCATAAGCGCTTAAGCGCCGATAAAGGACTCTACATTCCGACTGACATCCCAGCTCAGGAGTTACGGGGGTATCTTGAATGCACCCATTCAAAAATGACCGCAGCCATTGACCGTGTTTATGAAAACCAGAGCCGTGGGAATGCCTATTTTGGTTTCAACCGTCACAATGTTCATCAGCATTGGCTTTATTACACGACTTTTTTTCAAGCCACCGAAGCCGAAGAAGATTTGTTTGATCTTCTGGTCTGCTTCAAGGAAAAATTAAAATGGATTGATTACGAATTAACATCCTTTGAGAGCGGGGAAGCTCTGGAACAGGACACCCATGAGGGGGAATTGGCGACTGAAAAACACCAGGCCACCTCTTTTTTGCCGGAGAGAAATCTCTGGACAATGAAGGCAGACGAAGGCCCGCTTCTTAAGCGAAAAGAAGCGCTCCATAAAATCCACACAACAACCCTTAAAGAAAACCAGGCGTTGCAGCAGGCAAAAGACTTAGTCCTTGAACCTTCGCAACGAAGCATCGAAGGCATGGCGAAGCGTTTGCTGCAAAGCCAATACACGGTACAGCTCGCTTATTGTGAACATCAGCAGGCCCAACTGGCGCTGACTATTCTTAAAATTGAATGGGGACTGGTTCAGCTAGCAGAAAAAACAGACGCGTCGCTTACGTGGTTTCAAGAATTAAAAACGAAAGAGCCCAATGAGGCATTCCAGTGCTTTTTAAATAAGACTCCGTCGGACGTGTCGGCAGGGATAAATGCAACCGCCCTTATCACCTCACGCCCATCGTTTCATGATTTGTCACTCAGTGAACTGGCCGCAGCCCTTGAACAAGAACGGATTAAACAAACAACAAATCTCAGGGATTTAATCGATTCCTGCCGCAAAGCCGCACCAGATCCTCAACTCAACGGGTTTCAGGACAACCTGCTGGCGGAGTTTGAGTGTTTACAGGAAAAAGCCTTGCGCCTTACCGCCTTAAACAATGAAAAAGTGCAACAGCTGCATGCAATGTCTGACGTCATGCGGCTGATGAAGCAGCGGCAGGACATTGAAACCGTTTTAACGCGACTCGCCAACGATGAAAGGACGAGAGAGCCTGCCCTTCTGGTTGCTGAATTACAGCCGTTGCTCACGGCAACAATCAATCTACTTGGCGAGATGGAAAAACGCAGCGACCCGACTGTTGTCTGCCATTCCAAACAATTGCGTCAGGCGGCAACCTTAATCGAATCTCAGCTTGAACGTTACCAGTCCGCGGATGATTTATTGCAATTAACCAGACAGCAGCAAAGCATTGCACAGACGCTTCACATCGTCAGCAAGGAAGCGGTTGTCGAAAGCAACCCCAGCGCACGAATGCGTGAATTAAACGCACTAAGCCTCAACACGGCAGCAGTGTTGGAAGCCACAAAGGGAAATCAGAACAGGGATGTGGCGTCTAAACGGCTCCAACTGGATACCCTCCTCTCCCAGCTTAAACCGCACATGATGCGCTATGAGGAAGAAAATGACAGACGCGAGGCATGGGATCTTTTACAGGATTGCAATGCATTAATGGGCCGCTTTAATCAACACGGCAACCGCGCGGGTTTGTATGAAGCCTATGAGGCTTTTTTTGGCAATGGCCGTTTAGAACCGCTTTTACACCGCTTAAAGTCGAGGCCACGCACGCCCCTCGTTGAAGACTTGGTGTCCAAAGTCAGTGCGATGGCATTACAGCGCGATATTCTGGCGCCAGAAACCTTATCAGAGCGTCTGTTTTTTGGCGAAGCGCCGCCCTCCTCCTCCCTTATGCCGGCTCGCCGTGAGCCGGTTAATTTGAGCGGTGAGAAGGGAATAAACTGTGATTTACAACCGCTGGATAACTACTTGCTGGAGCGCTCCCAGACCTATTATGTCAAAGATAAAATCAGTGAATGGACATGCTCTTGGTTTGCCCGTACCGGCTGCCGAAGCGATAAGGAGCGGCGTACCCGTTATATTTTCGATTTAAAAAGCGAGTTTGACCTGTATCAGAAGGAACCTACACCGGCGAACTACCAGTCACTGATTGATTGCCTGGACCAGGGTATAACGAATTTTTCACCGCGGGCAAGCGCAGGCAAAGGCTACGAAAAGAGTCTGCGCGCTCAATTGGAAACGTTGAAACGGCAACTCCCTGTCTCTGCACCCCCAGACCTTGAACCCACTGCACTGAATCAATCAGGCCTCAAGGGATAACTGACTGATAATGGTATTCATCAGAGTCAAAATATCCTGAAGCCGGCGCGGTTGTCTCGCGGGCTCGGTACGGCACAGGCAGTCCAACAGGGACGCAAGGTTTAACAGGTGAACCGTCACCTGCCACTGGTTTGGCAGCAGACAGGTTGCCTGTAGACCGTCAACAAACGACGACGCCCAGGACGCGGGCATGGCATGCGCATAACGCAACATGTTCGCCACATCCCAAAGCGGTGACCCGGCAAAGGCGAACTCCCAATCAAGGGCAGCGGTAATGCGCCATGCTCCATCGCTTTTATCCACCAGCAGGTTGGCAGGATCGTAGTCGCCATGGACCAGGTGCGCCGGGGATTCATTGGGCAGGCAGGCGGCAAAGCGGCTGAAACACGTCGCTATTCTCTGCCTTTGCGCGGTAGACAGTTGGGCTGAGGCAGTCGGGTGCGTAAGTTGCCTGTCAACAAAGGCCGCAAGCGTCGGGTTTTCAGGTTTTACGATATGCAATTCCCGGTCGAAGAAGCCCGCCGAGTTAAAGCGGTGAGTCTGGATTTGGCCAAGTAAAACCCCGGCCTGATACAGGAGAGAATCACCGTGCTGTTTTTCGTTGCCAAGCAACACCTCGCGAAGGCTGATTCCCCGGCAATAATCAATTAAAGCAAAACGATACCCCGACTGAACCCCGACAAAGCGGCTTTGCGGGACAGGCAGTTGCGGTGCCAGGCGGCTTGCCAATTGCTGCTCACGAAAGGCGGCATCCTGGTCGCGCAGGTAAATGCGAAGGACATACACCGGCTCATGCTCGCGACGGATAAGAATAGAGCAATTGGCGCATCCGCCGCCAAGCCGCTCCCAACGGTAGCGTTTCCTGTCAGGCAAGGCCTCAGAGACCATCGCGTCGATAACAGCATTAGGCAGGACAACAGCTTGTCCTGCCGCTTCCCAATCGGCTTTAAAAATCATGCGATTCCAATCCGCCTGCACGAAGGCCGGTTTTTTTGATTAAATTGAACACAATTTTAGCTTAAAAAAACAACAATTACTCCCCCTGAGGCAAGAATAATGCTATAGTACGGCACTGATTTTATACGCAATTCCCCTTGCCGGAACTGTGCGTAATTACACTAACCTGCTAGTATTAGCAGTCTTGTCAGCATTTATCGAAAGGTCAAGTGAATGAAGTTGAGTGGTTTGATTGGTATGGTTTGGGCAGTATTATCAGGGTGTTCCATGGCAGCAAATGAAAAAATAATTTATGGCTATGTCGAGAAAGCAACACTGGTAGAAAAAAATCTGATGCTGTCGGCCAAACTGGATACCGGAGCGAAATCGGCCTCTTTAAGCGCAATCAACATTCAGGAATTTGAAAAAGACGGCAAATCTTACCTGCGCTACATTGTCCCCAGCAAAATAGGCAATGTGGAATTCACTTCGGAATACATCGGCAAAGTCAAAATCAAAGTGCGTGCCGGGGAGCGACACGAGGGCATCTCCAAAATCGCGCCTATCAAACGCCCTGTCGTGCTTATCCGGATTAAAATCGGCGAAAGGGAACGCCTTATCGCGGTCAATTTAACTAACCGCAAACGCTTCAATTACCCTTTATTATTGGGACGTGACGCCATTAAAGCCTTCGATGGTTTAGTCGATCCCAGCTTAGCTTTTACTATTAAAACCGAAAAAGTTGAACCAAAATGAAATCAAACAAACGCCATGTGTATGGCCTGATCATCTCGCTGTTTGTCATTGGCCTCGGCCTTTTTTTCTACCGTCACCTGGCGCTGGATGTTCCCCTTACCGATACTGAAACTGTCAACAGCTGGATGGTCGAAGCGAATTTACGCTTTGTAGCCAATCGCAATACGCCGGTCAAAGCCAATTTTGTTATCCCTTACATGCCCCCTTATTTTGCCATTCTCGACGAATATTTTGTCTCCCATAATTACGGGGTCACCACCAATTTAAGCGGCTTTAATCGTCAAACAGTCTGGTCGCTGCGTCGTGGCAGCGGTGCGCAGTCACTGTATTACCGCGCCATTTTCCGTGAAACAGACGGCAATGAATCCAGTCTGGGCAAACCGCCCATCGTCAAAGCCCAACCCCTGGCCGAAAACCAGAAGTCGGCTGTGGATACCATTACCACCTTGGTGCGGCAATCGTCGGCCGATATCCAGACCTTTGCTCAGGGCACCATCAAGGAGCTCAATAAAAAAGACGGCAATGCCAAGTTACTGGTAGGGCCTGATTTCACTGACGACAACGTGATTCAAGCCGCCATCACCGTGCTCAATCAGGCCAGAATTTATGCCATGCCGGTGAAGGGGTTGAATTTAAGCCAGCAGAATAAGGCAGAATTCAAATCCTACCTCGTGGTTTACAATGGGAAAGAGTGGATTTATATCAATCCCAGAACAGGCGGCGCCGGGTTTCCCAGGAATTTTCTGGTATGGCAATATGGTGCTGAACCCCTGTTTCAGGTTACCGGCGGCAAGAAACCGGTTTTTAATCTGACCATTTCCCCAACCCCAATCAATGCCCTGACCATTGCCAAGGCACGCGGGCTGCAGACTGATTCGCAGCTGTTGCGTTTTTCCTTACTGCAATTGCCAGTCAACGTTCAGGAAACCTATAAAATTCTCCTAACAGTGCCCATAGGCGCCTTTATTATCCTTTTGCTGCGTAATTTTGTCGGGTTGAAAACCTTCGGTACGTTCATGCCAGTATTGATTGCATTGGCGTTCCGTGAAACCCATGTCATTTGGGGAATCACCCTGTTTGTGATCATTGTGTCATTCGGTTTGCTGGCGCGATTTTACCTGGATCAATTGCGGCTTTTGCTGGTGCCGCGATTAGCCGCCATCCTCACGGTGGTCATTCTTCTCATGATTTTTATCAGCGTCATGAGCCAGAATTTAGGTCTCGAATCGGGCTTGTCCGTGGCCCTCTTCCCCATGGTGATTCTGACGATGACCATCGAAAGGATGTGCATCACCTGGGATGAGCGGGGGGCATCGGAAGCGATTAAATCCGGCATCGGCAGTTTGATTGCGGCAGTCATCGCGTTTGGCGCCATGAATTATGCCCCCATGCAGTATTTGGTTTTCGCGTTTCCGGAATTGTTACTCGTTCTGCTGGCACTGATTATCTGGTTCGGCCAATACCGGGGTTATCGTTTGTCCGAGCTGAAGCGCTTTAAAGTCTTAGGCGGAGAGCAATGATGTGGAAACTCTATCGTCATTTGCGTGAGCGTGGTGTTTTAAGCATTAATCAACGAAACTGTGATTATGTCTTGCCCTACAATGAACGCAAACTTTATCCGCTGGTGGATGACAAATTAAAAACGAAACGCCTGGCGATTGCAGCCGGCATTGCCGTGCCGGAATTGTATTTGACCATTGAAAATGAACATCAAATCAAGACAATCGATGACTTGCTTTCGCCGTATAAGGATTTTGTGGTCAAACCCGCACATGGCGCAGGCGGCGATGGCATTCTTGTGTTCACCGATCGAGTATTTGGACGCTACCGTCAAATCAATGGCAAGTTAACCACTAGCCAAGAATTAAGTTATCACTTGTCCTGCCTGCTTTCCGGCGCTTACAGCCTGGGCGGCCATGCGGATTATGCCATCATTGAACACCGCGTGGTGGTGGATCCGGTGTTTAAAGAAGTCAGTTACGAAGGCATTCCTGACATCCGTATTATTACCCTTCTGGGTTATCCAGCCATGGCCATGGTCAGGTTGCCCACGCGTTTATCCGGAGGTAAGGCCAACCTGCATCAGGGCGCAATAGGGGTGGGGGTGGATTTAGCCAGCGGTAAGACTTTAGGCGGCGTATTCCACAACGATGCCATTGATTTTCACCCCGATACGCTCAATGCCATTGTCGGCATTGAAGTCCCTTACTGGGATAAAATTCTTGAAATTGCCGCCAGTTGTTATGAATTAACCGGTCTGGGTTATCTGGGCGTGGATATTGTACTTGATAAAGAGCACGGTCCTTTTATGCTGGAACTGAATGCCCGTCCCGGCCTTAATATTCAAATTGCCAATCGCGAAGGGGGCTTAACCCGTTACCGTGAGATTGAAGCACGTGCGGCGTTGGGTAAAGAATCCGTTCCTGCGCGGGTCGCTTTCAGCAAATCGCGATTTGGACGTGGCAATTAATTTATTGATGACGTGATTGTATTCTGGCGTTTATCGCGGCCAGCCAGGCAAGCCGCGATAAGGAACAACTTAGGACAAGGCATTAATGCGTTTGAGCGGACTCATCACCGCCTTCATCGGTTTCACCCAGCGAGCGAATGCGTTGGGCTTCGATAACCAGCAGCTTGAAGTAATCGTAAGACATGTAAAAATCACCATGATCTCCCAGACGATCACCCCAGGAATTACGCAGGGTTAACAGACCGCGATGCTCACGTCCTTCATCATCAATTGCAACGGCATTGTCATCATAGCCGGTAATGACCATTTCATGTCCACCAAAAAAGGGTCTTTGGTAAACATCGCGGGCAATTTGCGGTGTCAGTACCCAGCTGTCGTTGGTGGAATTGCGCGTGCCGACTGCCCCCATGGTACCGAGATCAAAATCAAGCAACAACACACCGAATGTCACCCGATCACCCGCGGACAGGGAGGCTTTCACCTGCGACAAGGTTTGATTGGTGTCAAAACGATCAAAGGCATCCATAACATCCAGGACAGGAGACCAGGCTACGCGTTCGTCCATGGGCAGGCTGATTTCACGGTATTCCTCAGGCGTCATTACGTCAAACGGTCTTTCGCCTTCCAGCGGATACTCGTGCAAACCACCGCATCCCTGAGCCGCTTCACGCTCTTTGGGCACGATCCCAAACATGTCCATCTGGCTTAAAACAAATCGTCCCAGTGAGCCGTCCCAACCGCTTAAGGCATACCCTTGTTTTTCCAGGTAATTGCCTAACTGCAATTGGCATAATTGGCTGACGTAGTCGCCCTTTTGCAACACGGCATCCACGGCCGCCGTGGACGCGAAGGTCACGCAGGAGCCATGGAAGCCCTGATCCAGTACCGGCACGTCATTCATGCCCAATTCCACCTGGGGAGGGTACTTGCTGCTGGAGGGGGACGTCCATTGTTGCGTTTTGTTCACGGCTGCAGCCGCTCTGGCTGCCAGAATTTGCTGTGCGTGCGCTGAAAGTTCGACTTTGAGTAATTTGATGGTTTTAATCTTGGGCGCCTGCAGGCTGTTTTTGCCCTGCACGATGGGGGCCTTGATGGTTTTGGAAAAAGTTCCCTGGATGTGAATGTCCTGAGCCATGACGCTGCTGCTCATGAGCAGGGTTAAAGCGATTGCTGGTGTTACGTTCATCTAAATCTCCTAATGACCACTGATTGTGGCGACCGGAGTTTATCATATGTATTTAATTTGATCACTAAGGCGTGCTGCAGGGAGAAGAACCTAGGCCGCATTTAAGCCGGGCACACTGAACCGTTGCTTATCCTGTAACCGGAGAGCAGTTAACGATCCCCCCCATAAGCAGCCGGTGTCGATGGCATGAATACGGGGATTGGGCGAGTGGCCCTGCAATGCCGCCCAATGACCAAAGACAATGTCAGCCTCAACCCCACGCCGGCTCGGCACATCAAACCAGGGCAGCATCTCTACCGAGGCCGAGGCCAGGGGGCCTTTATGATGCAGCAGCAAACGCCCCTCAGCATCGCAAAAGCGCATGCGAGTACAATAATTGGTAATCAGACGCAGTCGCTCCATGCCGCGGAGTTCATCGGACCAGTGGTCGGGACTATTGCCATACATGTGGGCAAGGAATTCCCGGAAATCGGGTCCAGACAGCACCTGCTCAAGTTCACCAGCAAGCTGTTTCGCCTGGGTTAAATCCCAGACCGGCGCAATGCCGGCATGGCACATCACCACATTTAAAGCCTCTTCGTGATGGAGAATAGACTGGTGCCGTAACCAATGCCCCAAGTCGTCACGATCGGGGGCGGCAAGGATGTCGTCCAGGGTGTCATCCTGGTTTTGACGGAGAGAATCGGTAAATAATCGGCTCAGAAGATGCAAATCATGATTACCCAGGGTGACATAAGGCGTCAGCGGCAAGTTTTTAACAAAACGCAATACCGCAAGCGATTGCGGCCCGCGATTGACCAGATCCCCGACAAACCAAAGCCTGTCGCTATGCTCATTAAATTGAATGTGGTCCAGTAAACGAAGTAACGGTTCATAACAGCCCTGGATATCGCCTATCGCGTAATCAGGCACCGTTTAATACTCCGGGTTTCGCCTGGGCTGAAGCCGGCGCTACCGTCTGCCAACGGCCTTCGGCATTGAGGTGATGCAATGCCTGAATCGCAGCATGGGATGCGTGGCCGATAAACTGATGATTCACTTGCGCCTGATGGATGAATTCGGTGGCCGAAAGCGTGCTTACTTTTCCAGATTGCAGGGAATGAACAGACACCTCCGCCGGCAGGGCAATGGCGTAATCGGCAAACACGATACCGCTGTGCATCTGCTGGTTATTCAATTGTTCAAAACGTGAAACCACCTGGCCATCGGGACCTGCCCTGTGCAAGCCTAAAGAGAGAAATCCATTTTGTATGGCCTGCCAGTTTTTAAACTCAGGATGCTCACGCACAAACAATTTAAAGATGTCCGGCGACATTAAAAGACCACCGGGAACCATCAACAGGGGCGCCTTGTTAATCATTATTCGCCCGCTTTCCAGCGATTTGGTCAGCCACTGGATAAACTCCAGGCCAAGCTGCTGTTCCATGTTGCTGATGGATTCCGGCACGCCGCCCGCAAAAGTACTGACGCGGCCATAACGGTTGCCGCCTCGGGAACCGTAATTACGAGCCATTAACTGATTGAAATAACGCTGAATGGCAATCGCATCAGCGCGAATGAGAATCGCGCCCAAGGTTCCGGCGGCGTAATGATCTTCGTTCAATAACGCAAGCCAGATGGCCAGCACCTGGGGATTGGAAGCAATCCAGGCAAATCCGGTGGCGGGCATTAGACGAGTTGCCAACAGCAAATTGAGTCGGCGCCGAAACTCCACATCGGATTCTTTCAAAAATTCATAGACATAATGGCTTCCGACAGCAGCCAGACTCTCCAGCAGCGGATTCCATTGTTTTAAAAACAAGCCGTTGTTATCAAACAGTTCTACTTTCAAATCGATTTGCAGTTTACCTATTCCCTGCAGAAGGGCGGCTGAAAACAGGGTGTATTGCCAGAGTTTCTGCTCTTCAGACAATTCCGCAGCACCGTCCAGCAAAATAAACTGCTTAAACAAATTCAGTGCTGCCTCAGTTCGGTTTAAGGCGTGATCAAGAAAACCCCCGGGCTGCGAATAATAACTGTTGGACGTTTCCGGCAAATTCTGACAGTGGTTGACAAAATGGTTCATTAACGCCTGGCAAAGTGTCTCAAACCGGGTGGAATCGAGGGCCAGCGTGTCTTTGATCTGATTGAGCAACGTGACTCTTTTTTCTTCAGCCAGCAGTACTTCGGCAGCAAGAACACGAGTCATATCTTTCAACGGGCGAGCCTGCAAGGCCTTGCCTTTTTTGCCAGGACGATGGAACAATGGAGTCTCCAAAAATTGTACTACAGTTATAATTTTATACTATTGCCAACCGCATTGGCTATGCGGACATACTCTCTGACAGACACCTGTTCAGGCCGCATGACAGGGTTAATGCCAATGTCCTGCAACTGATCAGCACTTAGTACCGGTTTTAAATTGTTAGCCAGCGTTTTTCGACGCATTCCGAACGCCAGGGCCACCACTTTTTCCAGTACGCCATAATCCACTTCTTCAAACGGGGATTGCGGGTAGGGCACGAGGCGCAGGATGGCGGAATCCACCTTGGGTTTCGGATAAAACGCATCGGGCGGCACGTCAAACAAAAAGCTCGCCTCGCAGTAATATTGAGCCATGATACTTAATCGTCCATAGGCTTTTGAACCCGGTTCCGCAGCGATTCGGCTGACGACTTCTTTCTGCAGCATAAAGTGCATGTCCCGGATGAACGTGACCTGATGCAGCAAATGCAGCAGCAGGGGCGTTGAAATGTTGTACGGCAAATTGCCAACCACACGCAAGTGTCTGCCCCACTGCGAAAAATCCACGCTCAGGGCATCCGCCCCAAGCAACTGCAATTTGTCTTTCGCTTTAGGCAACTCCAGGAGCCTTTGCTGCAAATCCGTATCAATTTCGATGGCAATGAGTTGATTGAGTCGACCCAGAAGCGGCACAGTCAATGCCGCAAGCCCTGGACCGATTTCGACCATGGTGTCGGCCGGTTGCGGATTAATGGCATCGATGATACGGCCAATGACCGCCTGATCCTGTAAAAAATTCTGGCCAAAACGCTTGCGTGGACGATGACTCACCGGACTTTACCTCGTTTAAAATCGCACTCATTATACCGGATTTTTCAGCTTTTGTCCGATTTGCCAATCGGACGGCTACCGATACAGCCGCTTCCGTGATAGCTTAATCAGAACTCTCTTTTCATGAACCTTATCATGCTTCTGCATTTAATCGAACTACGGCACAGGGCGCTGAAAACAGTGATTTTTTTTCTGGTGCTTTTTTGTTTTTTCTTTTTTTATGCCAATGCCCTGTTTCACACGTTGGTGACGCCCCTGCTTAAGCAATTGCCTGCAAACCATACGTTGATTGCCACCCGAATTACCTCACCAGTCCTCACCCCGGTCAGGCTTGCGGCTGATACCGCGCTGCTGGTCACCGCCCCCTTTGCCTTAAGCCAATTGTGGTTATTCATTGCCCCAGGCCTCTACCGACGTGAGCGCCAGTCCATCGTCGGCGCCTTGAGCTTAGGCCTGGTTTTGTTTATGGCAGGATTGCTTTTCTGCTTTTATATCGTCCTGCCCTTTATGTTTCAATTCTTTGCCCAGGCAGTTCCCGACGGCGTGAAACTTATGCCAGACATGAATGATGCCATTGATTTTATTACCCGCATGCTGATTCTTTTTGGCTTCTGCTTTCAAGTTCCTCTGCTGTGCACCACCCTGGTGCGCCTGCAATGGCTTGACGTGGCGACCTTAAGGCAGGTACGACCCTACATTATCGTGGCGGCCTTTACCCTCGGCATGTTGCTAACGCCGCCGGATGTCTTGTCGCAAGTCATCCTGGCCGTGCCTTTATGCCTTCTGTACGAAGCCGGGATTTGGCTAGCCGTCTGGAATAAACGCCTCAAGCCCGCGACACTGCCTCAACGCAGCGCAGAAGGTTAACTCAGGCAGACAACCTTACTGCAAGCGCCTGCAAGGGATGGCGTAACAGCAGGAGGCCTGCCATCATGATAAAAATCGCATAACGGTTAAGGTAATCAAGCGGGCCTAAAGGAGCCTGCCAGTCCGGTTCCTGACCGCTCACCCAGCGACTAATGGCAATGCACACCGGCAAATAAAGCAACATGAGAATTTCCTGAAATACGCGGGCCTCAATAAAATTACCGATGAAAAGCAGCGCGGTAAAATAAAAAAAAGCGACATAGCGCAGCGGCCTGTAGCGCCTGGGGATGTAATCATAAAAAGCAAACCAGAATAAAGGCAATCCGGCAAAACAAAACATAAACAGCAACAGATGCTGCTGATTAAATAACCAGATTAAATTGCTGTGAAAATGCGTTTCTGCAAACGAAAGAAAATACCACTCCGTCCAAGCGCCGGGTAAATGGCGGACCAGAAACAGGATCATCAGGCGGGCGAAAGCATAGGCCAGGGCGGCAGCCGCCAGGGGCTTGAGCATGCCGCGGCGTTCCTGCGAGTGCAGGGCTGGAATCAGCAAGACCAGCAACACACTGCTTTCACGATTAAACGTAGCCACTAACACCACCAGCGTGAACGCAACCCAACGTTTTTGCAGACACAGTAAAAAGCCCAAGGCCATAAAAAAAAGACAGGCGCTGTCATAGGGATAAAAAAAGGTGGCCTCACCCTGAGTAGTAAAGCGATAGTTCACCACGCTCATTAACGGCAGTAACAGCAGAAAAAACCAACTGAACAATTCCGACTGGTTTTTATTAAATGCAAACTGAAACAAACGTTTTAGGGTAAAAAACAAAAGACTGACAAAGAAGAGTTCCAGTAGAAAAAAAATCTCTTCAGGGGACCAGGGCAGGATACGATGCAGACCATTGGCCAGGGCTGGAACCAGCATGCGCTGCCCAAAAGGCAGTCTGGCGCTTAAATTCATGAGTTTTTCAAGATCCGTATCGATATAGATGCCCGTTAGCCTCACGTGCATGTAGGCATAACTTATCACCAGAACCCAGGTCACGAAGGCGGTTTTATAGCGAAAGAGCTCTTTATTCATTCATTGTTGCATTGGCATTCAAGATTCGCTCAGGCTAACCGATAAATTAATTAAAAGGCAAATTTGATCACGCGGTGAGGTGTATCATGATTAAAAATGCGAAATTTAATATAGGCGATCGGGTATGGCATCAGCAACTGGGATATCGTGCCGTGATCATTGACGCGGATCCTGTTTTTCAGGCCTCCGGACGTTACAATCCTCAGGCCAGTAAACGGGCTTTTGCAACCCGCAATCCCTGGTACCGGCTTTTAGTCGACAACTGCAGCCAGATTACCTATGTTGAAGAATGCCATCTAACGCCCGATACTATTCCGTTGTGGATAGACAATCCCAATGTAGGTGATTACCTCATTGAAAAAAAGAACGGTTACTCCAGTAATTCCAAGCGCCACTGAGGTTACGTGCTTCGCACCATGAAAACCAGAAAGGCAACAAAGGCAATCAGCACCAGCGCAAGGAGGCCCATGGTGGCAAAGCTTTTACTGAAATTTTCACTGGTAAATAAATCAGGCCGCCCTTTGACCGTGCGGAATAAATACCAAATGATTAAACCTGCGCCAATAAGCCCGAGTATTTGATATAAGGTTTCCATTAATTGTCCTCCGATTCGAAACTGAATGCATCTGAAAATAATTGTTCACGCGGCATGCCAGAGGCCACCAGGGCATCGCGGATGGCATACACCATGTCAAACGGTCCGGCGATAACAATCTGGTGGTTCAGCAAGGTGTCAGGGTAATCCGTTTGCACAACGGAGGCTACGTTTTCGCGGCTCTCCCCTGACAGCAAAGTGACGTAGCGAAAGCGGCTGACATGAGCCTGCCACTGCTTCACTTTATCATCCATGTATAAATCGCTTTGTGAGCGCGCGCCCCAATAGAGGGCAAACGCCCGGGCATCGCCGGTAGCCAGTAATTGTTCGATCATGGCCTTAACGGGAGCAAAACCCGTGCCGCCAGCAAGGAATAGCACAGGGCGATCCGGGTGCAACTGATTGAGAAAGCAATCGCCATAAGGCAAGGCTATCTGCACACGGCCTTCGCGT
This sequence comes from Legionella taurinensis, assembly GCF_900452865.1. Lineage (NCBI taxonomy): Bacteria > Pseudomonadati > Pseudomonadota > Gammaproteobacteria > Legionellales > Legionellaceae > Legionella > Legionella taurinensis. Next base: position 3,057,865 of record NZ_UGOZ01000001.1, read on the forward strand.
TTTATTTCTGCAAACAACGGCTGATTGTAGGGATTCCCCTGCTCATGGCGTATGTGCAATTCGTACTTATGCGAACCCAGCGGGGCATTGGCAATGGAAAAACTTAATGCGTCTTCACCACAAAGAATTTTTAAATACTGGCCGGGTTGATAGTCGATGAAGTGTTGCGGCGAAAGAGTTAATTCAATAATACTGTCGGTTAAGGGAGTAACGCGCTCCACCTGCGCCCAGGTCTTTTTAATGCTCATAACGACAGTCCCAGAGAATCCCAATAGCCGTCGACACGCTGAATAATCTCATCATCCATTTCAATGGCCTTACCCCATTCGCGCTGGGTTTCACCTTTCCATTTATGGGTCGCATCGATACCCATTTTAGAGCCTAATCCTGATACCGGTGAAGCAAAATCAAGGTAATCAATCGGGGTATTATCCAACAGGACGGTATCCCGCGAAGGGTCAACACGCGTGGTCATCGCCCAGATCACATCCTCCCATTGACGCGCATTAATGTCATCATCGCAGACAATAACAAATTTAGTGTACATGAATTGCCGTAAAAACGACCAGACAGCCATCATGATGCGTTTGGCATGGCCGGGGTATTGCTTTTTGATGGTAACGACAGCCAGACGGTAGGAACAACCCTCCGGTGGCAAATAAAAATCGACTATTTCTGGGAACTGCTTTTGTAACAGGGGAATAAATACCTCGTTTAAGGCCACCCCTAAAATGGCCGGCTCATCAGGCGGACGGCCAGTGTAGGTGCTGTGGTAAATGGGATCCGGGCGATGGGTGATACGCTCGACCGTCAACACGGGAAAATGGTCCACTTCATTGTAATAACCGGTGTGATCGCCGAACGGTCCTTCAGCCGCTTCTTCTCCGGGATTAATGTACCCTTCAAGAATAATTTCGGCGCTGGCAGGAACATGCAGATCACTGCCCAGGCATTGTGTTAATTGCGTACGCTGCCCACGTAATAACCCGGCAAAGGCATATTCGGATAACGTATCCGGTACAGGCGTCACCGCCGCAAGCAGGGTGGCAGGATCCGCGCCAAGCGTTACGGCCACGGGAAAACGCTCCCCCGGATAGGCGGCCTGCCAGGCCTGGTAATCCAGTGCACCGCCCCGATGAGACAGCCAACGCATGATCACTTTGTTTTTACCAATGACCTGCTGACGATAAATACCCATGTTTTCACGCGCCTGATGCGGGCCTTTAGTGGTCACCAAACCCCAGGTGATTAAAGGCGCTGCATCGCCAGGCCAGCAGGTCTGGACAGGCAAACGGCTAAGATCAACCTCATCGCCTTCAAACACATGGGTCTGGCAGGGGGCCTGGCTGATGTATTTAGGCGCCATCGTCAGCGCCTGCTTCAACAAGGGCAATTTGCTGAATGCGTCTTTAAAACCTTTCGGCGGCTCGGGCTCCTTAAGCGCAGCCAGCAAGACACCCACGTCCCGCAACGCACGGACCGATTCTTCTCCCATTCCCAGCGCCACACGCTCGGGGGTACCGAATAAATTGGTCAATACCGGCATGGCCGCCCCTTTGGGGCTGGTGAATAATAAAGCCGGGCCGGCTTTGCGTAAAACCCGATCGCTGATGACGGTCATTTCGAGAATGGGCGACACCGGGTAATCAATGCGTTGCAGCAAATGACGCGATTCAAGCTGGTCGATAAAATCACGTAAATCAGTATATTTCATGCCATCGTACAGGAGTTAAGTGAAGCAGGGATTATCGCACAAGATGCTTTTGGGCGATACGTGAGAAGCCTTTTCTCTTAAAGCAGCACTCTATGCTACTATAACCCTGTTCTAACCATCCGGATTGATGATGCCCAACGACCAGCAAACGACATTGACCACCATCATTAGCGCCTTAAAGCAGCTTAGACCCCAGATCATGTTATTTAAAGAGTCGATGCAGGATTTTAAAAAGCAACTGGAAACGGTCAGCGAAGAGGATGAATTGACCACCCTGGTGCAGGGTATTGATCAACGGGAAAAAGAACTGAATCAGTTATTGCAAAAGGCCGCCTCCGGCATGGATAAAACCCTGTTTGACGCCATTTGCCAGCAATGCGAAAGCGACAGTGAATTGACCGAAATCATGGCGGTATTTCACGCCGACAATAGCCTCGCCAACTTAATCACTACTACGCGGGAACGGCTCGGCGAACAAACGCTTTATGCCAAATTAAGTGGTGACGAGTTGCAAATGGCGAAAGATTTTATGCAGCGGCTTAAGCAATTAAGCTCCGTTGCACAACTGCTTGATGCTCAAAAGGAATTGTTTCGGCAGCGGCTTAAAGAAGCCGAGGATACTCAAACGGTTGATGAAATCGAAAATGACATTCTAGCGCAGCATGAAGGCATCACCAAAGTCTACAATGCCATCATTTTTTACCCCGACAATGAGCGTGTGGCTCAAGCCCTGGTTGAGTATTTTGAAACAAATCCGCAACGGTTAGCCTTAGTTCAAGCCTTTCATTTTTATGATTCGTTGATACAGGACCTGGCAGACGCTAAAACGCGGCTAAAACGCGCATAGTGGAAATTTGTCTGTCAAATTGATATAACTTCAGGTTGTCTGCGCATGAGATTTACCCGTGAGAAAAGAACATTCTGTATTTTTTTGTATCCTTTTGATGCTTCCTCTAGCAAGCGGGGCTGAAACAAACGAGGAATCACCTCCATTAAAAAAACCAACGCTCCTGGAAAAACAGGTGATGCAGCAGAAAAAAACCAGCGACAGCCCGAGCCTGATCGAACTGTACCGTCCCAACTACGTGTTGCCTTATTATTACACCAACAAACCCTACCACGCCATTTATCAGAACGCGACCCCCAATAATCAGGAAATCCAGAATGATGAATTTAAAGCGCAGATCAGTCTTAAAATTCCCATTTTCCGCCATGTCATCAAAGACAGGCCGTTAGCGCTTAATTTTTCCTACACGCAGCTCATGTATTGGCAGGTGTATGCCAAATCCCAGTATTTTCGTGAAACCAATTACGAACCAGAGTTATTTCTTGAGAATTACTTTAATCCCTATTTTGCTGCTCAACTCGGGCTTAACCATCAATCCAACGGCCGCGGCGGTTCCCTCGAACGCAGTTGGAATCGCGCATACACGCAGCTTAAATGGACGGGCAACCGCTGGCTGGTCAATTTACGACTGTGGGCATTAATCGACAAAGCCGAATCCAGTGATTTGCACAATCCGGATATCGCCCATTTTCTCGGGCATGATAATCTGGTGTTATCGCATCAGTTGCCCGGCGACTGGAAAGCCAGTCTGGAATTGCAGAATCTCGAAAGCGGTTTGCAACGCGGATTCGTGCAGGTGACGTTGTCCTACCCTATTCTGCAATCGCTCTCGGTTTACGGTCAGGTGTTCAGCGGCTATGGGCAAAGTCTGATTGAATACAATCACCGCACCACCAGTGCCGGGATTGGGATTGTTCTTAATGATTGGGTGAGTTAGGGAAGACAGCGCACATCAGGAAAACCGTCATGTGCGCTAGGGCTGCTGATTTTTAACGCTTCATTTCCTCAAAAAACTCAGCATTGGTCTTGTGATTTTTCATGCGCTCAAGGAGGAATTCAATCGCTTCACACTCTTCCATGGATTGCAGAATCTTACGCAGAATCCAGGTACGATGGAGATCTTCAGGACTTAAGAGCAGATCTTCACGGCGGGTACCGGAACGATTAATGTTGATGGCCGGGAATACACGACGCTCAGAGATATTACGGCTTAAGTGGATTTCCATGTTACCGGTTCCCTTGAACTCTTCGTAAATGACTTCATCCATTTTGGAACCTGTATCAACCAGGGCAGTCGCAATGATGGTCAGGCTGCCGCCTTCTTCCACATTACGGGCCGCACCATAGAGGCGCTTGGGACGCTGCAGGGCATTGGCATCCACACCCCCGGTGAGTACCTTACCGGAAGAAGGAATCACGGTGTTGTAGGCCCGCGCAAGACGGGTAATGGAGTCCAGCAGAATGATGACATCGCGCTTGTGCTCGACCAGACGCTTGGCTTTTTCAATGACCATTTCGGCCACCTGGACGTGACGGTTAGCGGGTTCATCGAATGTGCTGGCAACCACTTCGCCCTTAACAGAGCGCTGCATCTCGGTCACCTCTTCGGGTCGCTCATCAATCAACAACACAATCAGATAACAATCGGGGTAGCTTTTCTCAATCGAATGGGCAAGATTTTGCAGCATCAGTGTTTTACCCGCTTTGGGGGGAGACACAATCAAACCGCGCTGACCGCGGCCAAAGGGAGCGCATAAATCCACAACCCGGGCCGTTAAATCTTCTGTACTGCCATTGCCCTGCTCCATCACCAATCGCCGGGAAGCAAACAGAGGCGTTAAGTTTTCGAAGGAGATTTTACGTTTGGTGCTATCAGGGGAGTCAAAGTTAATCTGGTCAACTTTCAAGAGAGCAAAGTAGCGCTCATTGTCTTTGGGAGGACGAATTTTACCGTACACCGTGTCCCCTGTACGCAGGCCAAAACGTCGAATTTGACTGGGGGAAACGTAGGTGTCGTCAGGACCGGCCAAATAAGAGGCATCGACGGAACGCAGGAAGCCAAACCCATCGGGCAATACCTCCATCACACCGCCGCCCAGGATATCTTCTCCTTTGCTGGCGTGCGCTTTGAGGATAGCGAATAAAATATCCTGCTTGCGCATGCGTGACGTGTTTTCGACCCCCATTTCCTCGGCGATAGTAACGAGGTCACCAATGGGCATTTGCTTAAGTTCTATAAGATTCATACTTCTCACTTGAATGTGTTATTAAATGAAATGAATTTTCCAGGAAAATTTTATGGGAAAGTCAGCAAGGAAACTGCTGCCTACGGGTTTCATTCGTCAGTAACCAACCTTTTCATTTCTGAAATAACTTATTACGAAGTGTTGGTGTAATTTAGTAAATCAGAATAGTCTGGGATTGGTGACTTGAAAAATTAGCCACATATTGAAGCTTTATCGTATCACACCCTGGCCATGAAAGCCATCTTTTTTTACCCTGGCTGTGCAAGCAGCCAGGGTAAACCAAACATTACACATTGCTTTCAACGAAAGCGCTTAATTGGGATTTGGACAACAATCCCATTTTAACGGCCTCTACCTGCCCATTTTTAAACAGAATCAGGGTAGGAATACTCATCACGCCATACTTGGACGGCATTTGCTGATTTTCATCGATATTCAATTTGGCAAAGGTCACACTGTCGCCGTGACTGGCGGCAACCTCTTCAAGGATGGGAGTTAATGCGCGACAAGGACCGCACCATTCCGCCCAGAAATCAACCAGAACGGGTTTGTTGGAATTCAATACATCTTGTTCAAAACTCGCGTCCGTTACTGTTTTTATATAGTCACTCATGGATATAGCCCCTGATTTAGGTATTTGAAAAAAAGTATAGCAATTATAGATCACCCCAGACCGCTTGCAAAACACTAATGGCTGTAATCGCAGCCGTCTCCGTACGCAAAATACGCGGTCCAAGGCTTAACGGCAGAAAGCCCGCTTGCTGAGCCTCGTCGGATTCAGAGGGACTCAAGCCGCCTTCCGGACCAATTAACAGCATCGCTTCCTCCACGTGAAGGTTGCTGTAGCTTCGGTAATGATGCAGTGCACCCGGTTGCAGAATAAAGGCGGGAAAACCGTTTCTCTTTAATAAAACCTCGTGGAACGACAAAGGACTATGCACCAGCGGCACCTGATTGCGCCCGCACTGTTCACAGGCGGCGACGGCAATCGCCTGCCATTGTGCCTGCTTCTTATCAAGACGCGACGCATCGAGTTTGACCGCACAGCGCGCCGTGAACACAGGGCTGATGCTTGCGACACCGAGTTCCACTGCCTTTTGCACCACCCATTCCATCCGGTCGCCTTTGGAAATGCCCTGTGCCAGGTGAAGACGAAGCGGAGACTCCCTGTTAACCCGTTCGACATCCTTAAGCCTCACGGTCACCCGTTTTTTATGCACCGCCGTGATTTCGGCCTTAAACTCACGGTTATCACCAGAAAACAGAGTCAAAACCTCACCGGGCTGCATGCGCAGCACCACGCCAATGTGCTGACCTGCTTCTTCCGTCAACGTTAATTCCTGCCCAGCCAGGTAATCGCCAGGCTGGTAAATGCGTACGTCTCTCACCTTGACCCCTGCGCTTTAAGATGCCGCTTCACTGGTTAAATCGTCATCCAGCGCGAATTCGATTTGTTCGTGGTGCGCATTGTCGATAACCTGCTCTGACCAGTACAGCATGATCAGGCTGAATGGCAAAAGACAAACCATATCCCAGGGAAACTGCAAAAGACCCAGGCCGCCAAACGAACCCAGATAGGAGATCACCAGCAACACGGTCATGTAGGATAAGAACCAGAATAAACTCTGTCCACAGGCCCTGAGCGGCTTGCGGTTATAAATCAGGCTAATCACCAGTCCCGCCAGCAATGCCGCATACAATTTCCACAAAATCGCGAAACCACACCAATAGAGCATTAAATTACACACGTAAAACGCGATGTGCGAAAACAAGCCGCTGTAAGGCAATCTGAACGGCCTTGGAGTATCCGGCTGCAATCGTCTCATTGCCAGAAGACAAATGGGACCAATGCCGTAAGACAGGATGCTCGCTGACGATAAAAACGCCACCAGCTTCTGCCAGCCGGGAAAGGGCAGAAATGAAAACAACCCCACCAGGAAATTGGCATACAGCGTGACGTAAGGAATTTTATGGCGATTCACTTTAAGGAAAAATTCAGGCAGGTGATGATTTAATGCCATGCCGTACACGATGCGGGACGTAGCCGCAGTATAAACGAGCGTGGTGCCAAAGGGGGAAAAGGCCGCATCAATCATGAGCAGTGTGGCCACCACGGTTAAACCCAGCAGCAGGGTTAACCCGACCAACGGACCGCTGTCGCCCGGATAGTGGAGCGCCTGCCAGCCATTGCCCAGGTATTTTTGCGGCATGGCGGCAAGGAAGCTGAATTGCAGCATGAAATAGAGCGCAAAGCCAATTAACACCGCGCCAAGAATAGCGATGGGAATATCACGCTGCGGGTTTTTCACTTCGCCGGCCAGAATCAGGCCATTTTGAAATCCGGTAAAAGCAAAGGCCACGCCCCCAGCTGACAGGGCCGTAAAAATCTGCACCCAGCTTTGCTTATCGCCTAGATGGATGGAAATATTCGCCAGCGAAGGGCTGTTATGGAGCAGCGCTATAATGGCAATACTGGGCAGAATAAATTTGATGATGCTGGCGTATTTGTTACATTCCGCCAGCATTTTAATGCCGTAGGAATTGAGAATCACCACAAAGAGCATGATGGCGCCTGCGGCCACATACCCATACCCTGACAGGCTGAGCGCGGCGGGATCGCCTGCCATCAGAGCCGGGAAAAAATGGCTGGAGTATTGCAGTATCGCCTGAATTTCAATCGGGGTCATGACCACATAGGAAAGCCAGGATGTCCAGGCAAACAAAAAGCCCACCTCCTTGCCATGGGTGAACGTTGGGTAATTGGACATCCCGCCGGCAACGGGAAACATTGTCCCCAATTCACACAAGGGCAGGGCGATGAATAGCATGAACAAAGCGGCGATAACCCAGCTTACCAAGGCATTGCTTCCGGCCATCTGTGCACTGATGAAGGGGCTGAACAGCCAGCCTGAGCCAATCATTCCACCGGCGGAGGCGACCAAGATATTTGTTCTCGAAATATCGCGTTTTAACATGTGTTTTTTCCTTCTATCGCCTGTCTGGTTCCCTCGGCCAAAGTGGCTTGCCCCCAGGACCCGTTGTTACTTCACATCGCCTGACTGTTTTTTAACCAAATCAAGATTAAGTTAAGCGAATGAATAGACAAAACCTTTTTCGATGGTATCATTACAGCGCTTTTTCAGGAAGTAATGTAATGATTTAATGGAGTAAATATCGTGAAGTATTTTGTTAAAAAAACCGCTTGTCTCGCCTGGGCTTTCGCTTTTGCAGCACCTGCTTTCTCCGGCACCATGGGTGCAGCGGAAGATCAGGGCCACCACTTTTTCTTCAGCGTCGCCCCTTTTTATGGCGCCATCACTGACGAAGGGATTAATAAACTGGTTTTTGCCGAGCAGGCAACGCCCACAGGCCAGGTGACTGCCTTCCTGCCGGATGGTGAATCCGACTGGGGTTATACCTTAAGTCTGGGCTATGCGTTTGATCCTAACCATGAGCGCGATCTGGTGCTGACCTATTCCCATCTGTCAACCGAAACCAGCAAAAGCATTGCCGTGGGCGAGGACGGCCTTATCATCAACCGTTTAAGCCAGCTTGCCAATTTCGGCCCTCAGTACGTCAGAGGCCCCGCGTCAGCCGGTATAAGTGCGGATTATGAATACCAGACTGCCGATTTGATTACCAATCATTACTTCCCATCCGAACAATTTAACCGTGTCGAGTTTTCCCGCTTTTACGGCATCAAGGCGACGGAATTTAGAAAGGGATTCACAGCCGATTACAACGGCCGTTTCATCAACGTTATCGCCGGGACAAACGTACCCTCAATCGACAACATCAATTACTCCGCCAAGTATTACGGAATCGGTCCACGCATCGGTATGGGCGGCAAGTGGCGGTTAAACCGCATTTTCAGTGTCGGCGGCGATGTATCGGCATCCATCTTGGTCGGCTCCTATAAAAACGAGTGGAATGAAACGCTGTCCGTTGACACGTTGTTCCTTGGTGAACTGCCTCCAGGTCCGTTTCATAGCTACACTCAAGTCACCAACAGCCGAGCCTGGGTATCGCCTGTATTAGCCGGAAATCTGGCCGTTGCCGCTGATTTTGATGTCAGAAGCGCCAATCATATCCGCTTTGAAGGCGGCATCGGTTCCGAACAATACCTGCCCCACCTGTCGCCCGATTCCTACCGTGCCAAGGAAGGGGATAATGTCCTTTATATTCCTCAGCATTTCTCCATTAGAAACGTCTTCATCAAATTCACTTATTTCTGCTAATGGATCCTCACAAGGCTTGATTCCCATCAAGCCTTGTTTTGTTTTTTTGGAGGTATGGTCGTGCAAATGAGTCAGTTGGATCAGCAGCATGTACGCGACAAAGTTATTCCTATTCACCAGCAAATTCATCCTACTGCCCTGATTGCCCAGGGAGCAAGAATCGGATCCAATGTTAGCATTGGTCCGTTTTCTGTCATTGGCGAACACGTTGCCATCGGCGCCAACACCGTCATCGGATCCCACGTCGTCATTGAAGGCTGGACTACCATCGGCGAACGCAATCAGATTTATACCGGCGCCGTCATTGGCTCTGTTCCGCAGGATTTGAAATTCAATGGCGAAAAAAGTTTTGTTTCGTTGGGCAATGACAATATCGTTCGCGAATACGTCACCATCAGCCGAGGCACCGCCGGCGGAGGGAGTGAAACCAGAATTGGCAACGCCAACCTGTTAATGACCGGTTGCCATGTTGCCCATGATGTGCAAATGGGGAATCATAATGTGATAGCCAATACCGTGGCGATAGCGGGACATGTCATTATTGAGGACTGGGTGACAGTCGGGGGTGTTTCGGGCATTCATCAATTCAGTAAATTAGGTTCTCTGTCGATGGTTGGAGCAAAAAGTTACATCAATAAAGACGTACCTCCCTTTGCTCTGGTTCAGGGTAATCCAGCCAAACTATTTGGAGTCAATATTGAACGCCTGCGCCGTAATCAGTTTAAACCCCAGCAGCGTCTGCTTATCCAACGCGCTTACAAAATCCTTCATCGCTGCAATTATCATTTACCCAATGCCATTGCCGAAATTGAACAGGACTTGTTGCCGGATGAGCAAATCGCCTGCCTGCTCCATTTTCTTCGTCACAGTGAACGCGGCATTTGCCGGGGGAATCGCGAATGAAATCCTTGCGTTTTAATCAAAATCACGGCCCGTTCAGCTTAGCCACCTTAGCCCGGGTTTCTGACGCTGCACTGCATAACCCCGAGGATAGCGATTGCCTTATTCATCAGGCAGCACCTCTCGATGAAGCCAAAGAAACAGACATTGCCGTATTCCATAATCTAAAATACATTAAGGCGTTTAAAAACACCGCTGCAGGGGCCTGCATCATTTTCCCGGATGCGGTTAAACATGCCCCGCCGGCCATGAAATTACTGGTTCATCACAACCCTTATAAAGCCTTCGCCCTGGTCATGCAGCATTTTTATTCACGCCCCAAAGAAGCACCAGGTATTTCTCCCCAGGCTTTTATTGCCAGAAGCGCTTCCATTGGCAAAGGGTGCGTTATTCAGCCTGGGGCTTACATTGGTGAACGTGCCGTCATCGGCGAGGGGAGCGAAGTTGGCGTGAACAGTTACATCGGCCATGACGTGATCATTGGTAACAATTGTCGCATAGAAAACAACGTCAGCATCACCAATACCCTGATGGGCAACAACGTGGTGATCTATACCGGCGCCAGAATTGGACAGGAAGGATTTGGTTTTGCCACGGATGCAGGTGGCCATTACAGTATTCCTCATATCGGCTGCGTCATCATTGGTAACAACGTGGAAATAGGCGCCAATACTTGCGTGGATCGAGGTTCCGTTAAAGACACTATTCTTGAGGATCATTGCCGTATCGATAACCTGGTGCAGATTGGTCACAATGTTACCATTGGCCGCGGCAGCATCGTGGCCGGCACTTCCGGGATTGCCGGCAGTTCCCACCTGGGGGAATTTGCGACCGTAGGCGGGGGCGTCAGCGTGGTTAACCACGCGAAAGTCGGCAACGGCGCCATGGTATTAGCCCACTCGCTGGTCATTAACGATGTGCCGCCCGGGACACGGACAGGAGGAACCCCCGCCATCGAGGCCCGCCAATGGCATAAACAATCATTAATCTTGAAAAAATTATGCCGATGAAGGCACTGCCTGGATGAGTTTGATAACCGCCATGGCGGCCTTGCTATTGGCATCCTGCCTTAACTGCTGATGCAACTGCTCAAATTTTTCCACTACCCTGGCAGGGGCGTCGCCCTTGGCCAATTTCTCTAAAAGGCATTGGCTGATGGCCTCAGGCCTCGCCTGCTTTTGAATAAATTCCGGCACCAGCCCTTCATTGGCCAGCAGGTTAGGCAGTGCAATGTAGTTGATTTTAAGCTGCGGAGCAATGATCAGGTGACTCAATGCGCTCCATTTATACGCGACCACCATGTTGCATTTTAACAGCATGGCTTCCAAGGTTCCCGTACCCGATTTAACCAACACCACATTGGCCAGCGCCATGGCCTCTCTGGCACCTCCCTGTTGAAGTTTTATCTTAAGATGAGAATAACCTGATGCACGCCATTGCGCTTCGAACAGAGTGATGGCTTTTAAGGTGGCCAAGGGCACGATAAAAGTAAGATCGGGCCGTTTCCGGCTCAGTCGATTCATCACGTCAAGGTACAAAGGACCCAGGTAACGAAGCTCGCCAAGACGACTGCCAGGCAGCAGGGTGATGAGGGCATCGGAATCAGCATAACCGGCCTGTTTTCTTAGATGCCTTTTATCCATTTGCGGGTCAATCATATCCGCCAGTGGATGGCCAACGAAGCAGACCGGGACCTCGTATCGCTGATAAAATGCCTTTTCAAAAGGGAACAGGGTCAAGACCAAGTCCACCGCTTCCTTGATTTTATACACCCGTTTTGGCCGCCAGGCCCATACTTTGGGACTGACATAATGGATGGTTTTTATCCCTTGTTGTTTAAGCTTTTTCTCGACGACCAGATTAAAATGGGCATAATCAATACCGATAAACACGTCAGGGGGATTCATTGTCAATTCCCTGATTAATCGTTTACGCAAAAAAAGCAGCTGCAGATAACGCCCCAAGACATCGGTAATCCCCATGACCGAGAGGTATTCCATGGCAAAAAAAGAATAAAATCCCTGGCTTTGCATTTGCGGGCCGCCGATGCCGAAAAAAGTGACATTCCCAAGCCGCTCTTTAAGCGCCGCAATTAATCCAGCCCCTAATAAATCCCCTGAAGGTTCCCCCGCTACAATGGCTATTTTTATTGGACGCTCGCCCATCCCTTACTACTCTGCGGAATTTTAAGTAAACCGACTATAGTGGACATTCCCTTGCTTTACAATGCACACGGTGCTGGTAAAATTCACGTTTTGTGCTGTGAGAGTGCTATGGAACACAAGGAAACATCCCATGAGCCATCCGTCACCTGGTTAGGGCGGCTGTTTTACCATGCATTCCATAAACCGACTTCTCAAACCCACACCAACATCCATGCTGTCTTTGGAAATCGACTATCGGACAAACAAAAAAAACAATTGATTATGGCTTTTTATTCCCACATGATCACGCTGTTTAAAGAGTTGATTATTTGTCTGTTACGGGGAGTGAAACCCCTGAAAAGAAAAACGGATATGCAGGGGCTTGAACATTTATTGGAAGCCGTAAAGCAAAACAAGGGCGTCCTGCTGCTCACTGGCCATTTTGGCAACTGGGAAATTGGTTGCCCCCTCTGTTATGTCATGCTCCCTACCTCTAACCCGGCCTATGCTGTACGCAAACCCATTAAACGCGCCTGGGCGGAAAAATTGCTATTTGCTAATTACCGACGTCACGGCTTAACCATTATCCCTAAAAACAAGGCCAGAGGCCCTATCCTTGACGCCCTCAGACGGCAAGGCTTGGTCTTTATCACCTTTGATCAACGAGCGCCAGCGGAATCAAAAGGGACGTTACTCACTGATTTTTTAAATTTGCCAGCCTACACTTATCAGGGTTTGGCTTTATTAGCCAACGAATCGGGTGCCCCTGTCGTTCCTGTTTCCTGCCATCGATTACCGAGAGGCAGGCATCGGATCGAATTTCATCCCGCACTCACCTGGCAGGAGGATCCAGATTCAGCCGCTGCCCTATTAAAAAACACCGTGATTTATAACCAAACACTGGAGAGGCTGCTGTTGCGTCATCCCGAGCAGTGGATTTGGTCTTATAAGCGCTGGCAACTCTAAAGGACCCGGAGCATCCATGCCGCAAATCTCCCTCGATAATCTTAAAATCACTGCCGTTGGCCGCCTGATGTATTATCTCGTCCCGCTGCGCAAGCGCATTATCATGAAAAACATAGAGCGCGTTTTTAAATGCCATTCCAAACAGGAAAAAATGAATCTGGCCAAAGCCTTTTATTCCCACTTTTTAACAACACTCAAAGAAATCATTTCTATACGATGGTGCAATCATGACAAGCTGAGAGAGGGAATAGAAATCGAAGGCCTTGAGCATCTCCTGTCTGCCCATGCACAACAACGCGGCGTGATTTTACTTTGTGCTCACGTAGGCAATTGGGAATATGCTCCCTTACTGGGCTTCCCCACGATTGCGGCCCTTTCTGGCCGCTTTTATTTTGTCCGCCGTGCAATCCGTATCAAATGGTTGCAAAAAATCCTGTTCCAGCGCTTTCAAAAGGCAAATCTTGCCATCATTGACAGCCGCGACATGTTTAAACACGCACGAAAATTGCTGCGTGACAATAACGTCCTGGTGTTTACATTTGACCAGCATGCCAGCATAGATGGACGTCATGGTATTGCCGTTGATTTTTTTGGCAGCAAAGCAGGAACCTATAAGACGCTTGCTTTCCTGGCAGGTAAAACAGGGGCGTTGGTTGTCCCCGGCGCCACCTATAGACTCAACAAAAAACACCATGTTCTCCAGTTCTATCCCGCCCTCGTCTGGAAAGAAAATGAGGATTGGGAGCAGGCCCTGCATGACAACACCCGAATTTATAATCAGGCCATTGAGCAATTCATCCTGGCCAATCCTGCCCAATGGTTATGGCCGCATCGGCGCTGGAAATTAGACGACCTGGAAAAAAGCGGTTGATTCTGTTGCGGCCCGCCGCTGTGGCTGTGCTAAGATTAGCATTTTGCTAATCAGGAACCATTATGAGTAACACACGCATTGAAACGGACAGCATGGGCGAAATTGCTGTGCCCGCGTCCCGGTATTGGGGCGCGCAGACAGAACGTTCGCTGCATCACTTCAACATTGGCCGCGACATCATGCCGCGAGAGGTCACCCATGCCTTTGGCATTTTGAAAAAAGCAGCGGCGTTAACCAATCTTGAGCTTGGCAAGTTAAGCCAGGATAAAGCCGATTTAATCATCAAAGCCGCCGATGAAGTCAGTGCCGGCGTGCTTGATGAGCACTTCCCCCTGCACGTGTGGCAAACCGGCAGCGGGACCCAATCCAATATGAATGCCAATGAAGTCATATCCAACCGCGCCATTGAACTGGCCGGAGGTGTCATGGGCAGCAAAACACCAATTCATCCCAATGATCATGTCAACATGTCGCAATCGTCAAACGACACCTTTCCTACCGCCATGCACATCGCCGCTGCCCTGGCTTTCAAGCAGAAATTAATACCCGCCGTGCAGCATCTGCGCGATGCGCTCGCGGACAAAATGAACCGTTTTAACCGCATCGTTAAAATTGGCCGTACGCATCTGCAGGATGCGGTACCCCTGACGTTAGGCCAGGAGTTTTCAGGTTACGTAGCCCAGCTCGATGCCTGCCTGCATCGTTTTGAGGCGGTGCTGCCAGAGCTTTATGAACTGGCGCTAGGGGGCACTGCTGTTGGTACAGGGTTAAACACTCATCCCCAGTTTGCAGACAAAGCCGCTACGCATATCGCCACATTGACACAATTGCCCTTTGTGTCGGCACCCAATAAATTCGCGGCCTTAGCTTCTCATGAAGCACTGGTGATGGCACACAGCACCATGAAAGCCTTAGCCTGTGCTTTAATGAAAATTGCCAATGACGTGCGCTGGTTGGGCTCAGGTCCTCGCTGTGGCTTGGGCGAATTGATTCTGCCTGAAAATGAACCCGGTTCTTCCATCATGCCCGGTAAGGTTAATCCGACCCAGTGCGAGGCCATGACCATGGTTTGCGCTCAGGTGATCGGCAATGACACCAGTGTCGCGGTGGCAGCAAGTCAAGGGAATTTCGAACTCAACGTCTTTAAGCCGGTCATTATTTTTAATGTCCTGCATTCTCTGAATCTGCTGGCAGACACCTGCCATTCATTCCAGGAGTTTTGTGTGGAAGGGCTTGAAGCCAATGAAGCAAAAATTGAGTATTACCTTAAAAATTCACTGATGCTGGTGACCGCGTTAAATCAACACATTGGTTACGACAAAGCAGCCAAAATTGCCAAAACCGCTCATCATGACAACACGTCGCTTCAGGAGGCCGCAGTCAAGCTGGGTTACCTCACAGCCGAGCAGTTTAATGAGTATGTTAAACCGGAAGAAATGATTTCACCTCGCTAATCCTTACGGTCATTCTCGTTACTCAACAGGGCGCTGATAGGTTGCGCCCTGTTGGTAAACACCCATCGAATACCGCGATTCAATTCCCGATACAAGCTGTTTTTTGAATCGACGAATCCAACCCCCACCTGCTGCCTGACTGCCGTGAGCGGTTTGATTTTTTTATTGCTCAATAACAAATAATGACCTAAAACCCCACCGTAATTTGCTTTTAAACTCAAGGAGCAGAACGCTTGCACGTTATTATGTTCCGGGACGAGAAGGAGGGCTGCCCGCGGGAAACGCATTAAGGGGCGAAGCAATGCCTCATCAAGACTGATCAGATGGTAATCGTCAATCGGGGTTAATGCCTGCAGGGATTCATACAACAGGGCCTCATCCACCGGGGTTTTCAATTCAATAAACAAATGAAGACGCTTGCCATAACGGCCGATGACCTCCGCTAGCGAAGGGATGTCCGGGACCAGTTCCCGCAAGTCTTGAAAAGACAAATCGCCAATCGCTTCAGGCCGCTGCCATAATCGCATAAGGGTGGGGTCATGATGCACGACAAAAACACCATCCGCAGTGCTTCGCACATCCAGTTCAATTCCCCAACAATGGCAGCTTAGGGCGCGGGCAAAGGCCGCGTCCGTATTTTCGATAACCTGGCGGTCATGGGCACCACGATGGGCAATCACGCGCGCCTGTTTAAGAGTCTCACGCGATGGCCTTCCACGTGGAATGACCGCCATGATGTTATTGATGCACCGTTCAATCACCGTGACTAAAGACATGAGGACTTCCTGAGTTTTAACCGTGTGTTTTGTTAAAAATTCAACTATAACAAGAATACATGGGTAATAGAGAGACAGAAAAACACTTTATTTCATAAAATACTCGAATAATCATTGACAGACCCAACGTTCTTGAGTATTTTACCGTCCTATGCCGAGGTGGTGGAATTGGTAGACACGCTAGCTTCAGGTGCTAGTGGGGGTGACCCCGTGGAGGTTCGAGTCCTCTTCTCGGTACCATTGAACTATTTTACAACAGTTTTTAATAGTTCAAAATAGTACGTAACACCTTGATTTATATTGTAATAATACTGACTTCTTCCTCTCAAATCTTTCTCAACTATTCGTTATTTTTCGTATATAACCGCGTGTACTTTGGGTAAGATCTTGGGTAAGATTTTTTATCTCTCTCTATCCAAAGTTGCTGCTTAGTTGAGGGAATTACAAATGCTTTCAGATGCAAAGGTCAAATCATTAAAAATAGAAGATGGTAAGCGTCATGCTGATCGAGATGGGTTAGTATTGGAAATAAGGCCAAGTGGAAAAAAGGTCTTCCTTTTTCGCTTCCAATGGGAAAAGAAACCACAGACAATCACCTTAGGCAACTATCCAAGCCTAAGCGTGGCAGATGCCCGGATAAAAACAACCTCACTTCGTGACTTACTCAATAAAGGAATTGATCCCAGAAAAGGCGAGATTAATGAGCAAAGCAAACTTACCTTTCGAGAAGTAGCAGAACAGTGGCATCAAAAAAACACACATCGATGGAAACCCGTTACTAGTAATCGCCACTACAAGAGCCTTACTAATCATATCTATCCTTTCATTGGTGATAAACCCGTCGATGAAGTGACTAAAACAGAACTTTTAAAAATCATTCAACCACATGAAATGCAAGGTCATCATGAAGTAGCTCACCGTTTACATGATAGATTAGAAACGATTTTTGCATTTGCTGTAGGCGCATCCCTTACAGATAACTATCCCTTTATTGGCCTGAAAAAAGCATTAGCCCCCAAGCCACGAGTGACTAATCAACCAGCAATACATCCTGATGAAGCACATCAAATGCTAGCTATTATTAAAAACACTCCTGGTAGAAAAATAGTCAAAATCTATACGGAGTTACTTGCTCATGTCTTTACAAGGCCATCAGAACTAAGACTTGCTCAATGGTCTGAATTCAATTTGCAACAAGCAGAATGGAATATACCGGCCGAACGTATGAAAATGGCAGCAGCACATTGGGTTCCTTTATCTGCAAGAGTGTTAGAATTACTTAAAGAATTACGGCTAATTACTGGTTTTACACCCTATCTATTTACTTCCTCGTCTAGCAAAACACCTCAACCTATTAGCGAAACAAGCGCACGTAAACTTATCCATAATACCGGGTATAAAGAACTTCATACCTTGCATGGTTTTCGTGCACTGGCATCAACGGTATTACATGAACAGGGGAATTTTAGAAGTGATGCTATTGAGGCTCAACTTGCGCACAAAGTACAGGGTGTACGGGGTGTTTATCTTCGCGCGGATTTTAAACAGGAACGTAGACAACTGATGGATTGGTACAGCAGTTGGTTAATTTCTAATGTGCAACAAGAAAGTCTGACTAGGAATCTTTGAAAGGGGGGGGCTCAGCATGGATGTAATATTAACAGGCAATCTCGAAGCCGATGAGTCGCTTCAGGCAAAGGAGCGTATTTTTAAGATTTACGGAAAACTCAGTCAACTATTTGGATATGCGTTGCCTATAGATATGTTGTACAAGAGCGTTCAGTCTTGGAATAAGTGGTGCTTAGAATATGATGATGTAACCAAAATACAAATTGATCTTGAACGAAATAGTATCATCATGTGCATTTCCAATTTAAAAAAAGGGTTGGCTGCCTTAGAAAAAATGAAGATGAATAATCCATACAACTTTAACCCGTTAGCTGCAAACAATTGTAATTATGATGTTCTCATTCTTGCAATGAATGAAGAAATCAAAAAATTAAAGCAAACTTTGACTTTTTTATCTTTGAAGAAAAATCCGGTATTAAATAAAGAAAAAATTAAGCTAACTGGGTTCATTTCCGTTTTTAGTTATGCCGAAGAGTGTGGGTTAAAAGCTCCGTTAAAGGTAGGAAGAGGAAATAAAAATCCTATTATTGAATTTGCCATGATAGTAACAAACATCCCAGACCGGGAAATGGTACTTCGTTATTATAAAAACTATAAAAAATGGAAGGATGGAAAAATCTCATTAATTTAAATACATTTTGCTCTATTAAATATCGTTTTCTCTGGGGGGATTTTTTTAAGTTCCAAACAATTTTTTGTTTCATATTCATCAAATAGAATTCTTTGGAGTCCTTGAGAAAGATTCAGAAGAAAAGTCATAAATATTTATAAAGGTGAATATATGAAACAAGAACCGCTATTACTATATCCGGGCCAAGCACAAAAACTTTTGGGTGTTGGCACAACCAAATTTTATGAGCTGATCAGGCTCCCTGATTTTCCTAAACCAAGAAATCCTCTCGGTAAACGGCCTATGTATCTTAGAAAAGAAATTGAAGCTTGGGCAGAGAAATTATCAATAGGATGAAGAATTCTGGTTAACACCCCTCTACTTTCTAATAAATAGTGTTAACCAATAGATTATGTTAAGGAAAAACACATGTCAGATTATATAGAAACAGTTAAAGATACAGAAGATGAAGAGCATTTAAATGAACATAACTCTAACAATGGCAATGAAAATTTAAAAAACATCAAGGATTTTTTGCATGGGGAAAAAGACGTAGAGGAACTTTTACACATCAGTAAAAAACTAACCAGAAACATAAGCCCTACCCCGAATGAAGTTAATAGCACTATACCGCATGATCTAAAACCAAATCTTTTATTACTTGATATCGAGAGGATTATAAAGAGAGTCATCGTATGCCCTGAAGAAACAGTGATAGCTGCGACTTTGTGGATTGCAATGACTTGGTTCATGGACTCCATTCAAGTGTCTCCGCTTGCAGTTATCACTGCTCCTGAAAAACGCTGCGGGAAATCTCAGTTACTATTTCTATTTAACCGATTAGTTAAAAACCCATTGCCCGCTTCGAATATTAGTCCTGCTGCGTTGTACCGAGTAATAGAGGAAATGAAACCCACCATTTTGATTGATGAAGCTGATACGTTTCTAAAAGAAAATGAAGAAATGAGAGGGATCATCAATTGTGGCCACACAAGAGATTCAGCATTTGTAATACGTATCTCTGGTAAAGAATTTAAACCTTACTCATTTAGTGTTTGGGGAGCAAAAGCAATCGCAGGAATAGGGCACCTGTCTGACACCATCATGGATAGGGCCATTGTTTTATCCTTGAGACGTAAGCTGTCACATGAAAAAGTAGAAAGACTAAGGCATATCAATACAGATATTTTTGATAATTTAACACAAAGACTTTCAATATTTGCAGAAGATTGCCAAGAGCTTATTAAGCAAGCCAGGCCCAATTTACCTTCTAGCTTAAATGATAGGGAGCAGGACAACTGGGAGCCATTATTTGCTATAGCTGACTTGGCTGGCTTTGATTGGCCAAAACGTGCGCGTGACGCAGCAATAAAAATTTCAAACAATACGTTTTCAACTCCTTCATTTGGATTAGAGTTACTGTCTAACATTAGAACTATATTTGAAAATAGAAATCTAGTTCGAATTAGTTCCGCAGACTTAATTGCTGCTCTATGTGTCGATGAAGAACAGCCTTGGGCAACATTTAATCGAGGGACTGCAATTACTCCAAGACAGATGGCATCGTTACTGAAAGGATACTCCATTAAAAGTAAGAGTGTGCGTATTAATTTTGGAACCCCAAAAGGATTTGAAAGACAACAATTCGAAGAAGCTTTTTTATGTTATCTTCAACCATATGAGGCTGATTGCGCCACAAGTTAGAGTTTATAAAGCAAAAAGTGTGTCGCTTGTTATAGTTGTTGCAGCAACAAAAAAATATCCGCCACCAGATAATACAGAAATTCATTAGATGTGGCGTTGTTGCGGATAAGGATAATAGGGGTATTATGAATAAAAAAACCGTTGGCAGACCAACTAAATATTCTCCTGACATAGCTAATAAGATTTGTGAAGCAATAGCCAGCAATGGAAAGGGAGTAAAAAAATTATGCGAAGAAAATCCAGATTGGCCGAATAAAGATACTATTTTTACTTGGTTGAAAAAATACCCTGAATTTTCCGACCAATACGCGCGTGCGAAGCGGTTTCAAGTTGAGGCATTAATCGATGAAATTTTAGATATTGCTGATGATAGCTCACTTGATCAAATAACGCATGATGATGGTAGTTCGAGTTGTAACTCTGTATTTATAGCACGCTCGCGATTGCGTATTGATACCCGAAAATGGCTTGCTAGTAAACTTGTCTCAAAAGTTTATGGAGAGGTTCGGCAACAAGAGGATCTGGAAAATAATGAGGCATTGAGGAAAGAATTGCTCGAACTTCGAGCTTCACTTGATAAACAGTATCAACAAGAATACTAACTTGTGGCTGCTGGTTTGAAAATATGCGAAATATTCTAGTGTGACTAGAATTTGGGGGTAGAATTGACCTATCCCCCAAAAATAAGCCCATGACAAAGATGAGAAATCCATTAAAATTGTGACAATGGAGAACTCAAAATGAAAAGACGTTACAGCGAAGAGCAGATAATCAAAGCAATCAAAGAGCATGAGGCTGGCGCTAAGGTTGGTGATATCTGTCGTAGTATGGGGATAACAAGCGGTTGCTTCTATAATTGGCGTAGCAAGTATGCGGGCTTAGAGGTCAACGAAGCGAAGCGCTTACGCGAGCTGGAATCAGAGAACCAGAAGCTGAAAAAACTTCTTGCAGAAAAGCTACTGGAGAATGAAGCGCTAAAGGACGTTGTTTCAAAAAAGTGGTAAAGCCCACCAGTAAGAAACGTGTTGCAAAGCATTTGGTAACTCACTTTAAGCTCAGTGAGCGAGTTGCCTGCAAACTGGTTGGGCTAAGTCGCACGGCGTACCGCTACCTAAAGAAAAAACGCTCGGATGATGGGTTGAAAGCACGTATGAAAGAGTTGGCCGTTCAATATCCTCGTTATGGCTATTTGTTGCTGCATAGCTTGTTACGAAGAGAAGGTTTAGTTCAGAACAAGAAGCGCACCTATCGGATTTACCTTGAGGAAGGTCTGCAGATTCGTACTAAAACACGAAAAAAACTCCAACGTCCTCGCTTGATTATGGATGTGCCAACTCAGAAGAACAAGCGTTGGTCGATGGACTTTGTCTCGGACCAATTGGCGAGTGGTCGTCGTTTTCGTGTATTGAACGTCATTGACAATTTTAACCGCGAACTGTTGGGGCAACTTGTTGCACTCTCTATTTCTGGACAACAAGTTACACGCTTTTTAGAACAACTTGGTGAAGAGCGCGGTTACCCTGAACAGATTGTCTGTGACAATGGCACCGAATTTACCTCTAAGGCTATGTTTTTCTGGTCTAAATCAACCAATGTACGGTTGAACTTTATCCAGCCTGGCAAACCAACACAAAACGGTTTCGTTGAAAGCCTTAATGGGAAATTCCGTAACGAATGCCTCAACCAAAATTGGTTTAGAACATTGGAAGAGGCGCGTTTTGAAATTGGTAAATGGCGGCATCATTACAACCATGTGAGGCCACATAGTGCATTAAATTATTTTCCACCAGTGGACTTTGCTCAACAGGTGGCTTAATGTTGGTTTTCTCATCGAGAAACTGGTACTAATTGAGGGGATAGGTCAGAATTTAAACTATATTGTAACTTAAGGGCTTCATCTACAGTACCGAGGGAACGATGAATAGCAAAACCACCCCCATTAAACAAACTAGATTTCTTCCTCAGGAGGAATCAAGAATCTTAAAGCAAATGATACAGGTTGTAGGAAATGGCATTCAGTGCATTTTTTATAAAAGATACATTGAGGGTACAGACGAAGCATTTAAAAATGAAAACAATGATTGGTATGTTGTGACAGTTAATGCGTATTATGATTCTGCTGTTAGGGATTGGTGTGCAATATTTGGTAGTAGAAAAGAACCCCTACATTACCAAAATCTTTTAAAACATAACTCGATTAGCGAGCTTCTTAGAACGATCATACCTACTAATGACTCAATATTAGATGGTCTGAAAAACCACATTTTATCGGCTATTTCTATGAGCCCAAAAGAATTTGTCATTTATCACAGTGCGACGAAGGATTATCGAGATAGATATTTAATTCACAGAGAATACCATCCTCAACATATTAATGATAACGATTTAACCACACCTCTATTACAACCTATGATGGATAGTTTCATTGCTTTATATTTACTGGTTGTTAAATTAATTAAAAATTTTCCTCTTAAGCAAGATAATGTAAATATGTATTCAGTTCCATTCATCGACGTTAATAGTAAAGATGCTGTCGAAACATATTTAAATTTAACAAAGCCACCCATAATACCGGAATGATTATGAGCGAACATCGGGTTGTGTCTAACTATTTGAATGGCTTATTTTTTACCCATACCTATACTATACAAATAGAAATTCAATATTAACTGAGATCATCATGGACGCTATGGGAGCTATTGTGAGTATTCTAATACCATTGCTAACAGGGGCATTAGCTGGAGCAATAGTCACAGCCTGGAATACAAATCATATTAATAAGCGAAACAACAGAATAGCTCGCCTAGAGCATAAAATAAACAACCTATACGGCCCGTTGGCGTTTTTGATGCGTTGTACACTTATTTATCTTGAAAATTCCAGGGGCTTAATACAACAGCATCAAGATTATTTTGTACCTAACAAGTTCTCTCAATCTCTAGATGTCCAGAGCAAAGTAGACTCCCAGTCAAATGCTACAATTGAATTAAGTAACTACTACTTTGATAAAGCGATTGAAAATAATCAATTGATTTTTAAGCTAATTTCCGAGAACTATTCCTTAATTGACAGCGAAGAGGATGAAGGATTAATCAATGAATTTGTTGGAATGTTTATTCGCCTATCTGTTGAATATATCAATCCACAAATCCAAATTGGGGAAATTCCAATTGAAATTCAAAATAACAGAGGAAAATTGGGGACAATAGCAAGTGATTTTATTGATCATATTATTACTAAAAGTAAGCTGTTAAAAGAACAATTGGAAAAACAAACTAGGTAGACTCTATACGCCCAAAAAAAGTTCAATTCAACAGATATTACAACGAATAATTTTATAGTCTTGCAATGATGTATTTGAAATTAGTTTATTTGCTCAATCGTTGTTATCGTTTAAATCCTCCATGAGCGATTGCACTGTGTTAAAGGATTTCAATTGATTACATTCAGCCTCTTTCATGGCATCAATAGTTTTTTGCAAATTATTCAGCCAACCGTTAATTTCAGCTAGAAGGTCACTGATTTGATCAGGCAAGTCCAATTTTTTTCGAATATCTCCTAAGCCTCGTAGGTGATTAGCCCATAAATTTTGTAATTGGAGTATTTCTGTATTGTCAAACTCAATAGGGATAGTAAATTTGGTATTTCTATGTTTGAAAGTGGCTTGTAATTTTTCTGCAAGAGTTATCGGGTTTAAAAGGCCAGGTTCTTTTATCATTAACATGACATCATGATAATCTTTCATCCGGCTGTTATTAGAGCCTTTAGATATGATGGTTTCCAGTTTTTCTGAAAAAATAGACTCTACGGGATAAACCAACATTGTTATTTCGCCCACAAACAAAGGCTTGCCATTGTACTCGAAAGGCCGGTAATCTTTTTTAGTTGCAACCACCATATCCCCGACACCAATATCAATGTGGATCTTATCTTTCATGTTGCCAAAATAAGCCTGTAAAGTTGCACGGAAACCGGTATATTCCATATGAGGTTGTGATAGTATTTGCATGCTTCCCCATTCAAAACGAAATGAGTCATCTATAGCAACAGATGCTATGTCACAAAGTGCTTGCTCGATTGTTGAAAACTCGCTTTTCATTTTGGTCATTGAAAAGTCAATATCGGTTGTTTCTCGTCCAAGATCCATGTATTGAGCTAACAATAACCCGCCTTTAAAGATAAACTGCTCGCGGTATGCTGAGTGAGAAAGCCTTGCTAAGAAACGCTCTAATAGAAGCTGTTTCCATACCTCGTTAAATGTTTTTAATTTTTCTTGAGCGATGAATTTTAATCTCGCTTTTAACGCAGCTTCATTCATACTGTTAACGCCAATAAATAAGAGTCTATGTTAATTTTCATTTTTTTTGCATACGAGCGGAGTTTGTTAATATCAATTCTCTTTTCGTGTGGTTGCTCTAAGCCCATTTTCAACGCTTTTAACGCTGTCTCCTTACTTAAATAGCGAAAGGAATCAAGAATAGTACGTTCTTTATCAAAAATGGAAACAACTGCCCCATCAATATCAATGGTTGTTTTTCCTAGCGAATGGTTACGCATGCGGATAATTTTCACCATAGGGCTGGCATGATGGGATGTGCCGTGGCTTATGGCTATCCAATGTTGTCTTGGAATTTCCTCTGTTAGTTCATAAAGTGCTAATGCTGACGTAAGGCATATTGTTCCATTTTCTACGCTTCTGACAGCAGTAACTAAATCCTCCCATTGAAAGCTTTGTATGATAGGTGCATGGATGCCCCTATAAAGCCCTCTGCCTAATCGCTCAATCTGGCCAGCTTTTGTATAATAAGCCAAGGTCTCTACACTCACACCACATTGCTTGGCTTCTTTAGCAGTGAAGTTGGTAGCTAAAAGTAAGGTTTTTATTTTTTCTAGAGCATTTTTAGGTTTCATCTATTTAACTTAGCAATAACACCCACATAAGTCAATTGGGTTTTATTACTAAGTTAAATGTTCCAAACTTACGTCAATTCAAAATATTTGATGTATATTTGGAACACGCAATTTGTGTAATCATTCACGTCTTTTCGTAATCGTTCAAATCAGGTATCATAACACCATGTTGGGTAAGAACTTGGGTAAGTTTTTAGTCCATATTATTCTAAACCAATAAAATCAATACATTACAAAAAGGTTCGAGTCCTCTTCTCGGTACCATTAATGGATTTAACATCCGCAATGACTGATTTCAATACGTTAAATCGTGTTAAAATGAGTACGGCCTTTTTTCAATTTTATACCTCGTAATTAAGCCTTAAACGATTCGATAATATTCGCTACGAAAATAACTATCGCTTTTATTCCTTCTGCAACCGCTCGCGTTAGAAATCCATCACAAGAAAAGGGCGCGAAACACCTAAAACATTTTTTTGAATAATGAACCATACTCGCAGGGCTTTTCCCTTGAGAGGTGGGCAGCCAAAATAAGCATTTTTTTTGCAACCTGAGATTATTTTGACCTATACTGAGCATAGAAAGCTCCAATTGGTCAAAGTATGAACGTCGATGAGCAATCGTTAAAGGTAATCTGTGGTGAAAGCAAGGAAGTGGTCGTGTACGGTTTCGGGCAATTTAAATACCTTGAGCTGTGCGAAGCCATTAATCGTATCAGTGGTATGAAAGCCTATCATTCCGACGATTATGTTGAAAAAAATGAGGTCATGGATACGCGAACTCACTACACCATGTATAACCACTTTAAATACATTCTCAATGATTTAGTCCTTGAAAACTTTAAACGGCAGCTTAAAAACGAGCCCATCATCCCACTTTTGTTTGTTGTTGGTTTCGCCGAGAGCGAGTATGAACTACCACGGATAGCAGAACGAAATGATGATCCATTCGCCAAGGGAGTGACCCTGACAGAATTACGCCGATGTTACAAACTGGCTCATGAATTCGGCAAAGACTTAAGCCAGACGGCCAATGACACCTTCCAGTTTGTGCATTTAATCCCCTCGGAAAACGGCTACGTGCTTAAGACGGTCAAACCATTCTGGCAGGATAAGCAATGGCAGCAGTTGTGGCAGCAACGCAAGGCAACAACGGATAAAAAGCCAGACAGTGATCATAAAAATCTTTTTTGGCGTGAAAAATACTCAGGACTGGTGGATGAAGCGAAGTCCCGGCAAGGCCCCTCCAACACCGAAGAAGCCAGCAAACAGGAAATAGAAGCGCCTGATCATTCGCGAATGCCGAAGGGATAAACCCGACTATCCCTGAATGCACCAATCCTTCAAGTTGAAATAGTCGCTAGCGCTTCGCCATAACGAATACCGTCACCAGCCTTAAGTGAAGGAAGCCAGTCCACTTTGGCACCATTGGCAAACATCAGCACCACCGTTGACCCGAGCTTGAAGTAACCCATTTCTTCCCCTTGCTCAAGGCTAAGGGGGCTGTCAGCGTAGCTGAATTCCTGCACCTGATGCAGGCGCTTTAAATCGCCCTCCCAGGCCGTGCCAATCGCCCCCACAATGACAGCCCCCACTAAGACCATGGCCATCAACCCCACCGGTGTCTCAAAAAAGACAACAAGGCGCTCGTTGCGCGCAAACAGGCGCGGCACGGTTCTGGCGGTCGCGGGTTGTACAGAAAACAATTTCCCGGGAACATAGATCATGTGTTGCAAGGTCGCTTTTATCGGCATGTGAATGCGGTGATAATCCTTAGGCGACAGATAAAGGGTAGCGAAACGGCCATTCACAAAGGGTTCATAGCGCGATGGCTCGCAGGCCAGGAAATCATCCACGGTATAGTAACGCCCTTTGGCCTGCAGTAACTGGCCCTTGTCAATACGGCCCAGTTCACTGATCACGCCATCCACAGGCGACACAATGTCAGCGTCCGCCAGCGGGCGGCAATCAGGCTTTAAATGACGAATAAAAAAATCATTGAAACAGGCATAATTCTCAGGGTTTTCCTCGCATGCCTCACTCATGTTCACACCGTATTTGGCAATAAAGCGTTTGATGAGACGATTTTTGACCGCCGGCACTTTCACTTCCGCCAGCTTACCTGCCATGGAAGTTAAGGTGTGTTTTGGCGCAATGAATTGCGGCAGGGTTTTTAGAAAATCACGGGACATGGGTATTATTAAAAAAAGCAGGATGAGGAAATATACCCTGAAAATACGCTGTTTGTCATGAATTATAGCGTATTGTGAATGCTGGTTTAGAAATCATTTTACAATTGGATAATTATATGGCTAATTAATAATTGGTTCTACAAATGAATGGAATGGAGCTCAACTAGGATGGTTATTGCTCTATAGGACGTCAGGGAGGATTTATGCGGGAAGGGCATCATCAAATCACCTATCGCGCCATGCCGCCACAAGCCCGGTTTGGTTTTTTTACTCGTCCGCTGCATGACGAATCCTGCTACACCCAGGAAGAACTGCACTTGCGAGAGGCCATTCTCGCTGCCCGCAGCCAAAGCGGCCTCGACCCTGACTTGTTGCGCACTGACATGGCCTGGTTTTCCCCTGATAATCAGGTAGCCTTGGTAAATGTCAATGAAGGCTCCTGGATTTTTGGCAACGAATACCGCCCGAGACAGGGTTTAAGCCGTGATGATTTTCACATTGGCCTGATAAACCGCCAGCTTCATTGGCCAGCCTTAAACACCATGACCCGCTTCATCGGCGACTACCTGTTAATACGTAATAATCAATTGGACGACCGGCATCTGAATCAGCCGCTTAATTATGTGTTCCTTGATGCCGTACAAATTCTTAACCGCATGGCGGTTATTCATGATGGGCGATTTGTTAACAAACAGCTGCAATTGCTCAATAAATACCTGCGTGTGGTTGAAACACACGTTTCACCGACTCAGGGAAGCGACCGCCTGTTCCTGGCCGACTGCCGTTACACGCTGGAACATCGCATTGCCAAAGACATTGAGAATAAACAGCAGTCACAACAGTTAAAACTGCAGTTTGAACAGGTTAGGCACCAATTAAACCGCGTGGCCGAACTCCGTCATACGGTGCTGCATTTTGCCCTGACAGACAGCACGGTTAACCCTCATCCCTATTGGGAGCATTTTTCAGAGGTGCCCAGAGGAATTGAAGGCAAACAGGAGTTTCCAACCCTCTCTGCCAAACACTGTGCCGAAAAGACAAGTGATGCCCTGGCACAACCCGGAAACCCGCAATTAAGCCAATTAAAGCTGACGCCGCATACCCTGGACAACTGCCCGGCGCTGGGATTAATTGATAAAACCTCGACAGCCATCAAAGCCGCTTACGGCCAGAGCATCAGCGACTTACAGGAAGTCTTGCGTTTTCAACATATCCTGGATTCCCTGTTGCAATTATTCGACCAGGCCGGTGAAGTGTTTACACTCATCCAGTTACGAAGGCAAATGAACAATCTGCTGCTTGGCATTGAACAGTTTGTTCAGCAATCGGAACAACACATCGTCAGTGTGGTGGAAGCAAATTCACGGCTTTATCATCAATTGATTCAGGATAAGCAGGATTTAAGCTGGTGGGAGCGAATGACGTCCGGAAAGGCGGAAAAAATCGACCGCTACATCAACAATCAGGATAACCTCGCGCGCTTTCCCACCTCGAGCTCGGATTTAAGCGCCGCCAGTAAAGAATTACTCGATGGGGTGCATGAAGTGCTTAATCATCTGAAGCAGCAAGGGACAGAAACCCAGCAGGTTGCTATGGTCAGTTCCACGCGTGAGCTTGTCCAGCATTTAATGGATTCCATGCATGCGTGGGTCGGTCATCAACAGGAAATAAATGGGTTGCCCATCCCCGATAAGCCTGCGCTGATCTTGAGCAATCAACAGGAGCAACCCGCTGTCGATTGGGGTACCAGACCATCCCAGTCGCCCTCGTCTTTTGTCAAACAGCCGTCGCTGCCGCAAGCATCGTTTACCCAGCGCGTGGAAGCGCCGCTTTTTTTCCAGGCGCAATCACAGCGAGGGCCGGTGCCATCCTGTCTAACCAACCAACCCTGCACCGCTCCTCTGCTTACAGGCAATGACACCATGGCCCGAGGCAATCCTTTCAACACTGCCGCCCTCAGGCCGGAAGCGGCGGCTATCTCAGCTTCTGTCTTATTGGGCACGCTGGTTTTGTTGCCTTTAGTCTTTATCGGTCTGAAATTATTGTACGATGCCTGGCAGCGGCCCGCGCCAAGTCGACGTACGCCCAATAACAAAGAGAATTTTAACCACCTGGCCACGCAGGCGGCGGATTTATTATCCGCCGCCTCGCACCTGCTTCCGCAAGAGGAAACCGCCTGCATGCAGGAGGAGTTTGACTACCTTAGCGACAAAGCTAAAACATCACAGGATTATGATAATGAATCCATGAGCGATCTAGTGCACGAGATAAAAGAGACGCTGTCTCCCTTAAAGCCCGGGCGAGTCAGCCCTAATGGCTGAACTCACTCGTGGTCGTGGTCGTTTTGTTGAACGTTCTCGATTTCGCATCATCGTATACCGCATTAAAAAAATGGGCTCGCATCTCTTTCGTTGTCACTTGACAAGCGAGAGGGTAATCGCCTTCGCTCGTCTGCATTCTCTCCACCACCTTTTTGAAGACCTCCTGGCTGAGTGTGCTTTCGCGCTCGCCTTTACAAAAAATTTTGGCTAGGATCATCTCGTTGCTGTTGCTTGAATCCTGGAGATATCCTTCCACTTCAGGGCCGCGCGTCCTGGCACTGAAGATATTAAATGCGTAGGGGGTATAATTTTTTGCCACTTCGCGAATTATTTTCTTAAATGCTTCTCTGTCCATGTTTTTTGCCCATTGATACATGCTTTCTGGAAACGCATGGCGGGCTTTGGCGGAATAAAGATGGGAAAAGCGTGGGTCCGTCTGAACAAACTTCTGCGCTTCGGCAGCGTAAGTTTGGACTTCAAAATCCTTTTTTTGCACAGCCCGCAAAACGGACGACAAATTGACGTCGCTTTGCCCAATCCGGTGGGTCAACATCATGGGCACGAGGTATTGGATGAGCAGAGTATTCAGCGAATTGCTCTCCGTGCCGCCTTTTGCCAAAATATGCCCCAGAATGTTTTGCCCTTCTTCTTTGCTGTCCTTAAGATAGCTTAAAACATCGGTTCGGTGTTTATTGGAGAGCACATTCAATGAAGAAGGCGCATAATGATTTACTATCACCTCGCCAATATAACCATCCAGCGTGAGGCGGCCAATGGCATTCGCCCAGTCAAACAAGGCGTGCAGGGTCGCTGAAATCACCGCTTTTTCGGTATGATTACGCATAACGAAGGGCGTTGTCTCAGGCTTCTCCTGACGACCAATGGGTGTATCCTTGCCTTTAAGATGCCGAACAAAGCCAAAACTATTATTAAATTCCCACATTTGTTTAATGATGTTAAGCCAGGCATCTGCGCTGGGCGTCTGACCAAATAACTTTAAAAGCCGATTTTCATACTCGTGACAGTAATGGGTTATGTCGATGCAGAAATTCATGTTGGCTTCGTCATTTAATTGCCCGGCCTGAAGGTCAAAATACCGGTCAGTGCATTTCCCCAAATCCTGCCTTAGCCGCTTTAATTCCATGTACCCTTGGGCGAGCGGATTTTCTTCATCGCAATCCAGCTTGGGCAACTCGATGTCTGACTTAAACAACTGAATGGAGCGTGTAATCTCTTCCATGGGTTTGGGCGACGCTTTACTTGTTTCCAACGTTTTGCTGGCCAAGGAGGTCTTACGGGTTAACTCCTCCCACAAGCTCTCTAACAATTTGTCAATATTGGACAGAATGGCTTGAAAATGCAAGGTGTGGGCATCACGCCATATTTGATGATAGCGGGCATGCATTCTTTCCAAATCATATTTTGCCGCAGTCGGTAAACAATAATAATTCGGTACACCTGCTGGCGGGGCTGACTCGGCTTTCTTTTTATACGCCTGCGAGTACTCTTCTATGGATGCATTTTCCTGCTCTGCCCAGGCTTTGGTTTTATTAAAGGCAGTCGGCCGCGCCTGCAGGAAATCACGAAAACTCATGACCGGAACACCGGAGTCGTTTTTTTCTTTTCCAACATAAAAAACCGTGTTACGGTAAAACTCATCATACTCCTTCTGCATAACCTCAAGGATATGGTCAACGAAAGGCCGACGATCGGTTTCTGCATTAAACAGCTTGGGGTAGGTTTTTGATAATAATTCATCTTTACCGTCCGGCAGTGACAGGTAATTTAGGGGTTCCGTACCGAAATACTCAGTGAAACGCTCTCTTAGGATTGAGGGCTCATAGGTCAATAACTCCTGCAGAATTGCACTGAAAAACTGCTCTTGGAAACTTACGGGTTCGCTGCTTGAGTCCAGTTTGATGGAGGGATTGGTGGCCAGCTCGCGAAAAGCCTGATAACACATGTGCCGTTTGGCCAGATTTAAATTGCCTGGCATGGTATTGGTAGGCCAGTGTGTACGAGTATTGATGATGGGGAAATTATCAAGATCCGTACTCTTTAAGCCCATGGAGGTTTCCGGATGCTCTTTGATAATTCCATCGACATTACGGGCGCCTTTCATTATCCAGGTGATGCCCCACAGCATCATGTCGTAGTCAAGAATATTGTCCAGGTCGGTATTCCCGGGATGACGATCGTCGCATTTATACCGCCAGGCCGCGATAAGCCATTTGGCGACATTATGCGACAACAAGGTATTGTAACTGGGATAAACCTCTTCCCTTTCACTGGCATTGGTAGGCAGGGTAGCGCCCGAGGGGGCCATGGGCTTGTATTTTTTTAGGCCAATTGAGAAGGTCCCACAAATCTCACCCTTTTCATCGTACACCAGCCGCTCTTCCGCCGCACTCTCGCCCAAGGAATTGCGCAGCGCGACGCTGACAGCGACAGAGTAAAGAGCCAGCACTCGTGGGTAAGAGCCGCTTAGGGGTTTAAAAAATCCAGTTTTCTCACCATCAACAGCATCTACGAAAGTTGCTTTTTCTATTACATGACCAGAGGAAGGTATCGTCTTGTCGTTGGTAAATTTTAACTGGCCATACCGTAACGCCTTCTTTGGCAAAGTCATGGCTCATTCCTTAAGTTTCCGTCGGTGCAGAATAATCATATTAAGCAGAAAATCAGGCGTAATTCAATAGTATTTTCTATAACAAATGTGCATGGACATGAAATTGTTTGCATTTTCCATGGACATAAAACCTGATTTTGCGATTATTGTTTACATAACAATCAACTTAAATTGTTTTTATGCCAATTGACGCATGGTTGGGCGAGGACTTATAAAGGAATAAAAATGCAATAGTGGCAAACACGCATTCCAATAATGGGGGTACCCAAAACCAATGCCATTGGACCGCCTGCTCGGCAAACGGCAAACTAACCGCACCAATGCTGGCTGCCAATGCCCAGACAGTGGACACACCACGGCAACGGTACTGGGCCGGCAATTGTAAATAAAGAAAATAAAACATGGATGAACAAATCAAGCCATTGGTCAACACATAACCTGCCAAGGCGACGAGCACACCGGGGGGATAGGCAATGGTAGTACAATAAAACAACACAGGGGCAGTCAACAGAGCAGTCACGGTACCGAGACGCAATAGCAGGTACACACGCTCCGGACTAACCGAGCGCGCCAAGGGCAGAGCCAGCAAGGCCGAGCTCAATTGCGCCAATGAACCAATCCAGGCGCATTGGCTGCTGCTCCACAGCCCCCGGTCAATGGCATAGGAAACCCAGAAGGCATTGCAGAGATACACAGTGACACTGACAAATGCGCCAAGCATAGCAATGTTCATCAGTCCCTGGGCATGCTTACGCCAGATCTCGGCAATGGGTGCGTGATTGGTTTTAAATTCAGGCGATTCAGTCAAACGCTTGCGAAGCCGGCAAACCCACAACGATAAAAGGCCAACACTGGCAAAGAGTATTCGCCACATCCAG
Organism: Legionella taurinensis; assembly: GCF_900452865.1. Classification (NCBI taxonomy): domain Bacteria; kingdom Pseudomonadati; phylum Pseudomonadota; class Gammaproteobacteria; order Legionellales; family Legionellaceae; genus Legionella; species Legionella taurinensis. The sequence goes on from NZ_UGOZ01000001.1 coordinate 3,090,894, forward strand.
GGAACAGAACTGGATTGCAAAAGAGCGGCCATTGCCCCGCCAACAAACATGCCAGCCGCACCGCTGGCGGCAACAAGACTTCCCGCCCGCAGCGGTTGGCTCGCATGATGTTCAATCAAAAACATGGCAGAAGTATTGATCTCGCCACCCAACGCCAGTCCCTGCGCTATGCGCAGGAATAAAAGTCCAAAGGCGGCGGCAATACCAATGGTGTTGTAGTCGGGTAATAAGCAAATGCCTACCGTCGCGATGCCCATTAACCCAGCTGACCAGACCATGGGCTTTCGTCGGCCGATGGCATCCGCCTGCTGGCCAAACAACCATCCGCCCAGGGGTCGTGCCAGAAAAGCAGCGGCAAAGAGCGCAAACGATAGAAGCAAACTATACGACGAAGGTGGAAAAAATTCTTTGGCAAATACCGATTTGGCCAAATACAAATAAAGACTGAAATCCAGCCACTCCAAAAAAATCAATGCAAGGACAATCGCTAATGCACTTCGTTTCATGCGGCTGGCGCTCCGATGGTCCGTGCAAGCTCAATATCCAGCGTATTAATACCTTCGCTGGTGGCCGGCCGCTCAAAAAAGAGGAAATCGCCGCTTTTTCGGTAATGGTAAGCATTGGCAAGAGTCAGCGTAAAAATCAAAGTCACCATGTTGGCAATGATCATCAGCGTTTTTCTTAACCGCGGGTTCCTGTCTTCATTGGCTATGGCCATCAGGGGAGTTTCCACCTGTTTAAGCTGCTTTAAAAAGGTGTCTTTATCCGGGCGTCGCTCCTGATTCATTGCTCCAAAGACCATCTGGTAAAGTTGGGTCCGGTATTGACGTTCCGGCTCAAGGTAACGGGCGAGTTTGTCTGGGGCATGCTGTGATAATCTCGCACGGATATTCTGAAATCGGGTTTCAATCTGTGCGACCAGAGTAAAAAACTGCCTGCCTTTTTCGTTCTCTTCGAGCAGGAGATCGACTAAAGACCTATCGAGCCCCAACTGTCGAAAACGATTGACCAATAGCACGCGCATCGCCAGGTAATTACCATACTCCCAAGTATCATCCCCGGCCAGCGCCTGCCCCTCCTGCCCGGGCTTAAAAAATCCGCCAGTCTGACGTTGTGTGATGCCCTCATAAACAAACTGCGCAGCATCAGGCTGCAAAAGCGGCGGGAAATGTTTAACCTTGTCCATGATCTTGCGAAAATCATAGCCTTCCTCATCATTTTCCATAGCCAATTCATAATGCGCCGCATTCGTTGAGCCGCGGCATGCCAATCGATTGACCAAAGCCACGCGGGAGGCCTGATTCTCTTCCTGTAACAGCGACCGTACCGGCAGGTTTTGTTTATGAACGGTTAAAACGGCTTCAGCCAATTGGGGCTTGGTTATTAAGGCGGGGAAATAATTCGTTACCGGACTGTCCTTATCGTCTACCTGAATGATTATAAGTGCTGCCACCGCCTTCTGTATGAGTTCATCCCCGGGCTTGTCATCCAGCATGGCAAAATAGGACGCGAATTCGCTAAACAGCTGCGATGCCAGTGTTGGGGTTATCTCCACTTCCTTTGAACCGATATCGAGTTGACGGAGAGCAACCGCCATTGCCTGCAGCCTGGGTTTCTTTTTGAGTAAATCAAGCCAGGCCGAATCGGCACCGAGAGCAGAAGCCAGAGAAGCGACCAATTGATAGTCACTGATAATTTGGCTTAACGAACGAACCGTGTCAGGCTTATCCACCGGGGCCGGGAACTGATGCTTTAACAGAACGGGCAAAACAACTGCGATATAGTCCCTTACCCCGTCTTTATAGAGCGAACTTTCACACTGACTGTGAAGCAAGCTCAACAAATGACACAAGGGCGAATCAAGCACTGTGTGATCGAAAGACAGCTTTAATGTCATTAAGAGACTCAGGGCCCTCGATTTTACTGGATTGCTACTAATGTCCCGTATTGTTGAAGGCGTGAATTTTTCCTCGTGCATCACAAGGATAAGATTAGCAAGGTAGGGCTCTGCAACGAGGCGCTGCCTTAATCCGTCTATCTCCTCAATTTTGATTAATTTTTGAGCAACAAAAATCCATAATGCGCGTTGCTGCAACAAAGGCCAGGTGCTCATCGCGGGGAGAACAACATGAAAGAGGGGCGTATTCAGTAGAGGTCTGATCGCCGCTTTAAGATTCAAGGCATCTAACTGATTGATGGCCAAAACCAACGCGTCATTGGGTACCGTAAACGCCAGTATTTCTGGTGGAAAATCCAGCTCCAGCAAAATCTGGCAAGCCTTGATTTGATTATCATTTTCACAAATGGCCAGGATATGGAGGTCTTGACCGTCAATGTAGCGTTTTCCAAGACCTTTGAGAAAATCAGGCTGCAGCGGTTTTTTACGTAACAACTGAGCCGTCTCAAATTTGGGCAAGACATTAGCAAAATAGCCCTGCATTTCCTTAATGCGTTCTACTTGCCTGTCTGAGGGCTGTTGCTTAGCCAGATAACTTGCCAATTCCAGAGGGTTAAACACCTGGGCAAGGAATTTGGAAGGGGTAAGGCTGTCGATAAGCTGTGTCAGTTGACTTGGAGTTAACTCAGGCTCTATCAGAAGCAATTGAAAAACAACCGCCTGAATGTACTGATCGTCCTGCTTTAAAAAAACGTTATGAAAAAATTCCACCGCCTTCCATACCACAGGCACTGACTTGCCTTTCTGGGTGATTAACAAGCGGGCCATTTCCATTTTATAAGGGGAATGGTTTAAAAAGCGGAAAAAATCAACTTGTTTTTGGGTGGTGAAATGTTCTATCAATCGATCATCGAATTCATTTAACAGGCTTTTTACAAAAGCAAGCAGCGCATCACTGTCAGCCACCCACCCGTATTGCTCCAAAAGCCCAAGTTTATCCAACCTTAAGGCAACATAGGCTTTTTCACGATCATCTAACGTAATGGTCTTTTTATCCAGGATAGACAGTAAGACCTTATTTAAGGATGACTGCGGCTTTAAACAGTCAATAACCTGACGCGGGGTTAAGTGACTGCCCACGCTGTTAAGTTTTTGCAACAGCGGATCATTGATAATAATCTCGGGGTTTTTTTCCAACAGTTGCAGCAGCGCGTCATTGTCTTCGAACCTGGAGGTCTCAGACGTTACATACTGAGCACAGTGCATGAATGTGCCGGCATTGACATTAAAGGTGTTGAAGCCTGAAACCAGACTGCGAGCCATTGCCTCGATGCACGGTGAATTGATGTGGTTTGAAATAGTTCTAGTAATAGGGAACAACATATGTGAAGAGACCGAGGTTAATCTTTTCTCAGGTTCTACGAGGTAGGGCTCCGGGTTAAAGCTGGTTACAACGTAGACCTCACGCTGCTCGACAGGCAGGTGGGTGTTTTTAGTGATGGCAATCAACCAAAGGCTGGGATCATCGGCACGATAACAAAAACCGAACCCTGAAGGAACACCGGCTTTATCGACATAGGCGAAGGAAACGGCTTTCTTTTGTTTATAATAGGTTTCACTTAAAAGCTCATCGGACTCCTCCGCCTTCCTGAATGCACGCTCAGGAAAAAGCATGTGAATGTTGCCCGCACTCATATCCCCCTGCCAATAGAAAAGATGATTCGGGATGCTTTCGTCCTGCCAGTGCTTCAGGTGCGCATGTAATTCGTTGCGTGTACCTAAAAAAAGCGTGCGGTGGATGTCGGTGATAATGCTGTGTCTGGTCTTTTCGGACTTGGCAAGCAGCGAGGGTCGTCTGAGGTCAACAATTAAATGCTTTGCCTTGCCGTGTATAAAATAAACCATCGAAAATCCTCCCTTCAGGCTGGACTGCCATTATACTTCATGTTTGGTCATTTAGAAAAAAACATATCCCCAATGGTGTAAATTTAATCTTTCAAGCTCTTTTACCCTGAGCATCCGGCTTGGGGAGAACCGGACAAAGAACCCCCACCTCGGCAAAGGCCTCCCGGACAGCAGCGGTATCCCATTGGCGATCACGTGCGGCCTGAATGACACCGCAGGCAGCAAAATCGTAATAGGCGATAGGGGACCAATAAAACCGATTGGCATCAATCATCACCTGAAAGGCCTTCTGCACGGTCCAACCCGGTTTATTGGCGAGGAGGTAAAAGGCTTTATTGTAAACGCCGCTGCTTAAATGCACATCCAGATCATCGGTATACTCCCTGGCATGCTCGATGGACATGCCGTCTTTACTCGGCTCATCCATGTAACGTAAAGGCGCCCCACCAAGCACGGCCTCACGCCCTATCGTCCAGTCCAGGCCGTCCCAATACCAGGGGTAGCTCTGTCGTATGTAGTCCTGCAGGGCGATGGCTGCCATATCAGAAAACGCTTCGTTAATGGCCCCTGACTGGCCCTCATACACCAAAGCCGCATGAAGTGCGGTAAAATTATGGGATAATTCATGGGCAATGACCGTTTGTGCCGGAGCGGTCAGAAACTGATGGCCATTGCCAATAATGATTTGTTGATGGGCCATCAACCGGCCATCCAAAGACACCGTGGGAATGGCAAAAGCATTGTCCATTTCAGACAAGTGCGTGTAAACCCGCAGAGGTAAATCCCTGCCCAGGGGATTTCGTTGCTGATACTTCTTCTCATACATTGCCAGCGTCTGTGTGGCAAAGTACATGGCATCGTTCACCGGGGAAAAGGAATAATTGACTGGCCCGGTGTTGGCATCATTGTAATTAAGGTAATACGAGGAGGGATCGCAGGCATAGGAAAATGCGGTTAATTCATACGTTTTTTCGTCTTCCGTACTGATGGGGAACGCTTCATAACCGAGTGGTAAATTGGCCATGTTAATGACGCGCAAGGAATCACTCTCGACATAACACCGTCCGTCGTTTACCCTGACTTCAAATTTTCCCAGCGAAGGCAAGCCGGGCAGGGCGTCACCGTGTTGAAAAGACCCAGGGCGGTAAGGCAAGGGGAACGCGTTCCCACCGAGACCCTGACCCCATTGTTCACGATGAACGGCATCCCATGCTTTTAATACCAGACCCGTATTGGCATCCACCAGCATCTCGGGTGCACGCAACGCATGGTCCGGTGCATGGGTGTAATAAGCCATGTGGTAAGCGAGGTGGGCTTGCTGCTGGTTATCGAGGTAGATAACCTTTTGATGATGAAACCATTTCACGGGTCCTTTGACTTTCGCCAGCACTCGCTTTCTAAGCTGCTGTGCCGACAATAACCCCTTTGACGTTTTAATTGTTTCCTCCAACCCACGGACATTCATCCCGCTAACCCAAACCGGCTGGTTATCCTTTTGATGAAAGATCAACTGATAACCCCAAACGGGAAGGCCTTTAAAAAGAATCTGATACCGGGCATGCTGCGGGGCAGTTGATTGCAAACGCAACTGATAGGGGCTATCCGCCATGCTTTTGAGCGGAGTGAGGAGGGAAGGTCGATGAAGCGGAATACTCTGGTATTGCTGCAGGAGACTGTTACTTTCGCCCCACATCAGTTCTCCGGTGGCAGCAAAAGCCATGCCCGACAGACAACCCAGTGAGACGATACAAAGCACTCTTATTCTCATACCTACATCATCCTGATTGATACGTAAAATGGGAAACCGCCTTTTTTCTTCAGCGCTCAATTTACCAGTATTTCCCGTGAAAGGCGAAGGTAAGTCTTACGCATGCTTTCTGATTGATAGTTGAGTATACTCTTAAAACTTTTCCCTTAAACCCTGACCATGCTCCATACCTTACTCGCCATTCTTTTACTCGAAGGATTTGTCACTATTTCCGTCGAAATCTTAACGATACGGCAACTACTGCCTTTCTTTGGCGGCAGCGTGGTCATTACCAGCATCATTATTGGGGTTTTTCTGTTATTTCTGGCCCTGGGTTATTGGCGCGGCGGCATGCACCCCAATGATTTCTATAAAAGGTTAAACCGCAATTTCATGGTCAGCCTGATTTGGATAGGCATTGGGCTGAATTACAGTTTCATCGGCAGCTTTTTCGATTGGACCATTAACAGGCTGTCCCTGCCCTTTCTGGCCAGCCTGACCCTTTACCTGCTGATCATTCTGGCGCCTGTTGTCTTCTGGCTTGGACAAACCATCCCGTTAACCACGAATTTATTCAGTCAGGAGCAGCGAGTCAGCCGCATCAGCGGCAAGGCCTTGTTTTTAAGCACACTGGGGTCTTTTTCAGGCGCACTCGTGACGTCACTCCTGCTTTTTCAGTTTACCGGCGTAGCCTGGACCGTCGTCGCGAATTGCGCCCTGCTTTTCTTGCTGGTTATTTTGCTAAAGCCTCAAAGCGGCCTGGCCTGGCCTCCCCTGATTTTGCTGGGGTTGGCTTTGTATTTTATCAAATTATTGAATGTGAACTATGAACAGCAGTTTTTTAAATTAACTAACAATTACGGCAATTATGAAATCCTTACCGCTCACAATGCGCGCCTGCTTAGGATTAACTTATCCGGCAGTTCAATGATAACGGATAAGAAAGAGGGTTTTGCCTACATTGAATTTATCCGCCATTTCTTGTTTAACCAGCTCCAGTTGCAGCATAAAAAAATACTGGTGATCGGTGCTGGCGGTTTTTCGCTCACCGCAGCAGGCACTCATGCGAATGACGTGACGTATGTCGACATTGATCCACAAATTAAAAGCGTGGCTGAAAAGCACTTCCTTGAAGGCAAAATCAATGGTCATTTTATTGGTCAGGATGCGCGGCGTTACCTCAATGAAACACGGGAACAATTTGATGTCATTGTGTCGGATGCCTACAGTCACCAACAAACTATTCCAGCCTCCCTGCTCACTGCCGATTATTTTGCACAATTGGCTTCGCACTTGAAGCCTTCAGGTCTTTTAGTGGTCAACCTCATTACCAATCCTCTGTTTAAAAACTCGTTCAGCAAACGCGTCCATAATACCATTTTGAGTATTTTCCCTTTTTGTAATATCGTCCCTCTTGATTGGAAAAAATTAAGTAATGTTATCTACATTTGCCCGCGACAGGGAAAGGATGAGGTGATATACAGTGATAATCTAACCAGTTCCACGTTTGACTTTTACCATCAGCTGCAATCCAGCCAATAACGCGCTGCCCCTGCGGGTTTTAAAGCCCGCCAAGCGACTCCATTCATCCCCCAGACAGGAGCCCGAAGACCTTAAGTCTGATTGAGATCGGTTGTTTTTTGCTGCCGAACATACAGGGTTTTTTTGACTGTGGCGACGACTTGTTTTTGTTCATCCACAATGGCCACTTCAAATGTTGGATAAACCTTTTCCTCGCGCAGGGCGGCTTCACGGATCTCCGTGACTTGCTGCTCGCTTAACGTAAACTCCGCGTAGACCCGGCCTTTACCCGGTCGAACGTAATTAATTTCGCTTTGCTTGTCCCAGGCCACATAGCCTTTTCCCAAACGTTTAATCAGCATCAATACAAAGAAAGGATCGGTCATGGAAAACAGGCTTCCGCCGTACTGGACACGCATGTAGTTTTTGTTATACCAGCGAAAAGCCAACGAAACACGCACATAGGAGAAATCATCGCGAAGTTCTTCAACTTTGATGCCAGCCCCCCAAAAAGGGGGCCAGGCATTTAAAATCCACCGCAATTGGTTCGCTGACAATTTCATGCGTTCGCCGGCTTAAGGACTGTGACCTGCAGAGAGGTCACGTTCTGTAGGCCGCGCGGTAAACGATTGCCGCGGCGGCCGCGTTCACCCGCGTAATGATGCAAATCCTCATTCTTTAAGGTGAAATGACGCTTGCCGGCATGTACTGTCAGGGCATCTTCAGCATGCAACACCTGGATGTCGATGACGAACTCTTCACGCGTCATGACTTTGGCGGTTGGGATACTGATCATCTTGTTCCCCTTGCCGCGACTGAGTTCAGGAAGTTCCGACGCGTTGAAAATCAATAACCGACCCACATTGGTGACGCAGGCCAGGAGCTGGTTTTCCCTGTCGGTCAACACACGTGGCCTCAACAGACCGCTGCCCTCTGGCAGTTTGACGCAGGCTTTGCCGTTGCGGTTTTTAACATACAACTCGCCAAGGCGGGTAATGAACCCATAGCCGGCATCCGATGCAAGGACAAGCCAATCATCGGCCTCACCGCTGGCCATGGCTTCAAACATCATGCCATCGGCAGGATTCAACTTACTGGTCAGGGGCTCTCCCTGACCCCGTGCTGAAGGCAGCACATGACCCGGAAGATTATAAACCTTGCCTTCACTGTCAAAAAAGAGAATCTGCTGATTGCTGCGGGCATTGACCTGCGCTTTGAACTCATCCCCCGCTTTGTAACTTAACTCACGCCCTTCCACATCATGCCCTTTGGCCGCGCGAATCCAGCCTTTCTGCGACAACACCACGGTGATGGGTTCATTGGGCAACAAATCTTCTTCCTTTAAGGCCTGGGCATCATGACGCTCCATTAAAGGGGAACGACGCTCATCGCCAAACGCATCCCGATCAGCGGTGATTTCTTTTTTAACCAGGGTTTTAAGACGTGCTTCACTGGCTAATGTTTTTTCAAGCATGTCGCGTTCGTTGCTTAACTCGTCATGTTCAGCCCGCAAGCGAATTTCTTCCAGTTTGGCCAAATGCCGCAATTTCATCTCAAGAATCGCCTCGGCCTGCCTCTCGCTCAAATTAAAGCGTTGAATCAACGCCGGTTTCGGTTCTTCGCTCTCACGGATGATGGCAATGACCTCATCGATATTAAGGAAAGCAATGATTAATCCTTCAAGCACATGCAACCGCTCAAGTACTTTATCCAAGCGGTATTGAAGGCGCCGCTTCACCGTCATTAGGCGATAAACCAGCCATTCATTGAGCAAGACGAGTAAACTTTTTACCCGGGGTTTACCATCCAGACCAATCATATTGAAATTAACGCGGTAGCTTCGCTCCAGATCCGTGGTTGCAAACAGATGGGACATTAACCCATCTACATCAATGCGATTGGAACGAGGAATAATGACGAGGCGGGTGGGGTGCTCATGATCAGATTCATCGCGCAGGTCTTCAACCATGGGTAATTTTTTTTGTTGCATCTGTGCTGCAATCTGTTCAATTACTTTAGCCCCGGATACCTGATACGGCAGGGCGGTAATGACAATGTTTTGCTTTTCTACTGTGAACACCGCACGCATTTTGATAGAGCCGATACCGGTTTCATACACTGTCCGTATCTGACTTTTGGGCGTAATGATTTCAGCGCTGGTTGGAAAATCAGGCCCCTGAATAAATTGGCAAAGATCATCAAGGCTGGCTCTGGGGTTGTCAAGCAGATGGATGCAGGCGTCCGCCACTTCCCGTAAATTGTGCGGCAGGATGTCCGACGACATACCCACCGCAATACCGGTTGCGCCATTCAGCAGCACGTTGGGCAAACGGGCCGGTAGCAGAGAGGGTTCTTTCAGCGTACCGTCGAAATTGTCTACCCAATCCACGGTTCCCTGCTGTAACTCGGATAACAGCAACTCCGCATAAGGCGATAAGCGTGCCTCTGTGTAGCGCATGGCGGCAAAGGATTTGGGATCGTCTGCAGAACCCCAGTTGCCCTGACCGTCGACAAACGGGTAACGGTAGGAGAAAGGCTGGGCCATCAAGACCATGGCCTCGTAACAAGCGGAATCCCCATGCGGGTGGAATTTACCCAGAACATCCCCCACGGTACGCGCCGATTTTTTATGCTTTGCCGTGGCTTTAAGGCCCAATTCCGACATGGCGTAAACAATTCGGCGCTGTACCGGCTTTAATCCATCGGCAAGATGGGGCAAGGCTCTGTCCAGAATGACGTACATGGAGTAATCAAGGTACGCTTTTTCTGTAAATTCCGTAATCGGTTTACGCTCTATAGCATCATTCATAACAATAGTCATCAGCTGGTTCTTTTCAATGGTGATCGTAGTGTACTCTACAACAATTTGGCAAAGCTATTTTATCAAACTCTGGTGTCGGCTAGAAACAAAAAAGGCCGAGGATGTGAATAACTTTCCATCAGCCTAGCCTTATTTTGAATATAAATCAATTAACCCTTTGATTAATAATGATTTTTATTTTAAATCCCATCAACTGGCAATGCACAACCTGTGGATAACCCTGTGAATTTACCCGCAAGTGCTTGTTATTCCTCAACTCTTTCCCTGCGTTGTGTTTCGGGTAAAAGGTAAAGGCTCAAATAGGTCAATAACTGAAATCCACCCTGAATCATGTGATTTTCCTCCAAATCAAATTTCATTACCAACTGATCCGCAAGGAAAAAGGCAAGCCAATAACTTAAGGAAACAATAAACGCCCAATCAGCACGTCGCATCCAGCCTGATGTGGGCTGAAACAAAGCTAACGCCGTCCAGCCGAAAGCCAGAGTAGACAGAAAAGACCACAGAATAATGCCCGCAAAGGACCATTGAGGTACCCAGGCAGGCACATCATACATTTTGAGCGACTCCACCAGAAAAGGGTAGTTTGTATCTGGCGCCCAGCTTTTGATTAACCAACCGTTGTGGGCGAGCAGGCCGACAACATCTGTCCAGAGAGCAATAAGCCACCAGACAAACCAGAAAAGAATAATTATTTTTTTAAACCCTGTGATTGGATTGAGATGTGTCATTGCTTCACCTGGAGTATTATTTGCAGTGGATTGAATGCAGCTGTCATTGCCCGGATGTTCTTCGTTTGGCCTCCTGCCACAGCTCACCGAGAAATTCGATGGGTTGACCCTTTAAATCAGTATAGCCTTTCTCGCCTGCCAGGGCTTTAAGCGCCTCCATGCGGGCTGCAAATTTATCGGCTGTCTTAGCCAGAGTTTCATGAACATTAAAGTTCAGAAAACAACAGAGGGAAAGGGCTGTGTGCAATAAATCACCGACTTCTTCCTGTACGCGCGCGGCTGATTGCCGATTATCCAGTGCCTCTTTAATTTCCTGACATTCGCTTAAGGCCTGTTCGATAATCATGTCGGCATCGGGCCAGAGAAAACCAAAATCACGCACCTCTTCTTCGAGCCTTAGTAAGCGCTGCAACGCTGTTTCTGTCATTCAATCACCTCACAAATGCAGGTTTAAACCAAGCGGTTTGGCCGGTAGCAACAAGTCAGTGTCATTGTCGTTGTTCTTTTCAAAAAAACCAATAATGGATGGGCGTTTCTTTAATGCTGCCTCAGGCCATGAATTTACCACCGCATAACTTAATTGTGCCTTTTCGGACGGGGTTGACGGCAACGCCAGCGAGCCATAACGGTACACATTCAGACGCGGCAGTCCACCTTGGGGAAGGGTATACCAGGGATCGACCAGGTTAATCAAGCCGCCTTTTGAATTCTTTCCGAGAAAATTATCAAGGCTTTTTCCAAAGGAGGGTGAAGCCAGATCATGGCCATGAATCAGGGTTAATTTTACCCGGGTCCCAGCCTGCAATTGAGTGGTATCTCGGTTCCAGCACAGGCGAAAAAGAGGACATTCCATCGGCATGCGTTGAGGAAGGCCGTCGCGGTAAAAAATTTCGAGATAACACCGCTCAGAATCAATGGCTTTTCGTAAGTCCAGGCTGGCAAAGACAGCGTTCACGGCATCTATCACCTTAGCCAACTCCCCTGAACCCAGATGATAAAAGCGGGTTTTTGCATGCTCAGCCTCTTCTGGAAGGTGAAGTGTGGCCAGTAAGGCCGTCGTCATTCGCGATCTATATTCATCATAAAAAGCATACAAGGTTTCCAAACCCACCGGCGCATGAGTATACAGGATAAGCTCATCGTCATCTCCCTTGCTGCAGGCAAAGAGGCTCAGGGTAGAGCGGTACAAACTGAACAGATGTATAAACCGCTCTTCAGGAAACAGTTTATGATAAAGAAAAAACAAAGCGCCAAACGCGGATCGCATCTGATGATTACGCAGTCGGTCATACCCCACGGTCAGAGCAATATTGGGTGAATATTCACCATTTAAGACCAAGCTGATGAATGCCATGTCATGATTGGACATCATGGTTTCAACCCGAATTTTGGCAATGAGAAGCCACTCATAAATTAATAAGGTATACAGATCATTATTGCCGCGGTCAGCGACCACATCCCCTAAAAAGCGAAGAATCCCTACCAGGCCCGGTTTCGCCTGGTGGAGGATGCGAATAAAATCGTCCATGGCCTTTGCATAGGGCGCATAATCATTCGCCTCTGGGTTTAACTCCTGTTCATAAATCTCCACTAGTCTCTGGTAATCTTCTGCTCCTCCTGCAAGCGTCATAATCCCCGTTTTTATCAAAAAATAGACCATTTTCAAGGCATTCCCGTGACCGTCGCCAAGTGTAACTTCATCGTCTTTTGTCAAAGGCGAAATGTCGTCGGGGTATTTCCTGAGATCAACATCCATGTGAATCAGTTTAAGAGCCATCCCTTTTCCTCTTGTTTTTTTATTGTGTGTTACACTTTGTTAATCAAAGAAAACGCTCTCTGACTATGACATCGATCCGGGCTTTTTGGGGTATACAACTGCCGCAAGCAGCGAATAACACGTTGGCTGGCTTTATCCGTTCTCTACAAACCAATCTGGCCGATACAAACATCCGATGGTCTGCGCCAGAAAATTTACATATTACTTTACAGTTTTTAAAGGCCGTTGATAAGGAGGATATCCCTTCTTTGATTGTTACGGTGGGACAGCACGTGCAGGGCCTTTCCGCTTTTCCTATCCAGTTGGGAAAAGTTGAATTATTTCCATCCCCCCATAAACCGCATGTCATTTCGCTTGCAGTACCCGTCAATCAGTCCCTGATTACGCTTGCCAATCGTGTAGGAGAAGGCATACTCCGGGCGGGGTATGAGATTGAACAAAGACCCTACCGTGCTCATCTGACCTTAGGCCGCTTGCGTCAGAAAGGAAAAGTACTTTTGCCACAGGATTTGATGTGGCCCGATCTCGGGGACATCCCTGTGCAGGAAATCGGTTTGTGGGAAAGCAGGCCGTCGCATCAGGGGTCCTGTTATCTCCTGCTGCATAAAGAGCGATTGGCGTGGGCCTGATTGATTTATTCATGTAGGGCAAACTGGCCTGTTATCAGGATAAATCGGCTGTTACCGGTAAAAAAAATCCCGCGTTTGCGGGATTTTGCTGTCTGACTCGATTATTTTAAATTCTTGCGAAGTTTTTGTATCGCTCGAATTTGAGCAACCGCTCTGGCCAATTCGGCTGCGGCTCGGGAGTAATCCAGATCCGTGTTTTTGTTGGCAATCTCTTCCTCGGCTTTAGCCTTTGCAGCCAGGGCCGCGGCTTCATCAAGGTTATCCGCACGCTCTACTGTATCAGCCAACACGGTAACGCAATGAGGTTGTACCTCCAGCATGCCGCCAGATACGTAGTAAATCTCCTGGCTGCCGCCAGGAAGCGTTATCCTGATTTCACCGGGTTTAAGTACGGTCAGCAAAGGTGCGTGGCCAGGAGTAATCCCTACCTCGCCAAGCTCACCGGTTGCCACAACCAACTCAACAACGCCTGAATAAATTTCCTTTTCAGCACTGACAATGTCCAGGTGCGTGGTAATCGCCATATTATCCTGCCTCATAAGGTCTTCGCTTTGGCAACGGCTTCTTCAATGCTACCCACCATGTAGAAAGCTTGTTCAGGCAGATCATCGTATTCACCCGCCAGAATGCCCTGGAACCCTTTAATGGTGTCTTTCAGTGACACGTATTTACCGGGTGAACCCGTGAATACTTCCGCAACGAAGAAAGGTTGAGAAAGGAAACGCTGAATCTTACGGGCACGTGTCACAACACGCTTGTCTTCTTCAGACAGTTCATCCATTCCGAGAATGGCAATGATGTCTTTCAGTTCTTTATAACGTTGCAGCGTTTGCTGTACACGTCGGGCAGTATCATAATGTTCCTGACCTACAATCAATGGATCCAACTGACGGGACGTCGAGTCTAATGGATCAACCGCGGGGTAAATACCCAATTCAGCAATCTGACGCGACAAAACGACGGTGGCATCCAGGTGAGCAAAGGTGGTTGCAGGAGAGGGGTCAGTCAAGTCGTCGGCAGGAACATAAACCGCCTGAATGGAGGTAATGGAACCTGTCTTGGTTGATGTAATACGCTCTTGCAGCATACCCATTTCTTCAGCCAGGGTCGGTTGGTAACCTACGGCGGAAGGCATACGGCCTAACAGGGCGGACACTTCCACACCAGCCAGCGTGTAACGGTAAATGTTATCGATGAAGAGCAGTACATCACGGCCCTCATCACGGAATTTTTCCGCCATGGTCAAACCGGTCAACGCCACACGCAGACGGTTTCCTGGCGGCTCATTCATCTGTCCATAAACCAGGGATACTTTATCGAGTACGTTGGAGTCTTTCATTTCATGATAGAAGTCGTTACCCTCACGAGTACGCTCACCAACACCGGCAAATACAGAGTAACCACTGTGCTCAATTGCAATGTTACGGATGAGTTCCATCATGTTGACTGTTTTACCCACACCCGCACCACCGAACAAACCAACCTTACCCCCTTTGGCAAACGGGCAAAGCAAGTCGATTACTTTAATACCGGTTTCCAGTAGTTCCTGGCTGCCGGCCTGCTCTTCATAACTTGGGGCTTTACGATGAATCGACCAGTATTCATCCGCTTCAATAGGACCTGCTTCATCCACTGGGCGTCCCAATACATCCATAATACGGCCCAGTGTTTTCTTGCCGACAGGAACCTGAATGGGTTTACCGGTGTTTTTAGCTTTTACACCGCGCTTTAGACCTTCTGACGATCCCATCGCAATCGTACGGACAACACCGTCGCCAAGCTGCTGCTGTACTTCAAACGTTAAATCGCCATCAACCAGGTGCAAGGCATCGTTTACTTTGGGAACCTCATCACGGGGAAATTCCACGTCAACAACCGCACCAATTACTTCAACTACTGTTCCTAAACTCATGATATACCCTCGTTATAAAGCGTCAGCGCCACCGACAATTTCAGCCAATTCCTGAGTAATGGCCGCCTGTCGGGCTTTGTTATAAATCAAGCGAAGCTGTTTGATCAATTCACCGGCATTATCCGTTGCACTTTTCATTGCAATCATTTTGGCAGCCTGCTCGCAGGCGATGTTTTCTACAACCGCTTGATAAGCCTGTAATTCGATGTAGCGTTCTAATAAACCATCGAGCAATTCCTTGGCGTCCGGTTCGTAGATATAATCCCAATGATGTCCCAGGCGCTGAGTGTCTTCGTCAGACACTGGAAGAGGCAGCAACTGTTTCAGCATCGGCTTTTGGGTCATGGTGTTTACAAATTCATTGTAAATGATGTGCAGAGCATCAATTTCACCACGGTAGAATGCGTCAAGCATGACCTTGACTACACCAATTAAATCACTCACGCTGGGTTTATCACCCAATTGATCCACGGAAGCAATGACTTTACCGCCAAAACGCTTGAAAAAAGCCTGACCCTTGCGGCCTACCACACTGACATCGATGTCTTTGCCTTCCTGCTGCCATTGCCGCATATGACGTACAGTTTCTCGCAGCAAATTTGCATTTAAACCACCGCATAAGCCACGATCGGTTGTCACCACAATGATGCCTACACGCTTAATTTCACGACCCGTCATAAAGGGATGACGGTATTCGGAATTCGCTCGGGCAATGTGCTTGACCACATCATAAATTTTTGAGGCATACGGTTTGGATGCGCGCATTCTATCCTGCGTTTTACGCATTTTACTCGCGGCAACCATTTCCATAGCCTTGGTGATTTTTTTCGTATTGTTAATACTTGCAATTTTAGTACGGACTTCTTTTGCACCAGCCATATCTGCTTCGCCTTAATTACCAGAATGATTCAACTCATCCTGTTTAATCATTGAGCCGCCAGCAACTCGGCTGGCGGTTATTCATTACCAACTTCCAGTGTTTTTAAATTCCTCAACTGCTGCCTTTAATTGCGCTTCAATGTCAGCGTCATAAGCACCAGTCTCATTGATCTTATGCAGAAGACTTGCATGAGAGGATTGCATGTAGCCCTGCAGCGCCGCTTCAAATGCTCTCACTTCAGCCACTGGCACATCATCGAGGTACCCTTTCTCAATAGTAAACAGCGACAGACCCATCTCTGCGACAGACATGGGAGAATATTGCTTCTGCTTCATTAACTCGGTAATGCGCTGGCCACGCTCCAATTGTTTGCGTGTTGCGTCATCCAAATCAGAAGCGAATTGCGAGAAGGCTTCCAGTTCACGGAATTGCGCGAGCGCCAGACGGGTACCGCCACCGAGTTTTTTCATAATCTTGGTTTGAGCTGCACCACCAACCCGCGAAACAGAAAGACCGGAGTTAATTGCGGGACGAACACCGGAGTTAAAGAGATCAACATCAAGGAAAATCTGACCGTCGGTAATCGAGATCACGTTGGTAGGAACGAAGGCGGACACGTCCCCGGCCTGCGTTTCAATAATGGGCAATGCGGTCAGGGATCCTGTTTTACCTTTCACGCGGCCATCGGTTAATTTCTCAACTTCATTGGCATTAATACGTGCAGCCCGCTCAAGCAAACGGGAGTGGAGATAGAAAATATCACCGGGGTAAGCTTCACGACCGGGTGGACGACGTAACAACAGGGAAATTTGACGATAAGCCCAGGCCTGTTTGGTTAAGTCATCATAAACGATGAGAGCATCTTCACCGTTTTCCATGAAGTATTCACCCATGGCGCAGCCGGTGTAAGGTGCAATAAACTGTAGGGCAGCCGAATCAGACGCGCCGGCAACGACAACAATGGTATGCTCCAATGCGCCGTGTTCTTCCAATTTACGGACGATGGCAGCAACAGAAGAAGCTTTTTGACCAATTGCGACATAGATACATTTAATGCCAGTACCCTTTTGATTGATGATGGCATCAATTGCAATGGCGGTTTTACCGGTTTGGCGGTCACCGATGATCAATTCACGCTGGCCACGGCCGACGGGAATCATGGCATCGATCGCTTTAAGACCGGTTTGCACGGGTTGATCCACGGACTGACGGGAAATAACGCCTGGAGCCACTTTTTCAATCGGTGACATTTTTTCAGCATCAATTGGGCCTTTGCCATCCAGAGGATTACCTAAAGCATCGACGACGCGGCCAAGCAGACCTCGACCGACAGGAACTTCAAGAATACGGCCGGTACATTTGCCTTTTTGGCCTTCTGATAAACCGGCATAATCACCAAGAATTACGGCACCAACCGAGTCACGCTCGAGGTTAAGGGCCAGACCATAGCGTTCGCCGGGGAACTCAATCATTTCACCCTGCATAACATCGGCCAGTCCGTGCATGCGAACAATACCATCTTTCAGGTTGACAATGGTTCCCTCGTTTCTGGCTTCAGAAACCACGTTAAACTGGTCTATTTTCTTTCTGATTAAATCGCTGATCTCAGCGGGGTTTAATGCAACATGTTCTGTCATGAATACTATCCTCTCTATTACGCGGCCAAACCTGCACCGAGTTTATTTAATTTTCCACGGACTGAACCATCAATAACTAAATCACCGGCCTTTATGATCGCACCGCCCAGTAAGGATTTATCAATGGCTACCTTGAGTGTCACCTGGCGTTGCAGGCGCTTGCTTAAGGCATCGATGAGTTCTTTTTCCTGTGTGTTGGAAAGGGTGGAATAGCTCGTGACACTGATGGTTAATGTCTTTTCCTGCTCTGAGCGCATGGCTTCAAACAAGACGTAGATATCAGGTAAAATCTGTAAACGCTTGTTTTCAGCAAGCGTGCGGACAAAATTATCCAGGGCTGAGACTTCCCCGGTGTCTGCCATTTTTTTCAGAGGGTCAGCCATCAGGGATATCTGCTGCTCAATGGTGGCAGCAGGGTTACTAATAAAACTAATTACCTGGTCATTTAAGGCAATTTGGGAGGCGGCAAAGAGAATCGTTGACCATTCAGTCAATTTCCCTTTATGCAGAGCATGCTCAAAAATTGCTTTTGCGTAAGGTCTGGCAATGGTAATCGTCTCGGACATATCAAATCTCTTCTATCAGTTTATCCAGCAATTTACTGTTTGCCTGCTCGTCGATTTCCTTCATCAGAATTTTTTCGGCACCTGCAATCGCCAGCTGAGCGACTTGTTTTCTCAACCCTTCTTTCGCATGATTCACTTCCTGCAGAAGTTGATCGTGCGCCAGCTTGGCTTGTTTTTGCGCCTCCAGTTTGGCCGACTCTTTGGCTTCTTCAATCATTTGATTGGCACGACGATTGGCCTTTTCGATGATCTCGTTCGCCTGCGCCTTGGCATGCTTTAATTCATCGCGGACACGATGCTGAGCCAACTCCAATTCCTTACGACCACGTTCAGCGGCAGAAAGCCCATCAGCAATTTTATCCTGACGCTCTTCTAACGCTTTGGCCAATGGCGGCCATACGAATTTCATGGTGAACCAGACAAATGCTGCAAACACGAGCATTTGAATAATCAGTGTTAAATTAATATCCAATGTAGTCTCCTTGTAACAATTCAGGGCGCACAGCGCCCCACTTTGGTGTTATCAAGAACCGAGGTTGCTTAAGAAAGGGTTAGCAAAGGTGAAAAACAGAGCAATACCAACACCAATCATGGTCACAGCATCAAGCAGACCGGCGACAATGAACATTTTAACCTGCAGCATGGGCACCATTTCAGGTTGACGTGCAGAACCTTCCAGAAATTTGCCGCCTAACAGACCGAATCCAATAGCGGTTCCAAGAGCGCCGAGCCCAATCAACAGTGCGACAGCAATCACAGTCATACCTTGAACTTGTGCGATTAAATTTGCAGCTTGCATATAAATCCCCTTAATGGACAATGTTTAAATTAAAAATCAATAAAAATGCAGGTTAATGTTCTTCATGAGCCAGACTCAGGTACACAATGGTCAGAACCATGAAAATAAACGCTTGCAGGGTAATCACTAAGATGTGAAAAATGGACCAGGCCAGAGCCAGAAGGAATTGTGCCACGCTCAGAGTGGCTGTACCGGCAAGCGACGTGCTTGTGGCGTTCAAGGTCAACAGGGCAATCAGAATGAAGATCAGTTCGCCAGCATAGAGGTTTCCAAACAAACGCAGTGCCAGAGAAATCGGCTTGGCAATAAGACCAACCAACTCAAGCAACAGGTTAAACGGAATAAAACCGGGGTGATTAAACGGCTGCAGGGTCAGCTCTTTAGTGAACCCTTTTATCCCTTTAATTTTGATGCTATAGAACAAAATGAGCAAAAAGACAGTCAACGAAAGGCTGAATGTCAGGTTTAAGTCATTGGTGGGTACCACTTTCAGGTAATGAATCCCCATTGATTTAGCGACGAGTGGTAATACGTCGACGGGAACAATGTCCATGAAGTTCATTAAAAAGACCCAGGCGAAAATCGTTAATGCCAGAGGCCCTATCAGTTTGTTACGGCCATGAAAACAGTCCTTAACCTGACTGTCGGCAAACTCAAGCAGCATTTCTGCGAAATTCTGCAGCTTGCCCGGAACACCCGTTGTCACACGGCGCGCACCCATGTAAAACAAGATCAATACAAAGGAGCCCAGAATGATGGAAAAGAAAAGGGTATCAAGGTTTAAAGTCCAGAAGCCACCATGCGTACCAAATTCCATTGATTTCAGGTCGTAAGTCAGGTATGTCAAATGATGTTTAATATAGTCTGTGCTTGATACCATTTCAGTCACTTTTTGGCCTATTTTGTTTATTTGCTAAAAACAGTGGCGTGAACCAGAAATTCAATACCACCACAATGTACGTTAAAAAAAATGCCAGCGGCTTTACTTTGTAAAAAGTAAATACCAGGATAAACAGCCCAATGGATATCAGGATTTTTAAGGCCTCGCCAGCATAAAAACGGTTAATAATTTTTTTTGCTGCCCTGGCTCCCTGATGCTTGAACAATGTCCTAGCAAAAAAAAACGATGGTAACACAGCGACTAAGCCCCCCAACAAGGCGGATATCGCTTCGTGTTGACCATAAAACAGGAATAGGACCAGTGCCATACCCGCTGTGCTTAAAAGTTGTGTAATAAGTAAGGACCTTACAACGCTTGTCGCCTGCTGGTTTTTCACTGTTCACCTGTTCATCTTCGCGGCGAATTATAAAGTAATCAATTTTGAGAAGCAACGTCAGTTGGTTAAATTTCGACTTGCAGGCGGCGTTTATGGCAAATAATGACCATATTGTCTATATTTTTATATGAAATGGGATGTTTGTTGATCATCTCTCGTTTATCAAAGGTAATAAGGAATTGATTATGTCTGAAAAACAGCAGCGTACTTCCGTCAGTATGCGTGAACGCATGTTAAACCGATACGGTGATGGAATCCACCATAAACACGATAAAAACCACCACCCTTACCGACAGCACTGTCGATCCCACCCCGCCACAAAGACGTTAAATGGCAAAGAAGAGACCAGCGTGAATTCGTCGACGGGCCTCTTAAGAGAATTTAAAGTAAGAAAAATTCGTAAACGACTGGATAAAGGTCGCTTCCATTGATAGAGTAAAGGTTAACCTCCAGGTTAGCCACTTCCTGGTACGGGGCAGTACAATGTGGCCTGTTTCAACCCAGGCCACAGTATTAATGCTTACCCGGCTTAGGGATTTCACTCAAATTATAGTAATTCAGAAGTTTTACCACGCGAACGACCCCTCGGGTCTGACGTGAAATAGCAATAACTCGTTCGGCCTGTTCAGGAATGACATCCCCCATGAGGTAAACGATGCCATCGGCGGTGATGATTTTAAATTCTTTGGGATTAATTTCAGCGTCAGCTAAAATCTGGGTGCGGATCATGGTGGTAATCCAGGAATCGTGCAGCGCATTGTTTTTGTCTTTTCTTACTGCAACCTGATTGAAGAATTCACGATAGCCGCCAAGTTTTTGCAACCGATTGGCCGCCAAATCCCGTAAACCCTCTGTAGGAACATGCCCCGCCAGCAACAGGTCGTTGTTAAATACAGCCAAATCCAGATAACAACCCGGCTGCTTGAAGACCTTGTCGTCAAACAGTTCATGATGGGCGACGGCGGCAAGATTGTAATCATCCAATTTTTTATACACAGTGTGACGGTCATACACCAGGGATGCACCTGTCCACAGGTTGCTTACACAGCCCAATAATTGCGTCAATGCCAGACCGATCAGAATGAAACATCCCTGTTTTTTCATATTAATTAATGTATTGGAATACTTTAACCACTTTCCCGACACCATTAATCTGGCGGGCGACATCCACGGCGAGGTTGCCTTGCTCCTGCGTTACAATACCCATGAGATAGACAACCGAATTTTCAGTAACCACACGAATTGAACCGGATTCCAACCCCTTTTTGGTTAACATTTTGCTTCGTACCTGACCAGTAATCCAGGTGTCTTTGGTCCGTTGCGTCATGGATAAGGGGTGCTCGATGGTGACTTCATCATAAACGCGACGGACATTGGGTGTTTTCTGGGCGATTTTTTCTGCCATCACCCGCAAAGAGGCCGTGGGTGTTTGTCCAACAAGCAGCACAACCCGGTTAAAACTGCTCACCAGAATGCGCGAGCCCCGAAATTTCGGATCAGTCACAATGGCCGTGTGAACCAGATGGAAAATCCGGGCATCACTTTCCAGCGTGACCACGCTGCGTTTGTCATAAACCACCATTCCTGCTGCGGCGCCGGCAACCACCGCGGCAACACAACCGGTTAATAACGCACTGACAATTAAAAACAAAACCGTTCGCAACTTCATACTTACCCCAACATTTGGCCAAATAATGATTGATCAATTAAATCGCAAAAACAATGCAGTATAAATAAATGGGTTTCTCTGATGCGTGCCTCCGTATCGGCTATTACTCGCAATTCAATGTCTTCGGGGCCTAAATGGTTGGCTAAAACACCACCGTCCCGACCGCTTAGCGCAATGGTATCCATGCCGCGGTCATTTGCGGCATTAACCGCATGAAGAATACTGTCGGTATTGCCCGAAGTCGATAAGACCATCAGCACATCCCCTTCCTGACCCAAGGCCTGAATCTGACGGGCAAACACATGATCATAATGGCTGTCGCCGGCAATGGAGGTCATGGAGGCGACATCCGCGGTTAAGGCAATCACCGGCAGGGGCGGGCGTTCAACATCAAAATGGTTAAGCATCGCGGCGGCAAAATGCAGGCAGTTGGCGGCAGAGCCGCCATTACCACATAAGAGAATTTTGCCGTCATTTAACAAACAATTGACTAAACGAAGCCCTGCTTTGGCGATGGGAGCAGACAACACATCGGCTGCAGCGATCTTTGCCTCAATACTCATTCCGAACAATTGCCTGACCCGATCTTCCATTTGTGTTGACATGTAGATGACCTCATTCAATTTAATAATCCAACCCAAACGCGTTTTTTATCCACTCAAGCTGACATGACGTGCCCTGCAGGCAGACCACGTCAAAGCGTAATGGGTGCTGATTTTGTTGATTTTGCGTCAACTGGTAATGCAGAGCGGTTTGGATAAGCCGCTTTTGCTTACTTGCGGTGATGCTGGCCAATGCCCCGCCAAACGCGCTGGATTTGCGAGCCCGGACCTCCACGAACACCAAATAGTTCCCATCACGCATAATGAGATCTATTTCGCCAAAGCGGCAACGGTAATTACTGAACAACAGCGTCAGGCCCTGCTGCTTAAGGTAGTTGCAGGCCAATAACTCCGCCTTATCCCCAATTCCTTTTGACATGAACGACTCGCAAGAAGGGTTCGCCCGTTAAACCCAATATCAGATGGTCTGGCTGGTGAGTTCGGCCACGCCGCCCTTGAATTTACCCCAGGCCAATACTCTGGCGACCTGCTGAGCGCGGTTTAAATATAAAACACCACTCTTGTCATCAATGCCCAACGCAGGGAAAAGGATTAATTGGTTTAACTGGGTCGCCAGGGCGTAACTGTCCATGCCCAGGGCATAAAGTCGGTTATAACTGTTTAATTGCTCAGGCCAGTTTTTATTCGCCAGCTGGTGGTTAAAAACCCAGGGCATATCACAGAAAATGATACCATCCAGATCCCGGTCGCGCATGGTATTGGTACTGCCGCCATAAACAGACGAGGTGGCATAGACAGGCACATCGCCAGCGAAATAATATTTCAGCAGGGGCATGATTTGGCGCGCTTTGGAAGGGTAGGCCAGCAGGAAAATCATATCGAAATCCTGACGTCGTTTCGGCAGCTGCTGCCCCTCAGGCTCAGTACCGGGTCGGAATTGTTTTTGCCGCGCCTGGCGCTCGGACACGTGCAGAAAATCACGCACGGCTGCCGTGAGGTTGGTGTGATCATCAAAAGCCAAGCGTTCGACGATGACACCGCCGCTTGCACGCCATTGATCATTAAATGCCGCGACAATGTCGTCACCCCAGACGCCTGCCGGCGCAATGACCAGTGCGCGCTTTAAACCCTGCTTACTGGCTTTGGCAGCCACCTGACGTGCTTCGTTGGTGGGCGATAAACCAAAGCGATAGGCATTATTGCTTGAACCAACATCGATATCATTCAAAAACAGAGTAGGCACCGGATGATTCAATTTGGCGACTTTGGCCACATCCGCCTTGGCCAGAGGACCAACAATGTAATCGGCGCCGTCATCAACGGCTTGTTGATAAAGTACCGTAACATCCTGAGCGGCGGTATCATACAGTCTGACACTCACCTCCCTGTCCGGATCATTGCTGGTATAAGCAGCCATAAATCCATCACGTATGGCGCCGCCCGGGCCGGCCAACGGCCCGGTGACTGGCAACAGCAGGGCCATGTTATGCGGTTTCCGGTGCAAATACGGTTTAACCGCATCCAGGGGAGTGGGTAATAAATGGCGTGCTGGATGCCCTGGGAAATGATCCTGCCAGGCTTCTACCTGCGTCAGGATGGATTGCTTCGTTTGCTGCTGTCTTGGAATCAGGGCAAGTGTCATCCAGCCCTGCAATTCAGAGCCGTCCTCCGCCTCAACAGCCAGGGTATTGAGTTCCGCTGTCGGTAAACGGGTCAGCGTCAACCAGAGAATCCGGCGATTGTTGGTGCGGGAAGCTTCGTCGGGAAGCAAATGCTCCAGTTTTATCCGCTCGGGGACAGCATAGGATGAGTTCCCTATCGACTCGTAGGCCGTGGCCAGAATTTCGTGGTATTGCGCTTGATAGAAAGCCGGCAGACTGGCACTATTACGCACCGATGACAACTTGGTGATCGCTCCACGCGGTTGATCACGCAACATATCGGCTTTGGCTAAAAGAATATTTTTTTCACTGGCCTGCACGGGGGATAAATTGTCCGTTTCAGACAGGATAGACAACGCCTGCCGCCATTGGCCATCATACATGGCACGACCGGCTGCCATGATCAGCATGTTTTGCCGCTCATCCCCCCCCTGGTTTTTTGCCATGGCCAAGTAAGCCGTTGAAGGCATGGTGTAGGGTGTGGGTTGTTGCCGAGTGGATTGAGGACGATTTTCTGCAACTTTTGTACAGCCAGCCAGTATAATGGCTGAAATCATCATCAGCATGAGTTTTTTAATGAGTGAATTCGCTACCATGAAGAAAGGGTCCAAAACGCAGGAACGCAATAGGATAAACTATGGATAAAAGTTCAGCAAGCTCTAAAGGCTGCCTTTATATCGTCGCCACCCCAATCGGCAACCTCGATGACATCAGCCCTCGAGCCATCAATACCCTGAAACAAGTGGACACCGTATTGGCTGAGGATACCCGCCACTCCGGAAAACTGCTTCATGCACTGGGGATTGATAAACCCCTGGTATCGCATCACGCCCATAACGAAGGCCGCCACAGTGAAAACCTGATTGCCGCCCTGCTTAACGGCAAATCGTTCGCGCTTATCAGTGATGCGGGGACGCCTTTAATCAGTGATCCCGGCTTTGAACTGGTGCGTCAGGCTCGAGCGCAGGGCATTGAGGTGGTTCCCATCCCCGGTCCCTGCGCGGTCATTGCCGCCCTGTCTGCCGCCGGCGTTCCCTGTGACACCTTTACTTTTTTGGGGTTTCTGCCGGCTAAACAGCAGGCGCGGCGTGAACAACTTAAAACCATTAGCCGCAGCCTGCACACCACCGTTATTTATGAATCCACTCATCGTATTCATGACTGCATTGACGACATTGAGGAGGTATTCGGCCCTGATTATGCCTTTGTGCTGGCTAAAGAATTAACGAAAGCCTTTGAGCAGTTCATTCATACCAATGCGGCGGCCGTCAAACACTGGCTTATGGAGGATAAAGCGCGAAGCAAGGGGGAGTTTGTGTTAATTTTTCCAGCACAACCGAAAAAAGACGAAACGGGCAGAGAGGAAGAACTACTGCAGATTTTGTTGAACGAGCTGCCGTTGAAGCAAGCGGTTAAGCTCGCCGCTGAACTTAGCGGCACGCCTAAAAACGAATTATATAAATTGGCTCTGAAGCTGCAAAAATCCCCTTAGTTGCAGGGATAATTCAACGCAGTAACCCTGAATTCAGCTATAGTTAAAGGAGGGGGAATATGCTTCGTCGGGTGGATTATGTCGTTTGGCAAAAGGCTCAGTTTTCTTACCGGGTACCTGTTGCTTTTACTGCCGCTGGCCGGTTTTTTCTTGGGCGGAATTTATAATTTTCTCGCCTTTTTCGTTCTGTTTACCAGTGTCCCGGTGATTGATTACTGGGTGAGGGATGCCAGCAATACCCCGGCGCTTGAGGAAGAAACAATCGCCCGTGATCCTTATTTTTCAGCCATTGTTTATGCCTATGTCCCTGTGCAATGCCTGTTATTGCTGTTTTCTGTGTATGTGGTCAGCCATGTCCCCTTAAGCTGGTATGAATGGCTGGGTTATACCTTGTCCATTGGCCTCATCACCGGTGGATTGGGTATTACGCTGGCGCATGAATTAATGCATAAAAAAGGACGCTTACAGCAATTTCTCAGTCAATGCCTGCTGGTCATGGTGTGTTATGGGCACTTTATGATTGAACACGTTCGCGGCCACCATGTGCGCGTCGCCACCCCGGATGATCCGGCCTCAGCTCCTCTGGGAATGAGCGTTTATCGCTTTATACCCCGCTCCATCATGGGTTCGTTTCAATCGGCCTGGCATCTTGAAAAACAGCGACTTAGCAGAAAAGGGTATTCTTTCCACAGCCTCCACAATCAATTCCTGTGGATTATCGGAGCTCCCCTGATAGTGGCTATCGTCCTTACGGTTTATGGCGGCCTGTCCGCACTCGGTTTTTTCCTGCTTCAATCCCTGGTTGCCATTTTCTTACTGGAAACGGTCAACTACATCGAACATTACGGTCTTCAACGCAAACGGTTACCTAATGGTCATTATGAACCGGTTTCAAACCAGCATTCCTGGAATGCCAATCACTGGTTGAGTAACGTTATTCTGTTTCATCTCCAGCGCCACTCCGATCACCATGCGCAAGGCGCAAAACCCTACCAGGTTTTGCGCCATTGCGAGGAAAGTCCTCAACTGCCGTCCGGATACCTGGGCATGATCATGTTGTCCCTGGTGCCTCCGCTTTGGTTTGCGGTGATGGACAAACGGGCCCTCCGTTATCGTCAAGATGCATAATCCCTCTTTCAAATTGGCTAAGACAGCGATATAAATAAATTTTGATCATGTTATTAAGGACTTGTATGTCGAAAGGTCGTCTTTTATTCACCCTGTCTTTTCTTGCTTCAGGCCCATTGATGGCAACCCCATTGGGACAGGTCACTGTTGCTGATCCGGTACTTGGCAGCCGCCAATTGGTTTATGAACAAATCAATGACTACGCGGTCGTTGAAGGCGATATTCTGATTGGCAAAGCGGCAGATTTAAAACGGCATAGTGCGATCATCCGCCCCAAGGTCGGCAGCCGCTGGACTCATGGCATTGTCCCCTTTGAAATCGCCGAAGAGCTACCGTTTAAAAATAAACTCGCTGTCATGCAGGCCATTGCCCACTGGCAAGAGCATACCGCACTTGAATTCGTTGAACTGACCTCAAAAAATCGCGCACAGTACTCTGATTTTATCGCGTTTATCCCGGCTGAAGGCACCACCTGCTCCTCGTATGTCGGCAAACAGGGGGGACGTCAGGAAATTAATCTGGCGCCGCGTTGTACAACCATGAATACAGTGCATGAAATCGGCCATGCCTTAGGCCTGTGGCATGAACAATCGCGCGCCGACCGGGCAAATTATATTCACATCGTCTGGGAAAACATTGAGGACGATCATCGGTATAACTTCGATCAGCATTTGACAGACGGCAAAGACATCGGCGAGTATGACTACCAGTCTATCATGCATTACGGCCCTTATGCTTTTTCCAAAAATGGTCAAAAGACTATTATTCCCTTGGTGGAGGGGGTCGAAATTGGTCAAAGGAGTCATTTAAGTGAAAAAGATATTGCAGCGATTCAGGCCATGTACCCGGAAATCTAGCCGTTTGTTATTACTCACCGCGTTGGCAGCAGGGATTAACCCTGCCCAGGCGGCAATCAATTGCAGTCATCTTGACGGCATCTGGCAAGGCACGTTACCTGATTTTACCGCGGTTAAATTAACCATTGCACCTAAAACCGCGCAAAACAAACTGGGTTTTATCCAGTTTGTGGACAGTCGATTGCAAAACCGAAGCTATGATGTCAACGAAGCCGCCTGCCAGGTGCTCTCCGATAAATCAGTCTCCGTCACCTTTTACCGTAACCGCGGCGGCGCCGAGGTCAATCTTAAGGTGTACCTGGCCGGCAACAGTGACGGCAAGCTCCTGCAAGTACCGCTTTTTTCCGTAAGGGAAAACCGTAAATACGAAAAAGTCAGCGGCACCTTAAGCAAGGGTTAATTGGCATAAAAACCCGAGAGAGCAAGGGTGTCGGCACCCTGTGGGTGATTTTCATCCACAGGATTTTCCACATCAATGGCAACAAGCGAATTTTCGCCCTCCATCGGCGTCATCTCAAACACCTCCGGTTCCTGAGAGGCATTCTTTTTCTTGCAGTAAGCATTCCATAATTCGTAGGCGGCATACACAGCAATCAATACGACGGCGGCCTGCCAGCAGACTGCAAACGTTGCAAGAATCAACGTTGGAATCACCGTGTTTTTAATCATCGTAAAGATAAATTCATTCCTTGCTGCCTGATACTCTTCCAACACGCGTTTCAGATCGCCAGCAGGGACATTTTCTATATGCGCCTGTTGTAACCGCAGGCTTTTTTCCTTGTAATTGTTGTAGGCGCCATCGGATAAATACATTGCCACTGCCACCATGCACACCGCATAAGAAACCACAATCAATGCCGGGGATGCAAACAGCATGGAGGCTGAAAACCCTGCACCCAGCATCAGCGCCGCAGCGGCGTTAAATAAGAAGGTGGAATTTTTAGCCTGCCAACTGATTTCAAGGTTTTTAAGCTGCCGGGTGAGCAGGTCATATCGCTCCAAATCCTTCATGTGCAAACAATGCTGCTGCTCGGCCGTATACTGCGCCTTTTTCGTGTTGTACTCTTCCTCAGCTAAATGGCGGCGCCAGAGAATCAGAGCAAAATCAAAGAGCATGAATCCTGCCGTTATCCACCCTGCTGCAGCGGCAGAAATATGAAAAACCTGAGCATAGTTAGTCACGCCGTTGACGACTGCCCACACGATATCATTTAAAAACACGGGATGGCGTTTGTAGATTTCGAGATAAAAACGCTCCTTTAACGGCAGCGACTTTTCTTCCTTGGACGAACCTGCCATGTGTTTAATGGTCACCAGGCTATTGAGAAACAGGCGAGCCAAAAAGAATCCCACGCTTAACCCTCTGAATATCGAATTGGGCGCCTCAAGGGTATCAACCACCGCATCCACATCAATGTTTTTACCAATCGCATTTTCAAGCAGTTCGAGAATCTTGACGTCACGCAGCAAGCGCAGGGAATTGGTGAAGGTCAAGCGGCAAAAAACCCAGTAAATACGGATAATATTATAAAATCCAACTTTATCCCGCAGCTTGGACAGCTGGGTGGGGGTTTTGAACAGCTCGACGACGTCATTGCCTATCTCTTTACCCACACGGGTAAGAAAGGCATCCTCTTTCTTAGCATCTTTGACAACCCTTGCTCTGTTGAAGCTGGCTTTAATTTTATCCGCAATGGCTCTGTATTCCTGAGCCTTGGATTTTGGACCATAATGCTCATAGTATGTTTCAAGCATCAGGGCACAGGAATAACAATACAGCCAAAAATCCCGTCGATTTTTCTTTTTTGCTTTCAAGCTGGCAAAAAGCTGTTCGAATTCCTGCTGCAGAAGGAGGTGATTTCTGGCAATGAAGGGATAGTCCGATTTTTTGGCATATTTTTCAGCAAAAGTAAGAAGATCTTTTCCTTTTTTTCCCTTATCAGCCGCCTTATCAAAAAATCTATTTTTATGCTTGTAGAATGCATCGTACTGTAAGGCGTAAACCATCTTATTGCCCCTCTTCTTAGGTTGATATTATCGTGCGGCTTGAAGCTCCCAAAGAAATCATTATGTATTTATTTTTTTCATGTTGCAAGCTCGCGACCAATTGTGTTTATAAATAAGTATTTATTGTTTTTTTACTAATCCCTGTTTACCATAATGTCGATAACAGGCTGGCATCATAGGCCAGTAAAGGACGATGCGCTTTAAAGCGCTCGACCAGATCGGGATTGGCAATGAACGGCCGGCCGATAGCAATTAAATCAAAATCACCCTTATCAATACCTTGCGCGGCACGCTCCAGCGTGTAACCACCCGAGGCAATGACAGTGCCGTCATAAATGTGGCGAATAAACTCGGTCATGGTTTGATTGCCAAGCTCACTGAATTGAACGCTGTCATCAAAATTACCCGTATGCACATAGGCCGGCTGGATTTCATTGAGTTGTTGCAATAAATACTGAAATACCTCGGCATCGCGCGAATCACCGACGATTTCATTCAAATAAGCACCGGGCGACAAACGCAAACCCACCCGCGTTGCACCAATGGCGGCAATGCAGGCACTGACCACCTCCAGCGCAAAGCGTGCCTTATCGCGGAAAGTACGCCCATACTCATCCTCACGGAAATTCGTGTGGTAGTGGAGAAACTGGTCAATCAAATAACCATTGGCGCCATGAAGTTCAATGCCGTCAAAACCGGCTTCCATGGCATTTTGTGCCGCCGTGGCATAACTTGCGATTAACGAATGAATCTCCGCAAGCGAAGCTTCCCGTGAAGTCCCATAGTGCAAATCCTTCGTGCGTGCGACTTTCCCGGTCATCGTCGTGGCCGAGGCTGAGAGCGGTAATTGGCCATTTAAGAAAGACGGATGCGATACCCTGCCCACATGCCAAATCTGCAGAAAAATTTTCCCCTGACGGGCATGCACAGCCTCAGTCACTGCCTGCCAGCCTTTGATGTGAGCCGCAGTGTAAATACCCGGAACATGGCTGTAGCCGCGACCGTCCGGTCGGATAATGGTTCCTTCCGTAATGATTAATCCAGCATCAGCCCGTCTGGCATAATAATCCGCCATGGCCGGCGTAGGACTGAGATCATCATTGGCCATATTGCGCGTCATCGGCGCCATGACGAGGCGGTTTTTTAACTGAATTTCGTCATTCAGACGGTAGGGTTGCAACACGGTTTGCAGTGACATACAGCCTCCATTAATCGGTTAATTTAAATATTGCAAATTCCCGATATATTAACTTAAATTTTTTTACAGGACGGTTTTTAATGCCGCCAGGAATTCAACAATGAGTGTGTGGTTTAACTTACAATAAGTCCACTGGCCACGGCGTTCCATGCTGATAAGGCCGGCCTGTTGCAGTTGCGACAGGTATTGCGACACCGTCGACTGTGACAAACCCGATTTTTTTTCAATCAGACCGACACAAACGCCATCGGCAATAACATCGCAATGAGACGAGCTGAAATGTTTTCCCGGTTCCTTAAGCCACCCAAGAATTTTTAAGCGCTTCTCATTCGCCAGGGCTTTAAGCACTAAATTAATATTCATACTCTGATTATATCGGAATATTACGATATGTCAATAAATCACGCCGATTGGATTAGATGAATTAATTTAGTGTATATTGCTTATTTTTACAGCAGTGAATAACCAGGAGGGTTCATGTTCAGTAAATTACAGTCAAAGCGAATCCAGTTATCACCGCAACAACAGGATGGTGATTGCGGTTATCAGGTAATAACCCTTGGTCTTTTTTACTTAGCCCTCCGCGCTGCATCCTCATCCTCTTTAAAGGAACAGCTTAACAACAGCGACGCGCTTGCCTGCCTGTTGGCCTGCGTCATCCCGCCAGTCCCTCGCTTCCTGCCACAGGACAAATCCTCAGGCAATACACAGAAGCTGCTTCATCATCTGCAGGCGGTTGCCTCAGTAAGTACCTGGGACAGCCCTGGTTTTGATGAAGTTCTGTCGTCCTTTACGGTGGCACTGAAACAGAGAGCCTCTCAGTCAACCTGGTTATCTGAACAAGTGAAACAAAAAATCAAAAGCGGTCTCTGGTACGACGATTACCGCTGTTGGGAAAATTACCACAGCTTTAAATCAATTAAAGAAAAAGTGATAAGCCAAATGGATGAGCTCTACGCGAGGTTAAGAAAAAAAGACGCTGGCGATCTAGAAAAAATACAGGAGGTCATGTTTAAGGCCCGTGTGGGAGTATGCAATCAATTAAGCGATGAGGAATTGCTTGACCCGGTGAACGAAGTTATCTGTAAGTATTATCAGGATGTGTCTAAAAAAGCCTGGCTGGATTGTGAGTTTTTAAAAGCGCTGACTGCCGATTTACTGGGCAGCTCTGACCTTTTTTTGGCGGCAGGGAGGTGCTGATTACCGGTTGTGCCACCGACAGCAATCATTGGTCCATTGAGTTGCCTGAGGATGAGGCAAGCGAAAAGCTCATCGGCTTTTATCAACAGGGTTACCAGAAGACTCTTTCCATTCAGAGCATTTATCCTAACAACAGCAACTGCTTTTTTAAGGCACCATTAGAAAACAACCAGGAAAAAATCAAGCCCATTACCCTGAGCTTTACTTCATGAATAATCAGGTGTGTTACCACTGCCCTTGAGCGTGTCGGATTTTATTGATGTTGTTGCAAAAAAGCCTGTCAATCTCGTCGTTTGGGAAGCCTGTGTTTTTTTCATTATCTTAATTTCTTCCTTCAGACTCTCAATTTTACTTTGACTCTCGCTGATGGATTTACTGATAACGACCAGACTGGTGTAACCAGGCAACAAGCTCTCCTCGTCCGCTAAAAAAGGCAATAAGGCCGCAGTAATGGTTGGCTCATCCGGGGGCTCTGTCTCAAAATACCCAAGGGCTGAGACTTCCTCGCTGGCGGATTTCATTTGTGCCTGAACAGTCCGTAATGTTGCCTTGAATTCATCAAGGTTTTTTTCCTGAACTTTGAGCAAATCCTTTAAAGTCTCTTTTTTATCATGCAGCATTTCAACGGATTTGTCCCTGACGATAAAACGCTCAATGACCCGTAAATCTCTCGTATACCCTTTATTCGCAGTATTAAGGAGCAGGGTGCTCTCCTCATCATCCGGCAAATCAAGATACCAGTGACTATCTGAAGTGCCCTTACTGGTTATTTCAACTCCTTTTTCATTGAATAGCAGCGTACTGGATGCGAACAACGTCTGAGAAAGGAACTCAAGGAACTCTCGATCAACCCATGCTTTCTGCGAGCCAGGGCCATAATGGTAGATAACGACTTCGGCTGCCATTTTGTCCAATTCGTCGTCTTTCAGACTTTGGCAGACTTCGAGGGTTGCTTTAAAGCGAATTTCCCCAGCCTCTTCAACCTCAACGGCACCATACCCTGCGATTTCGCTCATACGATCAAAGACACGATGTTCCAATTTTTTAAAAGATGGCAGTGTATTCCAATCGCCATGATTAACACTCCAGGCACCTTCCTGAATAACCCTTGTAAAGTAGTCTCGACCCCAGGAACTGTGCATCAGGGCATTACGCAAGGCGTTGCTGAAATCATTCAATAATTCATTATAACTAATCCTGTCCCAGTCTTTCGATGCCATGGAATCGAGCATTTTTCTCAATGTATTCACATTCTCATTCGATGAGAAGATATTCGTATCCATGGACTGAAGGATATCCGACAGGACCAGGCTTTCATTCAGTGTTTTTTCAAGGCTGTCTTCATTCTGAGACGCCAAGACAAGATAGAGTATGCCGGTAAAAAAGGCATAGTAACCACAATCGCCGGCATTAAAAGGCGGTTCCAGTTTAATCCGTTTAACTTGGGATTTGGCTTCGGATTTTTGCTGCATGGTGAATGTCTTAAATTACAACGTATGTGTAATTAATATACACCATGAATATTAAAGGAAGCTTATTTGCCTATACAGAAGCTTGAGAAAATTTTCCCCAGCAAATCATCCGTCGTGAACTCGCCGGTAATTTCATTTAAGGATTGATGAGCCAGGCGCAGATCATCTGCCAGTAATTCACCGGCTTTTGCTTGCTGCAATTGCAACTGGCCATTGAGTAATAATTCTTCTGCCTGTTTAAGCGCGGCCAAATGACGCCGCCTCGCAATAAACTGGCCCTCCGTGGGTTGGTAACCGACCACGTCTTTGATTTTAGTTTTCAAGAAGTCAATTCCAATTCCTGATTTGGCTGATAAATAAATGTCATTGCCCTGTTGAGACGGTTTACGATTGGCTTTATCGATTTTATTGAATACTTTGATGATAGGCACATTCGGAGGAAGTTGTTTCTGGATGGCCTGACTGAGCTCAGTCACCTGATGATTATCCTGAATATCGATCACCATCAGCACACAATCAGCCCGACTGACTTCCTGCCAGGCGCGCTTGATGCCTTCTTTCTCAACCACGTCCTCGCTTTCCCTCAAACCGGCTGTGTCAATGAGGTGCATGGGCAGGTCATCAAGGAGAATGTGTTCGCGCATGACATCCCGGGTAGTCCCGGCAATGTCAGTAACGATAGCGACTTCACGACCGGCCAGCGCATTGATTAAAGTCGATTTACCGGCATTGGGCTTTCCAGCAATGACAACGCCCAAACCTTCACGAAGCAGAGTGCCCTGTGCGGCCATAGCGCCAATGGCCTGTACATCCGTCAATAAATCGGAGAGCATACCCGCAATTTTACCGTCACCAAGAAAATCAATTTCTTCCTCCGGGAAATCAATGGCGGCCTCTACGTACATGCGCAGGTAAATCAGTTTGTCATTCAAGGCATGGATTTTTTTTGAGAAATCCCCCTGAAGAGAGCGGACTGCAAGACGAGCCGCGGTTTCAGAGCTGGCATTAATTAAATCAGCAATGGCCTCAGCCTGCGTTAAGTCCATTTTATCATTCAGGAATGCCCGCTCGGAAAATTCACCGGGCCGCGCCAGGCGGGCGCCCAGCTCCACACAACGCTTCATCAGTAGATCCAAAACCACCGGTGAGCCGTGGGCATGAAGTTCAACCACGTCTTCACCGGTGAATGAATGCGGTGCCTTGAAGAAAAGAGCAAGACCGCTGTCAATCGCTTCGCTTAAAGGATTAAAAAAAGAAGTATACGTTGCCAAACGGGGCTTT
Organism: Legionella taurinensis; assembly: GCF_900452865.1. Lineage (NCBI taxonomy): Bacteria > Pseudomonadati > Pseudomonadota > Gammaproteobacteria > Legionellales > Legionellaceae > Legionella > Legionella taurinensis. Next base: position 3,125,521 of record NZ_UGOZ01000001.1, read on the forward strand.
AACTGCTTTTTATGAGTCAAATGCAGGGCAATGGCGTAAGCTGCAGGACCAGAAAGGCGGATAATGCCTACTCCGCCGCGACCGGGCGGAGTGGCGATGGCAACGATGGTTTCTTCCTGCATGGCTATTTGGCGGTTGCAAGCTTTTTGGGGTTGGGCTTGTCATCGCTGTATTTACGGGTGATATGCCACTGTTGCAGGATAGACAGGGTGTTATTCACAATCCAGTAAAGAACCAGACCAGCTGGGAAATTCCAGAACAATACCGTGAACAATACCGGTAAAAACATCATGATTTTCGCCTGCATCGGATCAGGCGGTGCAGGATTCAACCGTTGTTGAATCAGCATGGTTCCCCCCATGATAATGGGAAGAATATGATAGGGATCAGCTGCAGCCAGATCATTGATCCACAGAATAAAAGGAGCCTGTCTTAATTCGACACTTTCCAATAATACCCAGTAAAGAGCAATGAAGACAGGAATCTGCACCAGGATAGGTAAACACCCGCCCAGGGGGTTTACTTTTTCCTGACGATAAAGCTCCATCGTCGCCTGGCTCATTTTGGCTTTGTCATCGCCATAACGCTCACGCAAAGCTTGAAGTTTAGGCTGTAACTGCCGCATTCCCGCCATAGAGCGGTAACTGCTGGCGGATAACCGATAGAACGCCAGTTTTATCAACAAGGTAACCAGAACAATAGACCATCCCCAGTTACCCACAACGCCGTGGATGGCTTTCATCACCGCAAACAAGGCAGAAGACAGGAACCATAACCAGCCATAGTCCACGGTCAAATCGAGGCCGGGAGCAATGGTCTGCAACACGTGCGTAATTTCAGGACCGACATACAATTTCGCGCCAACGGTTTTACTGTCACCTGGTTTCACGGTAATGGGTGAACTGACCACACCAATGGTGTAATTATTGTCTGCGGAACGGGTGTAAATGACATTTTTGCTTGAAGCATCAGGAACCCAGGCGCTTAGGAAGTAATGTTGCTGCATGGCAACCCAACCACCGGTACTGTCCGTGTTCAGATTGGATTTGGCCATGTCTTTGAATGGCACTTTCTGGTAATTATGTTGACCGGGTACCGAATAAGAAGCCCCCACATAAGAACCGACATGAAAAATGCTGGATTGATCTTCTCTGGGAGAATCCCGCAGTAATTGCGCATTCAGATATCCTTGCCAATCGTCGCTGCCCTTATTGGCAATTTGATAATTGACCTGGATAAGGTAACTGCCGCGAGTGAATTCAAATGTCTTTTTCACCTCGAGGCCACTGGCACTTTTGCCTTCTAATACGACAGTGAGAGTCTTTTGGTTGTTATCCAGCTGATAGGTTTTCTCCTGACTGCTGAAATTCAGATCGATCGGCATCACACCCTTGGTTGAACTGACAAGCAGATTGCTATTGGCAACGTAACGCTCATCCGGATTATTGTTCAGTAAGGTGATGGGATTGTCTTTTTCTTCAACACTGACGGGGTAATCCAGCAGGCGGGCATTAACAATATCGCCATGTTCCGTATCAATCTGGATGTCGAGGACGTCTGTTTTTACGGTCACATCACCGGCATCCGTTTTTTTATCGAATGAATCCGGTGTGATGGTTTTTTCATTCTGGCTTTGATTTTCAGAGGATGAACCAGTCGCCACATCCGGAAGCAGCTGATTTTCTTTGGACAGTTCTTTGGTTTGCGGCTGTGCTGCCGGAATCGCAGGGTAATCCTGATGCCAACTCGTCCACAACGAGTAGACAATCAGAGCCAGTGCAGCATATAAAATAACTCGTCTTGTATCCATTAATGTTTCTCTTCGTTAGGTAATACCGGATCGTAGCCGCCATCACACCAGGGATGGCACCGCATTAGACGGCAACAGGCTAATTTCATGCCTTTAAGTACGCCGAAGCGGCGGATAGCCGTCAGGGCGTATTGTGAACAACTTGGATAAAATCGGCAGCTGGGTTTCATAACAGGGCGGATGAATAACTGATACATAATAATCGGTAAAGCAACTAATTGCCGTAAAATGCGATTAATTTGTTCCATGTTAAACCTAGCTTGGTTGCAATGACTTTATTTTCTACTTTGGCCACCCCATGTCTGGCGAGAAAGATAATATCTACTGCTGGCAATGGATGGGTGCGGAAACTTTCACGGAGTAAACGCTTCAGGCGATTTCTCTGATGCGCTTTAGGCACCATTTTTTTTGACAAAGCTAACCCCAGACGAGCATACCCCAGAGTATTTGCTTTATGTAATATCACAAATTCTGAGGTTACTGTTTTATGGGGTTGATTAAATACAACATCGAAGTCTGTTTTTTTCAACAATCGACGTTTCTTGTCAAAACAATACACTTAGGCAGATAAACGTTTACGTCCTTTGGCTCTGCGTCGCTTTAAAACCAGACGACCACCACGGGTTGCCATACGTTGACGAAAACCATGATCGCGTTTGCGTTTTAGATTACTGGGTTGAAAGGTGCGTTTCATGATGAACCTGTTTAAAAATTAAATTTTGAGGCTGGGAATGATAGAAAACTTTACATCTTCTGTCAAACCATCTGTGACAAAGGTTGAGAAAGAAACCTGTTATTCATGCCGCCAATTAACATAAAAAATTAAGATCTTAAAATTTTGTTTTTTTTATTAGTAAGCCAATTTCTGTTAATAATAATTTTTTTACCCTATAAATCATTAGGTTACATGCTATTTTATGTTGTTGATAATACGGCTGTTAGCGCTCGAATATCTTCTTGATAGCTTCAGGGTTTTTCTTTTTTGTCTATTTATACTCCTTTTATCCACGTCGTTTTTATAAGGTTATCCTCCTCTTGTTCCTTAATCTTTTGAGGTGTACGAGAGAATTGTCGGTACTAACGAATCGTTTAAAGCGTCTCTTGGCCTAATGAATATTTCCAGAATCCTGTGGATAACTCTGTTCTTTTGTGTTTTGGAGGGTATAATGATTTCTCATGTGTCTATGACATTCCTTCATTCATTGCGGTGAATTATCCTTTATTGTTTAAGCAGCAGGCATTTACTCGCCTGGACTTGCTCGTTATAAATGATAGTGGCACTATTTAAATCCGGGTTGCCTTTCTTTCAGTGCGACCTTTGTAGGTAAGGGGAGTTTTT
>NZ_UGOZ01000002.1 GCF_900452865.1 Legionella taurinensis
GACATCCGAGATAATATTCACCTGATTTTGGAGGTGGATGTGGATCGAATCAAAACAATGATCGAACAGGGATTTGAATAGACAACGAGCCGCCTGCCATTCATTGTAATGCAGGGGCATTCGTTTGCAGTAAATTCTGGCTCATCCGCTGAAATAATGCACTGGCAAGCAAGGCTTTGCCCGGGGCTTGTAAATCCGGCAATTGAGTGGAGGTCAAACGATCGGCCATCGCCACCAGGAATGATTCATTGGCTTTAAGCTCCTGTAAAAACAACGCCAGATGTTTTGCGAAAAGGGAGAAATGAGAGGCCATGGCAGGCGAATGGCCATAAAGCTGTTCTAAGGTTGCAACGATGGTTTCGCTGGAATAAGCGGTGAATGAATCAATCACCGGTTGAAACGATTGGCCTGGTTGCCTGAAAAAACCGGTGATCAATTGATGGATGGGTAATTTGTTTCTGGTCGTCAAAGTGTAGAGCTTTCTGCTGTGTAAATCCGTGACCGTGTCGCTGTTGGCGTCATCCATTAATTTTTCATTGCTTATAAGCTCCAGGCATTGATGAAAACGTTGAGACAGCTGAAGAAAAATCGCTTGAATCTCCTGCGAAAAAACGGCGTTTCCCGCGGCCTTCAGGCAGTTCTCGGCTAAATTGTTTAACAGGGATTTTCTCTGCTTTCTTTTCTCCTTGACCGCATGCCTTAAGTCGTTTTGAGGATGGACAATCATGTCCGTGAATGTCGGTTCATGGCCTGGCGCGGATTTTTTCCCTTTCGCCTGTAAAATCAAACGATCGGTTTCAGGGATGGCTTGAATCAGTTGGCCAAAGTCAAGGGTGGCTTTAGTTAAAGCCAGTGCCGATTTAGATAAAAGAAACAGGATGGTAAACAGAAAAACAGTCAGGCAATAGACAAAGAAGGGATTCTGGTAAAAAGCGGTCAGCCCTCTCAGCTGAAAGCCTCCAGGTAATGTATTCATATGGTTCCTTGCCCTTGAGAGGGTTTTGTAATCCGCGAAGTCGATGTATCGCTGGCTAAATCGATCCGCAATGAGCTTGAAAGGAATTTTCTGATTTAACAGGCTATTTGCTGCTAAAATCATGTGTGCCGCTCCTCCGCACATGCCGTAGAGGACCACCCGTTGCTTTTTTTTCACAAAATAGCGGGCAAAGGCGACCACATCCTCAGCCAACTCCTGGGGATGAGCCGCGAATTTGTTGGAACGCCTGGAGTAATTCCGATGGTTGATAATGACCAGTTGCGTATCAAACAGTGCCTGAAACGAATAAAAACTGGTGTTCAGGTAACTATGCTCTGCTTGAAAGTGCCCAATCAGTGCCAGAACAACTGTTTTGTTTTTTTTGTTTTTTTCTTTAACAGAAAGTCCTTCGAGGACAATGCCATCGCGGGCCTGAATGAATAATTTTTCTACTAAATGGGTTTTGGTCTGGCTGGCTGCCATGGGGAAAAAAACGACTGATTGAAATTAGCAGTAATCAGTTTATTGATCGCAATGCCCATATTGAATGGATTGACTTTGGTAATCGAGGGCACATCATTGGCAGCCTGGGTGACCCATGGACCCGGTTGCGGCTGGGATATCGAAAGCTCTCCCAGACAGGCTTTTTGGGTGTGCTCAAGAATTTTGCGATCCGATGAAGACGGGCAGGATTGGTAATTGATGGTTTGAACTAACTGAATAAAAGCAGTCAGGATGGTGCGGGGCTCCTGCACTAACAAGAGAAAATGACCATTATAGTAGTCAAGCATCCCAAACAGGGTGTTTTTTAGCACCCTAAACGCCGCGGAGTGTCTATCTAACAAACTCATTTGTTTGTCCAGTAGCAGAATGCAAAAATAAACCGCATCAATGCATTGTTGGCACTTCGTTGTTAACCGGGGCTTATGAATCATTTCGCGAGAAATGTTGGAGCCCAGCCAAAAGGCCAGGACCCTTTTGAAAAACAGGTTTTTCTCATTTTCCGAGGCATGAACCAATTCCTTGATGAGGATGTTCCTGTCGTCAAAATGGTTCAAGGCCTGTAGGAGCCTTTTTTTTGAAATCAGCATAACGGTTACGGCATGGAAGAAAGCAGGGCATTATAAATCTGGTTTTTTTGAATAATTGAAGGGTAAAGGGGGGGAAAGTCATTCACGGTGTTCTAGTCCTATGGGACTCCGACCTAAAAATGGGGAACAATTGTACTTTATTTAAATCGACAGACGGTTGGCGCCATAGAGTTCGTTGACGATGTTGATTAAAAGTACCGATTATCTTTACAATAATCCTATCCTATTAGGATTTTAATCGGTTGTTATAGTATTTTTAAATTTAATCCTACCACAATGGGATTAATAAATAATAAATCGAAACGCTTATATTAAGTCTGCTCCAGTAGGATTATATGGCCAAGCAAATTAAAAAAATAAAGACTCCCAACCTTCAACAGCCGTTAACTGATCCTCTCCCCAAAACAGAGCCGCCAGAAATTAGAAAAAACGGACATCCGAGATTTTCTGCCTAAACTGATTTGGGGTCAAATTGTTCAGGGAGGTGATCATTTATTCAGGTCGAATAATACAAAAGACATCGACTTCTTATGCCTTTGGCAAATTTTCAAACTATGGTCGGCTAGTGTCAAAAATCCTCTTCTGTTAGAAATCATAGTCAATTCGTCAAGTGTGGCTAGTTGAATCGATTTTATTTCTTGCTCAATCATCACGCCTAAATCTCTAAGCAATTGTTGGTCTTCTTCATTCATTTCTCGTGGTTTGGGATCTATAAGACATAGAGTACCAAAATTTATCCCTTTTCTAAGTTTCAAGGGATAGCCTGGCATAGAAGCGAATGTTAGGATCATTAATTACCAAGGGGTTATCCATAAAACGCACATCTTCGATAGCGTTTGGTATGATAAATAAGCCTTCTTGATTAATGGCATGGCCACAAAAAGAAATTTCCCGAGGGGTTTCACTGGCGTCAATTCCTTGTGCAGATTTAAACCATTGTCGATGTTCATCAACTAAACCAACTAATGAAATCGAGACACCAAACAGTTATTTTTTAACAAACCGAGGGTCTTGTTCAATAATATTATTGAGGTATTTGATTGTCTAACCTTTATTTGAAGAGGTATGCCGCCTAAAATAAACAGGATAACCAAATGAAGGTTAAGCGTGTCTATGCCGGCCTTGTTGGCGCCACTTTTATCCATGGTCAGTTTCTCTGGAATAGCGCTTGAACCTGTGCCTTTAACGTAAATAGTAGAGTGATCGACTTTTAAACCGCGCTCTAAGACCAACTCCACTCAGGGAATAAGCCAGATAACATCGCACTAACATTAAAATAATAGGGTCTTTCCCAATTACGGGGGCACTCAATCAACAGCATAGTACTCTAACTCTGGTTCTATAATTTTCAAAGTTTTTAAAGCCATAGGCTCGTCTTTGAATCAATTTCATTTTCTATGGAAGCCTTCGGTAATGCCGTTAGACTTGCTGAATCGCCACATTCTCACGATCTCTTCTTTCCAAGAATCTAAGGTTTTACCAAGAGCGCATAATGATTTGAAAGCGCTGTTTTTTAGTGAGTTGAGCATGTCCAGGAATTGAGGGATGAGCTGACGACAGCGAGGCTTATCTAATGTTTTCTTCATTAATATTTCATAAAGACTTTGTTGAAAATGATAGATGGATTCAATAGCGGGATTCTCTTTAAAGAAAGCGTCTCTGGTAATGAGTTGCTGAATGGTTAATTTGTCGGGTTTCTTGCGAAGTAGAGCTAATAGGCCGCGATTACTTTTTATTTTTGTTGATAGTTCCCGATAGGTTAGCATGCATTGATGCTGTAATAGTCGTATGACATGGAATCGGTCTGCGACTATTTTGGCATTGGGAAAGTATTTTTTAACTATGGAACGATAGGTGCTACTTAGGTCCATACAAATGACTTTAACTCTTTCTTTTCCCGGGAGAGAAGACAGATAGCTTTTGAGCGTACTCTCGCTCCTGCCTTTTACAATATCGAATATTTTTCTTTTTTTTAAATCACACAAGGTTGTTGCAAATCCTTGCTTACGACTAAAGAAATGTTCGTCTATCCCAAGGACTGTAGGACATAATGCATTGCTTAGCTCTTTATGTTGCTCTTGGTATTGTTTTTGATACCAACGCTCAATTGTGGCCTTACCTTTTTTGAATTGCTCAGCCAAATCTTTTTGCGAAACACCCCGCGTATGCTCATGAAAGACAGCGGCTTGGAGCCGCCATGTTGAACGTTGATGCTTATTAATTCCAGGGAACTGTTGATTGCCATAACGCTTACAGGTGTGGCAATACAATTTATAAGCCTTAAAACTTAAGATACTTCTTCGATGCCCTATAAGTTCATGATGAACTTTTCTCATATAAGAAGCTTTTTTACGAACTACCTTACTTTTGCAATGACCACAACGAGGAAGTCGATTATAAGAAAGTTCTAACCACAATGGTTGATAACCTTTCACTTTCCTTATAGAAAATCCGGGTAAATTTAGGATAAGATCATACTTCGGCACTTTAATCTCCTTTTGATCGTCAAATCAAGGAGTTAGATTACTCTAACTTAGATTAAAGTGCCCCCTTAAATGAGAAAGAGCCAAATAATATCTTTTTTAAAGTGTTTCCATTTAAAACTGAGTATTAAGGGAACCTCTGAAAAAAATAAAATTTAACATGTTCCAATATTTTTTCGCGACAAAACCTTAAATTTTGATCTACTCTTAAAAAGTACCCTATTGTTATAGGACAAAATCATGAAAAAGTCTTCAAAAGATATATCTAAAAGTAAAGTTAAGGAAAGTCTTAAAAGAGAGGATTTAAAAAATGTTTCTGGGGGTGCTCGCCTAAAAGATATATTAAATCCACCAGCGACCCATGAAGGCCCGCTTGATATAGATGAGATTGAGCGGTTAATTAGGCAGGGAATCAAAAATCGATGAATAATTATTTTAATTAGGCAATCGGAAGCTCCGACCATCGTGTTGTGTAATGTGGGGATTTCAGTTGTCGCTTCATCGACTTGGATTTACGAAACCCTTCAGCAGCAAGTCGCATTGATCTCGGACCATATTTACGATTAATGCCATCAATAAGTTTCATGACTTTTTCAGAGTTCTGTCGAAAATTTTTCAAGCAGTTAAAGCCATCCTATTTTTGGGTGTAGTTAAGCTGCAAGTTCATAAAACTGCTTCCAAGCAGGTATCTCTCCCCTATGTTCCATCTGTCCTTTTAAGCATCCGGTGCAATTCAACTCCTGTAATCGTTGCTTCTGCGGATTCAAATGATTTAAATCCAAGTGTATATTTTGTAATATTTTTGATACCGCGATGGTCTTGTTCCACTATGTTAGTGAGATAGTTTATTCGCATTATCTCAATCAATAAATGCCAGAATCCATAAATAAATAATAGGTTATTGATTCGTTCCAGTGCTGCGGTATTTGAACCTGATTTATCAATATTTACCTTCTGTGGCAGACCAGTAGAACCCATGGCTTTTTTGGAAAACTTCAATACAGCAGAGCGATCTCGAGTTTCTGAAAGCATAAAATCAATGGTTTTACCTTCCTTGTCCACCGCTCTATAAAGATAACACCACTTGCCACTAACCTTGATGTAAGTCTCTCCATTTTCCAAGACCTACCTACAGGTTTCTTACGTTTTCTGAATGCTTCTTCCAGTTGCGGCGCATAGTAAACTACCCATTTTTGAACCGTTGAATGGTCTAGTGCTGTTCCTCGCTCAGCCATCAGTATTAGGTCTTTTTGGAAAATGGCGCCCCTTGAATTTAATCATATCCTCTACTCTATTTTGGATTTTAGGGCGCGATTATAGGTTAGCCAGATTATTTGGCTCTTTCTCATTTAAGGGGGCACTTTAATCTAAGTTAGAGTAATCTAACTCCTTGATTTGACGATCAAAAGGAGATTAAAGTGCCGAAGTATGATCTTATCCTAAATTTACCCGGATTTTCTATAAGGAAAGTGAAAGGTTATCAACCATTGTGGTTAGAACTTTCTTATAATCGACTTCCTCGTTGTGGTCATTGCAAAAGTAAGGTAGTTCGTAAAAAAGCTTCTTATATGAGAAAAGTTCATCATGAACTTATAGGGCATCGAAGAAGTATCTTAAGTTTTAAGGCTTATAAATTGTATTGCCACACCTGTAAGCGTTATGGCAATCAACAGTTCCCTGGAATTAATAAGCATCAACGTTCAACATGGCGGCTCCAAGCCGCTGTCTTTCATGAGCATACGCGGGGTGTTTCGCAAAAAGATTTGGCTGAGCAATTCAAAAAAGGTAAGGCCACAATTGAGCGTTGGTATCAAAAACAATACCAAGAGCAACATAAAGAGCTAAGCAATGCATTATGTCCTACAGTCCTTGGGATAGACGAACATTTCTTTAGTCGTAAGCAAGGATTTGCAACAACCTTGTGTGATTTAAAAAAAAGAAAAATATTCGATATTGTAAAAGGCAGGAGCGAGAGTACGCTCAAAAGCTATCTGTCTTCTCTCCCGGGAAAAGAAAGAGTTAAAGTCATTTGTATGGACCTAAGTAGCACCTATCGTTCCATAGTTAAAAAATACTTTCCCAATGCCAAAATAGTCGCAGACCGATTCCATGTCATACGACTATTACAGCATCAATGCATGCTAACCTATCGGGAACTATCAACAAAAATAAAAAGTAATCGCGGCCTATTAGCTCTACTTCGCAAGAAACCCGACAAATTAACCATTCAGCAACTCATTACCAGAGACGCTTTCTTTAAAGAGAATCCCGCTATTGAATCCATCTATCATTTTCAACAAAGTCTTTATGAAATATTAATGAAGAAAACATTAGATAAGCCTCGCTGTCGTCAGCTCATCCCTCAATTCCTGGACATGTGATGTGGTTCAATTGATTTGGACATACCAGTTAAGAGATAATTTGCTTAATTGGAGGTCACAATGTCTACAAGAAGAAAATATACAAAGGAATTTAAACTGGATGCGGTTAGCTTAGTAACTGAACAAGGATACGCATGTTTAGACGCTGCCAGGAGCTTGGGAATTAATTCGAATATTTTGAGTCGCTGGATTCGAGAGGCAGCAGAGAATAATGAAAATGCTTTTCGTGGAAATGGTAAATTGACGGAAGAGCAACTTGAGATTCGCCAGTTACGAGAAGAAGTCAGAAGGCTGACAATGGAGAAAGAAATACTAAAAAAAGCCACGGTCTTCTTTGCGAAAGAAGCGAAATAAAATATTCGTTTATCGCCCAACACAAGAAGACCTGGCCGGTTGGCATGATGTGCCACCTCATGGGCGTTACTCCTTCTGGATACTATAGTTATCAAAAGCGGAAACAAACAAACCCGAACAATGAACCAGAACATCAAGAGCTATTGGAGTGGGTTAAAAAAATCTCGGAATCCAGCAAGTTCTCGTATGGAAATCGCAGGATAAGGAAAGCACTGAATGCTCTTGGTTATCCGGTTGGTCGAAGAAAAACCCGTAGTTTGATGCGTGAGGCTGGTATTTTTGTTCGATATAAAAAGAAATACAAAGTGACAACAAACAGCAATCACAAGCAACCTGTTTTTGATAATGTGTTAAACAGGAGGTTTCAGGTCAATGAGCCCAATCGTGCCTATGTGTCCGATATTACTTATATATCAACCCATGAGGGCTGGTTATACCTGACCGTGGTGATTGATTTGTTTTCTCGGAAAGTAGTGGGTTGGAACATGAGTTCGAGAATGAAGACTGATACGGTTTGTGATGCATTAACAATGGCCATTTGGCAGAGAAATCCAAGTTCAGGCCTTATTGTGCATTCCGACAGAGGCTCACAATATGCCAGTAAACAATATCGTGACCTTCTCAATCAATATGGTCTAGTGGGCAGCATGAGCAAAAAAGGTGACTGCTGGGACAATAGCGTTGCTGAAAGTTTTTTCGGTCGCTTGAAAGACGAGCGAGTACATTGGCGTAATTATCAAACCCGGAAGGAGGCAAAGCAGGATATCCTCGATTACATTACTATCTTTTATAACAATCAAAGATTACATTCGTCTTTGGATTATCAAAGCCCAAATCAATTTGAAAACCACTATTGGGGGCTATTGAAAAAAGTGGCTTAACTGGAGTGTACAAATTTGGTTGACCACGTCAATGCTCAACTCACTAAAAAACAGCGCTTTCAAATCATTATGCGCTCTTGGTAAAACCTTAGATTCTTGGAAAGAAGAGATCGTGAGAATGTGGCGATTCAGCAAGTCTAACGGCATTACCGAAGGCTTCCATAGAAAAATGAAATTGATTCAAAGACGAGCCTATGGCTTTAAAAACTTTGAAAATTATAGAACCAGAGTTAGAGTACTATGCTGTTGATTGAGTGCCCCCGTAATTGGGAAAGACCCTTGTTTTTGGATGTGGCCTCAGGATCCACAATGATTTTAAAGGGCTTGGATGGTGAGGAATTTTTGGTAACACCATGATTTTACTAGATAAATCATGGTGGCCAGAGGCGGAATCGAACCACCGACACGAGGATTTTCAATCCTCTGCTCTACCGACTGAGCTATCTGGCCCCAAGAGGTTGCTATTAAACTCCGAGAACGATTCAGAGTCAAGTACTGAATTATGATTTTTTCGTTAAAAATTGATTTTGATAGGCAATGGCGATTTTGGCGCCCAAAATTGCGTTATTTTTTATCAATTCGATGTTGGCATTCAGGCTTCGGCCGGCGGTCAAATCACTGATGCGCTGCAGCAGATAAGGTGTAATTGCTTTTCCTTGAATGTGTTGGGCTTCGCGATGCGCCTGCTCAATGATGGGTGTAATATCTGAATCAGGAATTTCAGCGTGTTTGGGAATGGGGTTGGCGACAACAATGCCGTTACGGATATTTAAGCGGCGCTGGAAGTGCATCATGTCGGCAATGTCTTCCGGACTGTCCAGGCGGTGAACCAGGGGAATGCCGCTGGAGTGGCTGTAGAAGGCGGGAAATTCGTCGGTCTGGTAGCCGACCACGGCCACGCCGTGCGTTTCCAGCATTTCCAGGGTTTTCGGCAAATCAAGAATGGATTTGGCGCCTGAGCAGACGACCGTCATCGGCGTTGACGACAATTCGATGATGTCAGCAGAAATGTCAAAACTGTCCTGTACTTCCTGATGAACGCCGCCAATTCCACCCGTGGCGAAAAGGGGAAGGCCGGCTAAATAGGCGCAGTACATGGTCGCAGCGACAGTCGTACTGGCGGTGAGTTTCTGGCTTAACACATAAGCTAAATCACGGCGTGAGGCTTTCATGACGCCGTTTGCCTGGGCCAGCTCGTCCATGATTTCCTCATCGATGCCAATGTGAATTTTCCCCCGATGCAGGGCGATAGTCGCCGGAATAGCGCCCTCTTCACGAATGAGCTGCTCCACCAGGCGGGCGGTGGCGAGATTATCGGGGTAGGGCATGCCATGCGAAATGATGGTGGATTCGAGGACGACGACGGGTTGTCGATGTGCAATGGCAGAAAAGACTTCACTGTGGACATTCAGCAACTCATGAAACATACATCACCTACTCTTCAGGAACAAATCCGGCCGGTTTGGCAGAGCCGTCGCCAAAAAAATAATTCGACATTTCTTTCGTGAGGAACTCGCGCGCCTTGGGGTCGATAAGGCTTAAACGGTATTCATTAATGAGCATGGTTTGATGAGAAAGCCACATAGTCCAGGCTTGTTTTGACACATGATGGTAGATTTTTTCGCCGAGCTCACCGGGGAAAGGGGGGGCGTCAAGGCCTTCAGCTTCTTGATTTAATTTTGAACAAAAAATGTGTCTGGGCATCTTATACCTGCAAATAACAACAAAAGGAGCCCAAATTATGCTGGATTGTGTCAGACTCAGCAATGCAATGCTTTAATTTTAATCCGCACGGCATCGGACCTGGGCCAGCATGATGTGCTGGGACAGCAACTGCTCCTGCTCATTCGTTAATGTTTCAAATTGCACGGCGGTTCTGTACATACTCTCACCTAAAAACTGGCTGTAAACCACCGTGGCATCCAGGATGATGGGTACCATTTTCGGTTTAGTATAAATCACTATTTTTAAACGGGTTTTTTCCTTAATTCGATCTTTGGCTTTAAACGCCATACCGCCCAAGCTGATATTGACCTTGCGCAGGTGTATTTTTTCACCAATTAACAGGTGGTGTGCCAAATGGTCAATTTTGGCGTTGATAAGATTCAGGTAATGGGCCATGGTTGGGTCTTTCAAAGCGATTTCCTGAGTGAGCTCGGACAACTCGTAGTCAAGGCTTTGAAAATATTGGGTCGTTTCCACGTAACGCTGGCCATTCTGCCCCAATAGCTCATCCGTGATTGATTTATCTGAAAAAAAACCTCCCGGCTGCAGGATTTTGTAATCAAAATAAATCTGATCATCAATGCGAAAGTGCTGTCGTCGTTCATGTACAGGCATAATCACTCCTCAAGTCCCTTTTGAAAGTGCTGTTACAGTTACTTCACCTCTACACTGACTGTAGTTGGTGATACTTCCTGATGCTCTACTTCCTCCTCACTATTAGTATTATCCATAGAGACGGATTTTTCTAATTTTTCTTGTTGTTGCTTCAGTTGTTGCTGTTGAATGATGAGGGGATCAATGTCATCGAGGTGGTCATCTTCTGACTTACTGACTTTAGATACAGGGGTTAAGACCGCTTTCAATGGCATTCTGAAGGCGTTCATGGTTTCTCCGCCCGCTTTTGCGACGTTGCGGCTGGCGTCAATGGCCAAATGATGATCGGTTGCTCCTTGATAATGGTTAATGCATGCCTGAAGGAACTTTTTAAATTCCGGGGAATTCCATTTTTTGGTTTCGATGGCAGTTTCCATGACGCGATTAAAGGTGTTTATCTGATCCAGTTTCAAGGCGGCACTGAATGCCTCATCCAGGTTGTCGGGTAGCTCCTTTGCGGGAATCATGCTGCGCAATTGCTGCTGAATGTCAAACTGCAGCTTCTTGCGGACATGCATGGCAAACCCTTTGTCTTTGGCTGTATTGATGAATTCAAGCAGATCCGCATCGACGGAATTTATGGCCTTTAATTTACTTTGGACACTGGGCTCATTTACTCCGGTTTGAGCCATGAATTGTTTGTATTCCTGCATCAAGGAAATGATGCGTGTGCGATGCCCTTCGCCATAGGCATTGCCGATGGCATGCAAGTCACTTAGATTAAGGTAGTCTGTAGGTAAAAGCCCGTCGAGATGCGTCTCCGGGTAAAGCATGGTTTCCTGAAGCGCGGCCAACTCTTTCACCGAAATGGTCATGTGCGTGAGTTCAAACTCATTCCGATGAGGAACGATGGTTAAGGAAGGTGCCCCATGCCGTTTGATAAAACTGACCATTTGCGGTGGGATAATGGAGGAGAAAGCCAACAGTACTTTGTCCCCATTGTGATCCTGCCCGGGAAGAAATTTCATGTAGGTGAGCTGGGTTTCGTTGCGGTAAGTCCAGGGATTGCGGTAGGGTCGTCCTTCGTCATTAAATAAGGCCGGATTATTGAGTAATTTTTCGAGAATAAGGCCCTTGGCCATGCCGTTATAACTGATTTTTTCGGAGCCCGGGAAGGTTTCCGGGATTCGGCTTATCCGGTTTTTGACGCTTTGTCTGATAAGCTCGGCATCTTTTTGCAGTGCGGCCACCTGCTTGATTTCACTTTTTATTTCTTTCGCCTGACTGGAGGTGGCATTGTCCAGCGATTTTTTCAGCTGCTCAATGTGGGCGGCGTGACGGCTGATGGTTAAATCAAGATAAGCCAGCATGCGATTCTCATTCCTCATCACCGTCAGCAGGCTATTGAATTTTTCATGGAAAGCGGAGTCTTCAATCAAGGTTCGGTTGCGACCCTGGCCATGACGGGTGTGTTTGACAAGAAATTCATTGGGCTGAAGACTTAAACGGCTATCCAGTTTCAGTTTATCGCCCGGCATGACTACCATATCAAACATGAACAGGCTTTTACTGTTGCGCAAGGCCTTGTTTTGATTGTAACCGCCGACAAAATCCGGATCACTGCAAAGGTAGAATACGCCAAGGCTTTTGCCAAAATCCTGAATGAATACATTGGATTGTAAACCGGAGCCTACGGGATCAATGGTGGAATAATGTTCATAGGTCTGAGAGCCTGTCAATCCGGATTTGAACACTTTACCATGGGCAAAATCTTTCAGCAGTCGAATGTCGTCGAAGGGGACAAACAGAGTCGGTTTTCCATTATACATTACCATGGAGGATTGAGTGGTATCGAGTCCGGACAGGCGGGAAAAATTGAGGGCCAGGGATTCGCGCTGGACTTCTTCAATTTTACCGTGCTTGGGCAATTTTAAAATGGCCTGCGTGCTGAGCTTGTAATCGTTACGATGATCCAGGTAGTCCTGCACGGTAGTCGGAGCCGTTGTTACGAGGGTGGTTAACTGGCTTGTGACTTTAGACAGACTAATCAGTGATACTTTTTCAGTGACCCCGCCGGCTGACTCAGCCAGCTCGCAATAGTTAAAAGCTGCACCGTTTTCATTGGGGATCTGAATGATTCTCAATTGGTTAATCTTGTGTAGATCTTCCAATAAGGTCAATTGCGACGTGAATTTTTTAAGGTTCACGTCATCCTTGACTGATTCAGCTATTTTTATATTGCCTTTTAGAATCTCAATGTTTTTTTGAATGTCGGGGATGTATTTGGGATCAAATTTTTCAAATTCAGGGTATGTTTTAAGGAGTTTTCCCAGGGCAGTACGGGCATTGTCAATGAGCGGATCCAACATTTGCTGAGCCCCTGGATTGGGTTTCGGCACACGTTGATAATAGTCAGGCTGCGGCAGAAGGCTGATTGCATGGCGATCCGTAGTGGCCCGCATGGCAGGGTAATCCACTTTTTCGATCGTGGGCGGACTGCCTGCGCGAAGGTCCAAACCACTTTTAAGCACCTGGGTTAACAATTGCCATTGATTGACGTCCTGATTCAACGTTGCAAAATGAATCACAGGGTCAAAATCAGCCAGCTGGTCAAGACTGTTGCCCAGTTTATTAAACAGAGGCATCGTTTTAATCGCTTCGTCCGAAAGTTCCTTGTCCAGCGGGGGGTGCTGTTTTCGGTAAGAAAACGTTTAATGATGGCAATTTTGCTTTGCTCTGACAGTGGCATGCTGTTCTCATGTAGAATAAAGAAGGATTATTGTAAATATAGGTTATTATTTGGTATTTAATTGACCTCCGTGGGAAAAATATGTGCAAAGAATGTTAATTTGTAGTTAAATTAGAGTATATTTGCTGGCTTTAAGCATTGAGGTACTCATGACAGATGAAAGTTCCCCCTCCATTGGTGATTTGCTGCGCGAAGACGCGTTTGAGGCCGTGATTGCCCTGCTATCGTCGTGGAACGCCAGCAAACTGGCAGAGTTTTGCATGCAATCGCCCGATCTTTATGACATTCTGAAATCGAATGCGTTTGATGAGTTTTGGAAAGAGCGACGACGGGCAATCAGCAAATATGCCTTTAAAGGCCAGGATGGGGTTTGCGACGCCGATTTGACGGTGGGCCACACGCTTTTCCTGCTGGCGCAGCGTGAGAAAGCACAGGGAAATCTGGAGCGCTATCAGGAGCATCTGAATCAGGCGTTAAATTGTCACTCCATTCATGCCGCTCAAAGCTGGATTCATGAAATTGTCATCGCCGCCAATAAGCCAGACCTGAATTTTATACAGACATTTGCCGCCATCCTCTACAGCCGGGAAAGTCTGGCGAAGCGGCATGGGACCCCGGGCTATCTGCTGTTGGCGAATGGGTATTTTCATTTGCTGCACGCCTTGTCGCAAATCAACAGGGACGAGTCGCCCAATGAATGGAAAACGCAATACGAAGGCAGTCTCTTTTCATTATGGAAGTCGCTTTACCTGGCACGGCAGGCTGAAAACCAGTCAACCGAGGCCATTCATAATGCCTATTATGGTTGTGGGCTTAAGAACAGTAATCCCTTTTCCCTTGAAACGATTGATGCCATGCTGGAAAAGTGCAATGAATTGCATGATTATCCAGCATTGCGTGAGCGGGCCAGGCATGCCGCAGTGCTCGCCGGCAAGCAGGAAAACGCATTTACTCTTTGGGCGTCTGCACAGGCCAAGGCTGAGCAACCGTGCAAGCAGGATGTCTTGAAATCCCCCAAAATGTAGTATTGCAAGGCCTGAGCGCTTCAGGCCTTGCGGATTAAGGCCGCCGTGTATTCTATTTTTTTCTCAGTCGCCGATTCCATGGTGTTTAAGGTTTTTACCGGCGTAAAGAATTGAGGCCCGGGCTGTTTACCCTTAGATGAGGGCGTAAAACGGTAATGGCTGGAATCCCTGACAAAATTGTACAGGTGTTTTAAAAAATTAAGGTGGGTATGGTAACCGAGAACCTCCTGCAACGAGGGTTTGGTTGACGCGGGTACTTCGGGACAAAGCGCATGCAGTTGCTGGTTGGCGTATTCATTGTTAATTCTGCCCCATTCTTTGAAAATAATATCGGCGTTCGCTAAGGTAAATTTTTGAAAAAGGGGTTGTTCTTACTGGCGTGAAGAAACAGATTTCCGATTAAAAACAACGATAAAACCCGCGTTTCCTTGTAGTTGGAGGGGTGGGCCGACATGACCGTGGGGAGCAGTAACTTCAGTGGCATGACCACGGTATCAATATTGGCAGCCACAAAAAAAAGATTCCAACTGGTGTATAAATCCGCCATTGTGGATGAATGGAACTGGGATACCAGCTTTTTTGCGTCATCGATTTTTAAGTCGGGGATTAATTCATAACTGCCGTCGTCTTTTCGATGGGTGCCTTCCGGCAATAGCGTGCTGAAGTAATCGCATTGATTCATGTACTGTTGCTGCTCCATGATTTGGATGAGACCAATCCCGGATTCTGCATTGTCAATTCCGCCATTCTCTTTGCATGGCCGGTTGCGTCTTCCCAGGCCGCTTCAAGGATATTTAATCCCATCACCGGACTGTTTTTCTGATAAGGCCTTTGGTTCTGCTGTCTCGATCCGGCGTTGGTGCCGGACAAGCCGTTCTCCCTGATAAACTGATCCAGGGCTTCCTGGGTTTCTTGCTGTCACCCATGGAGCGGTGGAAGAGGACTGTCAGATGACCGGTTTAATCGAAACCATTTTCACCGCTCAAACAAGGTCGCGTTGAGGGGACGCCGAAAATAAAGTCAGCGAGGGGGCTTCCGGGAAATCGATTGCGCTTAATGTGACTAAATGATCGTAGACTTCTTTGGCAAACACTTTGCTGTTGGCCATGGTGACTAACATGCCTTCAAAAGGAACAACAGGTTCAGTTGCATTCCAAAGTATCGGCTATTGCATCAGGTCGGAATCCGCAATTATTGCTTTTCTTCAATAATGGCCAAGAGTTGGCAAAGGGGCTCATTAGTGGTCAGAGCGTTTTTAAGGTACTGATCAGCTTGGTTAAGTCGATTTTCTGTGAGCGCGCCTTGACGATAAACTCGGCGAAATCTTTATCTTTCGTATCCAGGGCATCCAGTTTTAACTCGATTAAAATCTGTTAATCAGAAAGGGGTTGGATTTTTGGGGTAGAATTTTTTCTATTTTGGCTAAAAAATTTTCTGCGCTTTTTTCATCTTTTTACTTTCCTCTGGGTTGGACGTCTCATTAACCCTATTTTTCTTAAGGAAATGTTAAGAGGCAGCAGCCACCGGTGAATAAACACATGATTTGTGCAATGCGAGCTATATCTTGCGGCGCTTTTTCACTACAATAGATTTTTATCAAAAAAAACCATCTATGTTCAAACCATTGGCGTTTTACATCGGGTTGCGATACACCCGGGCAAAAAAAGAAATCATTTTGTGTCTTTTATTTCGTTAAGCTCCATGCTTGGGATTGCCCTGGGGTGATGGTTTTTAATCACGGTTTTATCGGTGATGAATGGGTTTGATGAAGAATCCATAAGCGTTTTTTTGGTATGGCCCCTGAGATTACCGTCAGCGGGCTCGATGGCAAAATCAGCAACTGGCAGGCCCTCGATAAAAAACTGATGACTTTTCCAGATGTAAAGCGGTGGCTCCGTATGTCGGTGCTCAGGGCCTGTTGACGCATGAGGGCCAGGTTCTTCCGATTGTATTAACCGGGGTATTGCTTGAAAAGAACAGGCAGTGACCCATCTAAGGAAAAAATGCTGGCAGGGGATCTCGCGGATTTAAAGCATTTTGGCTTAATCCTGGGGCGGGGCTTGCGGACAGTCTGGGCTTGATGATTGGCGATAAGGTAACATCATGATTCTCAGGCGACGGTGACACCTGCGGGAATGATTCCCCGTTTTAAACGGTTTACGGTGGTCGGTGTTTTTTCAGCCGGACCGGATTTAATTCGATACCAACTCGCCTTCATCAACCTGGGCGATGCCCAGAAATTATTGCAATTGGGTGACCAGGTCAGCGGCGTGAAGATGAAATCAAGGAAATTTATAAGGCACCGGAATTATCTCATGAATCAGCAAGACGCTGGGTGATGCTATGAAGTAGGCAATTGGACTGACCATTTGGCCCCTTTTTTCCAAGCCGTCAAGATGGAAAAAACCATGATGTTCCTCATCCTGCTGCTCATCATCGCCGTGGCTGCGTTTAATCTGGTTTCGTCCTTGGTCATGGTGGTCAATGACAAGCAGGCAGAAATCGCCATTTTACGAACCATTGGCGCTACGCCATCGATGATTCTTAAAATTTTTATTGTCCAGGGCTTGATGGTAGGGGTTGTTGGCACCTTGTTGGGTCTTATCGGCGGTATTATTTTAGCCAGTAATGCCACGGCCATTGTGAATCACCTGCATCGCTTTTCCATGTTCAGGTCTTGTCGTCCAGTATCTATTTTGTCGATTACCTTCCTTCAAAAATCATGTGGGTCGATCTGGTGCAGATTTGCGGTTGGCCTATTAATGAGCTTTATCGCCACCATTTATCCGGCCTGGCGTGCGTCCAGAACCGTTATTGCGGAGCTTTGCATTATGAGTGAGACTATTTTTCCTGTGAGCGCCTCAGCAAATCCTACCATGACGGGACGTCCATTGTTCCTGTGCTTAACGGCATTGATTTTTCAGTGCAGGCCGGTGATCGGATTGCCATTGTTGGGCCGTCGGGATCGGGTAAGAGCACCTTATTGCACCTTCTCGGGGGCTCGATAAACCCAGTGAGGGACAGGTGCGGATGCAGGGAGTGGATTGGCAGTCTCTGACTGAAAAAAACGTTGCCAGCTTCGCAATGAGAAATTGGGCTTTGTCTACCAGTTCATCATTTACTCCCTGAATTTTCAGCCCTTGAAAATGTGGCCATGCCTCTTTTGCTGGGCGATAAATCGGTGACGGACGCCCGGGAGCTGGCGTTATTGATGCTTGATAAGGTGGGCCTTGCTCATCGGGTGACGCATAAGCCCGCGCAATTGTCTGGCGGCGAACGGCAGCGTAGCCATCGCCCGCGCTTTGGTGCATCAGCCCCAGTGCGTGCTGGCGGATGAGCCCACCGGCAATCTGGATCATGCCACGGCCGTGAAAATTTTTGAGCTGATGCTTAAGCTCAATGAACAGTTTAATACCGCCCTGGTTATCGTTACTCACGATAAGCAGTTGGCCGACCGAATGGACAAACACTATGCCATTCAGGACGGTCGTTTATTTTCATAACTCTATCCAGTGGAGGGATTTATGTGTAAAGGTGACAACATGCCCAAATCACTCAACCATGGGGATTTTCCAGCCGTGAAACGAATTAAAACACGTGCATCAGACGCCTAAGCAAGTCTCTGATTTTGGTGAAATTATTGGGAAAATGGGCCCGTCTTTTTTTCACCCGGAAGTCAGCGGGTGAAATTCCATGACAGGCAGTTTGAAAATCAGAGCGATGCAAACCCGGCGCCGGTGTCCGCGCCAGGTTCAGCCGGTCATTAATAATCGGCATGGCCCGGGGTACGTGGGAATGGGATCACGTCCCGTACGTTACCAATGCCGGTGACATAGCTAATCAGACGTTCAAAGCCTAAGCCATAGCCGGCATGAGGTACGCTGCCATAACGGCGCAGGTCGCGGTACCACTGGTAATTGTCTTTATCCAGTTTACACTCCTCCATGCGCTGATCAAGATGTGCAACCGCTCTTCCGCTGGCTGCCGCCGATGATTTCACCAATACCGGGGCGAGCACATCCATCGCTGCCACCGTCCGGCCATCGTCGTTAAGGCGCATGTAGAAGCCCTTGATGTCTTTGGGGTAATCGGTGAGGATAACTGGTTTTTGCACAATTCTTCTGCCAGATATCGCTCATGTTCGGACTGCAGATCAAGCCCCCAACTTACGGGAAAATCAAATTTCTTATCCGCTTTACTTAAGGCGTTAATGGCATCGGTATAACTCATCATCTCAAAGTCAGACGCGACAATGTGTTCAAGCCGCTCAATGCAGCCAGGTGATACAAACTGATTGAAAAACTCCATGTCGTCACCGCGCTCATCCAGTACGGTCTTACACAGGTAGCGCAACATGCGCTGACTCAACGCGGCAATGTCGTTTAGGGTAGCAAAAGCCACTTCGGGCTCAATCATCCAGAATTCGCGAGATGGCGGCTGGTGTTGGAGTTTTCAGCACGGAAGGTGGGACCAAAAGTATACACTTTGGACATGGCCAGGCAATACGCCTCGACGTTCAACTGCCCAGAGACTGTGAGGAAGGTTTCTCGACCAAAGAAATCCTTGGAAAAATCCACCCTCCCTGTGCCGTTTTTGGCAGATTGAGCAGATCAAGCGTGCTGACCCTGAACATTTCGCCTGCGCCTTCGCAATCGCTGGCGGTGATAATCGGTGTGTGAATCCAGAAATACCCTTGCTCATGGAAAAAGCGGTGACTGCTGAGCCAGGCAATGACGCACACGGGTTACGGCGCTGATGGTATTGGTGCGAGGGCGCAAATGAGCGACTTCTCGTAAAAATTCCAGCGTGTGACGTTTCGCTTGAATCGGGTAGGTGTCTGGGTTTTCAACCCAACGGCGACTTCGAGGCTTCAGTCTGAATTTCAAACTGTTGCCCTTTTCCCTGCGAGGCAATCAATTGACCGGTTGCCGAAATGGCACAGCCTGCGGTGAGTTTAAGCACGTCATCCTGGTAATTGGGCAGTTGTTCGCTGATAACCAACTGAATGGGTGCAAAACAGGAACCGTCATGCAAGGCCACGAAAGAAAGGCCGGCCTTCGAGTCACGGCGGGTTTTTACCCAGCCTCTCACAGTGACGCGGGCGTCAACCGGAACCTCGCCGTCCAAACACTGTTTAATTGTATAAACTTCTGTCATATCCACTCCAATAGAAGGTTGCATTATGCACCAGTCAGGCAAAATACGTGTCGATTGTGGTTCAAGCCACGATTAAGTAGGATAATACACTAAATGAAATAAGTGAGGTAATCCATGCCGCGTGTTCTAATGATCATTTTAGCCATTCTTTACTCCTTTCGTGTCATGGCAGAGGATACCGAATTGAAATTGTTCAGGCCGTTTGGAGGAACAGAACAGCAAATTCCCCTGATTATTGATAAACGTCTTTCGGGGGAGTGCTGGCAGCAGTCGCAGCGCATCGCGCGGGAGGATGCGTGGCGTTGTCTCGCAGAGGGGCAGGTGTTTGATCCCTGCTTCATTAAAAATTCAGCGACAACACCGAAGCCCTTTGTCCGCAATCCCCCTGGGTTGGCCGCAGTGTGCTCATAAAATTGAACACAGCCGCGGACAACAGTCAGCATACCGAACTGGACATGTCGAGAGCCTATCCCTGGGCTGTTGAACTCCTGAACGGTGAGCAATGCGAAGCCGCACGTCAAAGCGAAACAATTGAGAACCTCCCGGTGCGCTACTATTGCAATGATCAGACGATCCTGATGGGGCATTTGCAACGCTGCAAGGCGGAGTGGACTATTCTTAAGCGGGATACTGCGGGGCGGGTAACGACTGCGACAGTGAAAAAGGCATGGTTTTAATGCCGGTTTAACAAGCTTCGTCAACGCAGCGGAAGAGGGAATGCTGACGATGTACTAAACTGTAAGTATGGAAAACTGCAGGGAGCTGACCATGCCTGAATCACTCCATTCATTGTTGATTAGTCAAGTGCTGGGCTTTTATTTACTGATTGTGGCCATCGTGATGTTAACGCGTGCTGATTATTATCGAAACCTGATGACCAATCTTCACGAAGGCTCGCATGCCATTCTTATTGGTGCGACGTTCTCGCTCATCATCGGTATTATTCTGGTGCTCGTGCATAACCTCTGGGTTTGGGATGAAGAAGTCATCATTACCATTATCGCCTGGCTGATTTTAATTAAATCGGTCTTATGGCTGGCTTTTCCAAAAAAATGATGACGTTCAGCCGATCCTTTTATGCGGGCTCTGGTTATTACATTACGGCAGGTATTGCCCTGGTGCTTGGCATCATTTTGTTAGCCTATGGCTTTTATCTGTACGTTTAAGCGTCTTCAGGGGCTGCATTTTTGAAGGACTTAACGACAGGCAATGCTCATTAATGGCGTTGATTAACGGATAGTTGACCATAGGAAAGCCAAAACGATGGGCATTGTAAACCTGGGGTATCAAGCAGATATCCGCCAGTGTCACTTCATGGCCATAACAAACTTGATTTTTATGCGGCATTTGCTGCAAGCGGCTTTCAACGGCATCGAAACCGAGTTTAAGCCAATGAAAATACCACTCACGGATCTGAGGCTCATCGGCATCGAATTGGTACCTTAACCGGTTAAGCACCCTGAGGTTATTCAAGGGATGGATATCACAGGCGATGGTGAGGGCCAGGCTGCGGACATGCGCGCGGCCTAAAGGCGTCTGTGGCAGCAGGGGCGGCGTGGGCGTCATCTCGTCCAGGTATTCAATGATGGCGAGCGATTGCGTAATAATATGACCATTTTCATTCAGGGTAGGAACCAGGCCCTGAGGATTCATTTCCAGATACTCCGGCCGATGTTGTTCGCCGCCATTGTTCACCAGATGAACTGCCAGCGTTTCATAGCTGATGTTTTTAATATTCAGGGCGATGCGCACGCGATAGCTCGCCGTTGAACGAAAATAATCATATAGTTTCACGTTTATCCTTTATATTGAACAACGGTTTGATGAATTGCTCCAAACAAAGAATGCCCTTGCTCATCCACCATTTCAATGCGAATGGAATCGCCGAAACGCATAAAATCGGTGGTTGCCTTTCCGTCAGCAATAATCTCTAACATACGTTTTTCAACTATACAAGACGAGCCTTTGCTGCGATCCCGGTTGGAGACGGTACCTGAACCGATGATGGTGCCTGTGCCCAAGGGTCTTGTTTTTGCGGCATGAGCAATCAATTGCGGAAAGGAGAAGGTCATGTCGGTTCCCGCATCGGGTTGACCAAATAACTGACTGTTTAAATAACTCCTGAGCGGCAGGTGCACCCGCTTTCCATCCCAATGGCTGCCCAACTCATCTGGCGTGATGGCCACGGGTGAAAAACCGCTTGAGGGCTTGGAATGGAAAAAACCAAACCCCTTGGCCAATTCAGGAGGGATCAGGTTACGCAAGGAAACATCATTCACCAGCATGAACAGCTTGATGTGCTGTCCTGCCTGCTCGACACTGACGCCCATGGGCACATCATCCGTAATGACAGCCAGTTCAGCCTCAAAATCAATGCCGAATTTCTCATCCGCCACTTCAATCGCATCCATCGGACCCAGGAAACTGTCAGACCCGCCCTGATACATCAGCGGATCGGTCCAGAAATCGTCGGGAAGCTGCGCTCCGCGTGCCTGGCGCACCAGTTCCACGTGGTTGACGAACGCGCTGCCATCCGCCCATTGGTAAGCACGCGGCAGGGGGGCAGCGGCATGGGCCGGATCAAAAGTAAAACTGTGCGCCAGATCCCCTTCATTTAATGCTTCATACACTTCCAGTAATTCGGGGGCCTTGGCTTCCCAATGGTCAAGGGCCTGCTGGAGTGTCCTTGCAATATGACCCACACGGATAGCACGAGTCATGGATTGATTGACGACGCACAATTCGCCGTCGCGGCTGTCTCTGGATTTCAAGCTGGCTAATTTCATCAGTGTGCTTCCTGTAAGGTGCCGCGGCGGATTTGATCGCGCTCGATGGCTTCAAACAGCGCCTGGAAATTACCTTCGCCGAAACCGTCGTTGCCTTTGCGCTGAATGATTTCAAAAAACACAGGGCCAAAGACGTTCTCGGTAAAAATCTGCAGCAGCAACCCACCGGCGGGGTCCTTGTCGCCATCAATGAGAATTTTTTCCTGCCGCAACTGGGCAACTGGCTCCTGATGCCAGGGAACCCGCTGATCAATCATTTCGTAATAGGTATCGGGCACATCCAGGAAACTGACGCCCGCTGTGCGAAGCGTATTGACCGTGGTGTAAATGTTGCTGGAGTTCAGGGCAATGTGCTGTATTCCTTCGCCTTTGTAATCGTGGAGAAACTCTTCAATCTGGGATTGATCATCCTTGGATTCGTTTAAAGGAATTTTAATCTTGCCGCAGGGGCTGCCTAAGGCGCGGCTGATAAGGCCGGTCATTTGGCCTTTGATGTTGAAGAAACGAATTTCTTTAAAATTAAAGATCGTTTCGTAGAATGCCGCCCACTTGTCCATGTTGCCGCGATAGACATTGTGGGTGAGGTGATCAATGGCCGTCAAACCACAACCGGGTTGTGTTGACGCTGAGCCGGTCAGATGCCACTGGTTGGCAAAAGGTTCGGTGGTGTCATCAACAAAATAAATCACGCTGCCGCCAATGGCTTCAATGGCGGGTAAGCCATGATGGG